>PLPU01000388.1:0-19682 GCA_003159975.1 Acidobacteriaceae bacterium
CGCATGACGAATACGACCGTGCTTATTACTGATATGGCCATCCTGGTGGGAATCTTCCTGCTGGGATTGCTGGCCAAGATCTTTCCCAAGAACGGCCGGAACGCCGGCAGCAAACAGTAGAACAGTTGTAAGTTGTCAGTGATCAGTGGTCAGAGATCGAGCTGACAACTGAAAACTGATAACTGACAACTTGCAGTAGAGGAATAACCATCAACCCCTTACCTCCCGGGCGAAAGGGCCGGGAACGAAATGACGCAGACGAATGAAATTATTGTGATTGCAGGCCTATGTGCATTGGTGCTTATTTTGCTCATGGGACTGTTGGCCAGGATGTATCGCAAAGCTGGGCCCAACGAGGCCTTGATCGTATACGGGCTCGGCGGCACGCGCGTCGTCAAGGGTCACGGCACGGTCATCTGGCCCATGGTGGAAAACTGCCGCGAGCTGAGCCTGGAACTGATGAGCTTCGACGTGGCGCCGCAACAGGACCTCTACACCAGGCAGGGCGTGGCGGTGACGGTGGAAGCGGTGGCGCAGATCAAGGTGCGCAGCGACCAGGCGTCGATTTTGACCGCGGCGGAGCAGTTTCTNNCAATTGACTGTGGAGCAGATTGTGAAGGAGCCGGAGATGGTGGGCGAGCGGATGCGCGCCACCTGCGCCGAGGACATGAGCAAGATGGGGCTGGAGGTGATCTCGTTCACGATCAAGGAAGTTCGCGACAAGAACGAGTACATCTCGAATATGGGCCGGCCGGATGTGGCGCGGATCAAGCGCGACGCGGAGATGGCGACTGCCGATGCGGAGCGCGACACGGCCATCAAGCGGGCAACGGCGCTGCGCGAGTCGGCTGTAGCCAAGGCGCAGGCCGACCAGGAGCGCGTAATTGCCGAGACCGCCTCGCAGACGCGGCAGGCGGAGGCGCAGCGGGATCTGGAGATCAAGAAGGCGGAGTATGCAGAGCAGAGCCGCCGCCAGCAGGCTTCGGCGGACAAGGCGTATGAGCTGCAGACCAACATCATGCTGCAGCAGGTAACCGCGGAGCAGGTGAAGGTGCAGCAGGTGGAGAAAGAGGGCCAGATCAAGGTGCAGGAAGCGGAGATTCTGCGTCATGAAAAGGAACTCATCGCCACCATTCTGAAGGGCTCTGAGATCGAGCGCCAGCGGATTGAGAACATGGCTTCGGCGGAAAAGAATCGTCTGACCACTGAAGCAGAAGGACGGGCTGCCGCGATTCGTTCGCAGGGCGAAGCCGAAGCCAACATCATCTTCCAGAAGGGCGAGGCGGAAGCGAAGGCAATGAGTGTGAAGGCCGAGGCTTACCAGGAGTGGAACCAGGCCGCGGTTGTGGACAAGCTGTTGACCAACATGGCGGATGTGGTTCGCGCCATGGCCGAGCCGCTGAGCAAGGTGGATCACATCACGATCGTGTCCACGGGCAATGACGATGCTGCGGGTGCGCACAAGATTACCGGGGACATGACGCGGATTGCGGCGCAGGTTCCGGCACTGTTTGAGGCGCTGAGCGGAATGGACATCAAACAGTTGATGTCGAATGTGAAGGCGATCAAGACAAAACCGGAAGCTGAAGAGAAGAAATAGCTGTCAGCTTTCAGCCTTCGGCTCTCAGCTTGTTCAGTGGGAGCTGGAGGCTGGATGGCTCAAGAACGAGTGACAAAGCTGCCGGTAGCGGCAGAGAAGGCTAATAGCAAAGAGAAGGAGAATCCCATGGCACTGCTTGACAGAGTAAGCACCTTGCTGCGCGCGAATCTGAACGACCTGATCGAGAAGGCCGAGGATCCCGAGCGGTTGTTGAAACAAATCGTCCTGGACATGGAAAACCAGATGCTCCAGGTGAAGACGCAGGTGGCGATCGCGATTGCCGACCAGCATCTGCTTGAAAAGAAGCGCAGTGAGCACGCGGAGCAGGCGGCTGAATGGCGTCGCAAGGCGGAGCTGGCGGTGCAGAAGGGTCACGACGACCTGGCGCGCGCGGCGCTGGAGCGGGCGCTGAGCCACGATCAGCTGGTCCAGGGCTTTACCACGCAGGCTGAGGATCAGAAGCATGAGGCCGATAATCTGCGGCAGGCGCTGCACAAGCTGGACCAGAAGCTGAACGAGACGCGCGCCCACTGCGAGATGCTGACTGCCGAGCATCGCCGTGCCAAGGTGATTGGCCGGGCGACGCAGGCTCGCCAGGCCGTCGGCACCGACCAGGAAAACGCACTGGGACGGCTGAAGAGCCGTGTCCGGATCAAGGCTGCGGAGAATGCAGCGGCGTGCGAGGTGCTGGTTCCAGAGAGCCTGGAGGAGAAGTTCCAGACGCTGGAGAGCGAAGACAAAATTGAGGTGCTTTTGAAGGAGATCAAGAGCCGCCAGGCGGCACAAGCGTAAATCCTTTCATTGCGGGAGGATGAAATCTGGGGCAGTGGTCGAAGATTCTGGGTCCAGGCACGCGGAACTGCGTCTAACAGCAGGGCGATGTGCCCGCATGTTGAATCGCTGCCTCAGGAGCGCGGCCGGGGTCGAGGCTGCTCGCCGGGGTGGATTACCCTATAGATAGTGCCCGAGGCCAAATCAGCCGGCTAATTTGAGACGGCTGGCTGGGCACCTGATCCACGACTGGTGAATAGATGCTCGTTCGCTCTTGTTTGATTTCTGCGTCACTTGCGGCTGGAATAGCCGTGTTGGCGTCGCCCACCCCAATGTTCGGCCAGGAACCGGGTTCCGGTCCTGAGATCGTCGCAGCCCAGCAGCTTCCGGATGCGCCGCAGCCGCAATTGGCGATGGCGGCAGGGCAATCGCCCGGAGAGGACCAGAGCACGCAGCAGGCTCCGGCCACTTCTCCAGCACCGCAGTCGAGTTCCAGTTCGCAGACGGGTGCTGCCCAATCCGACGCACAAAAGAGCCAGCACGAGAAGGCCGAAGAGCAGTTGAAGGAACAGGAAAAGCAGCGCGTGATGGGGGTGATGGCGACCTTCAACACAACCAGTAATAGGAACGCGGCTCCTCTTTCTTCGGGGCAGAAGTTCAAGCTTTTCTTCAAGAGCTCCACCGATCCGTGGCCATTTCTGTTGGCGGGCGTAGTTTCCGGCATTGGCCAGGCCGATGACAGCTACTCCGAATGGGGGCAGGGCGCACAGGGGTACGCAAAGCGATACGGCGCCGCATATTCCGATGCTTTTATCGGTAATTTCTTTGGAAATGCGGTGTTGCCCAGCATCTGGCATGAAGATCCGCGCTACTTCCAGAAGGGCACGGGTAGCGCAACGAACCGCTTTCTGTGGGCGGCGGCGAGCACCGTCTGGTGCCGGCGCGATAACGGGAAATGGGGTCCGAACTATGCGAATGTCGTGGGCAACCTGATGGGCGCTGCCGTCGCCCGCGCCTATTATCCTGCTTCAGAACGCACAGTCAGCGACACCATCAATGATGGATTGACTGTGTCCGTCGAAGGCATTGTGGGCGCGGAAGTGATCGAGTTCTGGCCTGACCTGGTGCGCCACCACAAGAAGAAACAGGCCGACAAGCTGGCCCGTGAAGCCGCGCAGAGGGATGCGCAAAGCGGCACGCAGCCTACTCCGGTTACTGAGCCTGCCAAGCCGCGGAATTAAAGCCTGCCGGAGATCAGCGCTGGCGCTTCTTTTCCATGGCCGTCTTTTTCCCGGAACGCTTGCCGGCGGGTAGCTTGAGCAGGCGCAGCGCGGTCAGATTCTTCTCGATCAGCTCATAGCGCTGCTCCACGCAGTCGCGGCTGCGGAGCGGATCGGCGGGCGTGTTCAGCACATAGTCGAGCAGCTTGCTCACGGTGCTGGTTGCAACATGCAGGCGTGTGTCGGATGACGCGTAGTAGATGAAGACATCGCCGTTGGCGCGCTCGATCCAGCCGTTGCTGAAAACCACGTTGGAAACATCGCCGACACGTTCTTCGCCTTCCGGCGCGATGAAGTATCCAGCCGGCTTGTGCGTGATGACCCAGGGGCGCTCGAGGTCGGCGAGGAAGAGATAGAGGACGTAGCGCAAGCCGGCCGCGGTGTTGCGCACGCCGTGCGCCAGGTGCAGCCAACCCTTAGGTGTCTGGATGGGCGCGGGGCCCAGGCCGTTCTTGACTTCCTGAATGGTGTGATACTCTCGGTTGTCCATGATCGATTCCTTCTCGATCACGGCGTTCTCGATGCTCGCTGACAGCCCCCAGCCGATGCCGCCGCCTTTGCCGGCCTGGATGAAATCGTCCTGCGGGCGCGTATAGAACGCATACTTTCCATCGACAAACTCAGGGTGCAACACTACATTGCGCTGCTGCGGCGACTTCGATTTCAGGTCGGCCAGACGCTCCCATGTCTTGAGGTCTTTGGTACGGACGATGCCGCATTGCGCGACGGCAGAGGATGTGTCCCACGGCGGTGTTTTCGGGTCTTTGCGCTCCGTGCAAAACAGGCCGTAGATCCAGCCGTCCGCGTGCTTCACCAGCCGCATATCGTAGACATTGGTGTCCGGGTCGGCGGCTTCGGGCAGCAAGATGGGGTAATCCCAGAAACGAAAATTGTCGATGCCATTCGGGCTCTCGGCCACTGCGAAAAACGACTTGCGGTCAGCGCCTTCGACACGCGCAACGACCAGGAATTTGCCGTCATGCGCGATTGCCCCGGCGTTGAAGGTGGCATTGACGCCGATGCGCTCCAGCAGCAGCGGATTGGTCTTGCGGTTGAGGTCGTAGCGCCAGATAATGGGCGCGTGAGCAGCCGTCAAAACGGGAAACTCATAGCGTTCAAAGATGCTATTGCCGCCGGGCAGCTTGCGGTTGCGGCGCGTGAGGAGCTTTTCCTGTTGCTTGAATAACTGCTGGACAAGTTGTTTGAATGCTGTTTGATTCATCTGAGATCGCCTGCCCTTCTATTCCTGCCGTGCATCCTGGACCCCATGCGCATCGAGGCGCTCCATGGTTTCAAAGCAGGCGCGGCTGTTGTGATAGGGGCACTTCCAGGGACCCACTTTATCCCGCTCAGCGGCGGGCACACCATCTTTTGAGACCAGCGAGAACCATTCGCCATGCTCGCGGTCAATGATGTGTTCCTCAATGAACGCCCAGCTACGTTCGGCCGCATCGCGGAAGTATTGCCGGCCCGAAAGCTCGTGGGCATTGAGGAATCCGACGACAGCCTCCGCCTGCGGCCACCAATGCTTATCGCTATCGATAATCCCTGTGGGGCCGGCTTCATAGAGCAGGCCTCCATCCGTATCGAGCCCCTGGTCATAGACGGCTTGCGCCATGGATAGGCCGACTGCGCGCACACTCTCGAGGAGCGCAGTGTCGCCAAGAATCTCCGCTGCTTCGCAAAGCAGCCAGCTTCCCTCGATGTCGTGGCCAAACGATACCTTGTCTGACTGGGTACGCCACTCCTCGTCAAAGAAGAGCAGGAAGTGGTGAGTCTTTGGATCGACGATGTGGTTAAGGAAGACCTCGATCAACTCGCGCAGGCGGAGGCGCACAGTTGAGTGCTCGTGATTGCGCAGCAGCGCCGCATAGGCCTCCAGTAAATGGAGGTGAGTATTCATGGACTTCTTTTCGTCCTGATCCACCTCGCTCAGGCGCTGATCGACGGCCAGGGTCCAATCGCGCTCGTAGGTCTCGAAGTAGCCGCCATTGGCCGGATCGTGTCCCGAAGCTTCAATCACTTCCACCAGGCGCAAGGCCCTGGCCAGTATCTCCGCGTCGCCGGTGGCGTGGTAGTACTCGGCCAGCGCGTAGACCGTGAACGCCTGACCATAGATACGCTTCTTGGTGTCGAAGGGGTTGCCCTGGTAGTCGACCATCCAGTAGACGCCACCAAACTCGTTGTCCCAGAAGAAGCGGACCAGGTATTCATAGGCGCGGCGAGCCGCGTTCAGATAGACCGGATCGCCATAGGCACTGAAGGCTTTGGAGAAGGTCCAGAGGATGCGCGCGTTGAGGATGATTCCCTTGGCTGCGTGGGGGTTGATGGTGAGATCGTTGGCAATCTGACCGCGAAACCCGCCGTACTCCTCGTCAATCGCGTACTTGAGCCAAAAGGGGAGGATGTCTGAGAGTAACTCCGCCTCAACTCGTTGCCGTAGCTCGCTCACCTAAGGGCCTCTCCTTCTAAGAACATCGTAACCAGCCGAAGAAAATCATCCTTCAGATTGGCCAGTGGGACCCTCTTTGCTCAGAATCGCCTCAACCTTCGCCAATTCATCGGCGGAGAAGGCGAGATTGGCGAGCGCGGCAACATTCTGCTCAATCTGCTCCACGCGGCTGGCTCCGATGAGCGCCGAAGTCATGCGGCCGTCGCGGAGGACCCAGGCCAGAGCCATCTGCGCGAGCGACTGGCCGCGCTCCACAGCGAGCACATTCAATGCGCGCACCTTGGCAAGATGGCCCTCGTCGATGTCGTTCTTCTTGAGGAAGGTATCCGGCTTGGAAGCGCGCGAGCCTTCGGGAATGCCATGGAGATATCGATCGGTCAGAAGTCCCTGCGCCAGCGGACAAAAGGCGATGCCGCCAATGCCTTCATCGCCGAGAACGTCGAGCAAACCGTTTTCAATCCAGCGGTCGAACATCGAGTACTTCGGCTGATGAATCAGGCAGGGCGTGCCGAGCGAGCGCAAAATCTTCGCGGCCGCGGCCGTCTGTTTTGCGTCGTAGCTGGAGATGCCGGCGTAAAGCGCTTTGCCGGAGCGCACGGCGTGATCGAGGGCGCCCATGGTTTCTTCGATGGGCGTGGCAGGGTCCGGCCTATGGGAGTAGAAGATGTCCACGTAGTCGAGACCCATGCGCTTGAGGCTCTGGTCGAGACTGGCGATTAAATACTTGCGCGATCCCCAATCGCCATAGGGGCCGGGCCACATGCCCCAGCCGGCTTTGCTGCTGATGATCAATTGATCGCGATAGGGCTTGAGGTCAAGGCGCAGGATTTCGCCGAAGTTGGATTCCGCGCTTCCCGGCGGCGGCCCGTAGTTATTGGCCAGGTCGAAGTGGGTGATGCCGAGGTCGAAGGCGCGGCGCACCATGGCGCGGCCATTCTCAAAAACGTCCACACCGCCGAAGTTGTGCCACAGACCGAGTGAGATGGCGGGCAGCCGCACGCCGCTCCTCCCGCAGCGGCGGTATTGCATGGCGTCGTAGCGTTGCTCCTGCGCGGTATACATGACTTTCGCCTGTTCTAGCTCAGAATTCCATGAACCGAAACTTCTTTTCGCCCATCGGTGGGTGCGGGCACCACGTTGCCTTCGATCGGCGCGCCATCGACGGTGAGCGCAATTTGATTACCTTCGCCCTTGCGCTCGACGGAGATCTTGTAGACTACGCCGCGAAAGGTGCGGGTCGCCGTGAATCCCGGCCAGCTTTTGGGAATAACGGGGGCAATCTGGAGTCCGTCGAGCGAAGTGCGCACGCCCAGTATCCATTGGACGATGGCGTAATAATTCCACGCCGCAGTGCCCGTGAGCCAGGAGTTTTTGGCTTCGCCGAAGGTGGGCGCATCCTTGCCGGCGATCATCTGCGCGTAGACGTAGGGCTCGCAGCGATGCAGATCGCCGATCTCTTCGCGTGCCGAGGGGTTGATGCGCGTGTAGTAGTCATGGGCCTGGTCGCCGTGGCCGAGTCGGGTCTCGCCGATCATGACCCACGGATTCACGTGGCAGAAGATGCCCGCATTCTCCTTGTACCCAGGCGGGTAGGACGAGATTTCGCCGAGATTGAGGTAGTAGCGGGAGTACGCCGGCTGCTGAACCACGATGCCATGCTTCGTCGCCAAATGCTTGCGTGTTGAGTCCATTGCCAGGGCGGCTTTGCCGTCGTCGAGGCCGATGCCGGCAAGCACGCAAAACCCGTTTGACTCGATGAAGATCTTGCCTTCTTCGCACTCCTTTGAACCGATCTTGTCGCCGAAATCGTCATAGGCGCGGAGAAACCACTCGCCGTCCCAGCCATGTTCATAGATGACTGCCTCCATCTTCACGCCCTCGGCAAGGTACGACGCAGCTTCTCCCGAAAGCCCACGGTGGGTTGCGATGGCGGCCAGTTCGCGGCCGGCGTAGACGAAGAGGCCGGCGATGAAGACCGACTCGGCCACTTTGCCGTCCTTGTTGGTGGTGGTCTGGAAGGACTGGCCGGGCGTATCGGAGAAGCAATTCAGATTGAGGCAGTCGTTCCAGTCGGCGCGGCCGATCAGCGGCAATCCGTGCGGGCCGAGGCGCTCCAATGTATACGCGAAGCTGCGCTGAAGGTGGTTATAGAGCGGCGCTTCCGAACCGGGCTCATTGTCGTACGGGACGGGCTCGTCGAGGATGCTCCAGTCGCCGGTCTCCTTCAAATAAGCCGAGACGCCGACGATGAGCCAATGCGGATCGTCGTTGAAGCCGCCGCCAATATCGTTGTTGCCGCGCTTGGTGAGCGGCTGGTACTGGTGGTAGGCGCCGCCGGTNNATGCCGGACTCGTAGAAGGAAGCCGATCGCGACATATTAAACGTCGCCATGCACTGATATGCGTTCCAGATGTTGACCATCCGATTGGTGTGGATGTCGGGCGTGTCCACCTGGAAAATATTGAGCAGGCTGTCCCAATATTGGCGCAAGCGCTCGAAGGCGGCGTCGGCTTCCTTGCTGTCCAGATACCGTGCGATGACTGGTTTGACCAATTTCTTGTTGATCGTCTGCGATCCTGCCGGATCGAATTTCTGGTCGGTTGGATTCTCATGGTAGCCGAGCACGAATACGATCTGGCGGGTTTCTCCGGGCTCCAGTTCCAGCTTCACTTGATGCGCTCCGATGGGCGACCAGCCGTACGCGATGGAGTTGGTCAGCTGACCGGTTTCCACGCTTGCGGGCTTGTCCCATCCTCGATTGCGGCCCAGAAACGCCTCGCGCTGGGTGTCGAAGCCGGCGCCGGGCTGCGAACTGGCAAAATAAGCGAAGTGATTGCGCCGCTCCCGGTACTCGGTTTTGTGGTAGATTACGCCGTCTTCGACTTCGACTTGTCCGGTATTGAAGTTACGCTGGAAGTTGGTGGCGTCGTCCTGCGCATCCCAGAGGCAGAATTCGATGCTGGCAAAGCCGGAAAGGGTGGCTTTGGTGGTGCGGCGATTGGTAACGGTAAGTTGCCAGATTTCAAGGTTTTCATCGAGCGGCACAAAGTAGCGGGTGTGGGCCTCGATTCCGCTATAACTCGATCCGATCACCGTGTAGCCCATCCCGTGGCGGCAGGTGTAGTCCTCGAGGTCATGGCGCGTCGGCTGCCACGAGGGTGACCAGAACTCCTTCGATTGGCCATCGCGCAGGTAGATATACCGCCCGCCGAGATCGAGCGGTACATTGTTGTACCGGTAACGCGTCAGGCGCCGCAGCCGGGCATCGCGATAGAACGAGTAGCCCCCCGCCGTGTTGGAAATGATTCCGAAATATGCCTGACAACCCAGGTAATTGATCCACGGCAGTGGCGTATCTGGTTGCGTTATCACATACTCACGATTGCAATCGTCGAAATGGCCGAATTTCATGATGAATGATTCCTCGAATAAGGACCGCCGCCAGTATAGTTCCCAGCTTGAAAACTAATCAATCGATTTTCCAGAACTATTCCATGCGCATTGAAAAGTTTTGAATGGATTTGCGCGAGATGCCGCCGGTGTGCCACAGTATCTGCGCGAGCAAAACGCGACAATCTGCCGTTCCCAAAAAGGTCGTTCCCATTTTTCAGGCGATTGTGAGGGACATTGGCGCGTCTTGCATACACCTTGGGCGCTTGCACGAGGCGAAAGTTCAGCTATGCCAGGATTCATGTTTGTAGCCTTCATGCGTGCTCGTTGCGGTCGAATGTTGCCGATAGCCGTTCTGCTTGGCGGCCTTCTCGTTCTCCCGGCTTCATTGGCCACTGGAGCTGAGTCTCCAGCCCTGGTCATCAAGGTGGATCAGGTTGGCTATCCGCTCGACGGACCCAAAGTGGCATTTGTTGCCTCTCCAAGCCAAACCCACGCAGAAACGTTTCAGATCAGGCGTTCCAGCGATCGGGTATCCAGCTTTCAAGGCAGACTGGCGGGCCCGGAGTTCGATCCAGACTCCGGCGACTACGTTCAGGCTGCGGAATTCACAGGGTTGAGGGACGCTGGAACCTACTACGTCGATGTTCCAGGCGTGGGGCGCAGTTTCGACTTCTCAGTGGATCGGAATGTCTTCAATCACACTTACTATCTGGCAATGCGCGCCTTTTACGGCCAGCGCTGCGGGACGGCGGTGGATATGGGTCCCGAGTTCCCCGGCTATGCTCACCCCGCATGCCATTTGCACGGCGAGTTTCACAGTTCCTCGGGGGCTCAAGGCCCGCGAGACAATATTGGCGGCTGGCACGACGCAGGGGATTATGGCCGCTATGTGGTCAATTCCGGGATCGCTACGGGGACGTTGCTGTGGACCTGGGAGATCTATGGGGACAGGCTGAAGAACATTTCGCAGAAGATCCCCGAATCGGGTAACGGCACGCCGGACATTTTGAATGAGGCGCGCTGGAACCTGGAGTGGATGCTGAAGATGCAGGATAAGGATGGCGGTGTGTGGCACAAGCAGACCAGCACACACTTCTCGGCATTCATTGCGCCCGAAGCGGACAAGCTGCCAAGCGTCGTTATCGGTACTGGCACTGAGCCTTTTAAGAGCACCTGCGCGACTGCTGACCTGGCCGCCGTGGCAGCAATTGCCGCGCGCGTTTATAAGCCCTTTGACGCGAAGTTTGCCACGCAGGCGCTGGAGGCTGCACGACGCGCTTTTGCGTGGACGGAAAAATATCCAAATGTCACGTTCAAAAATCCGCCGGGCGTAACGACGGGAGAATATGGCGACGCGAACTGTTCCGACGAGAGGCTCTGGGCGGCAGCGGAACTGAGCCGCACCACGGGTGAAGCGAGCTACAACGATTTCTTTCTAAGCCATTACGCAGAGTTTCTTCCCAAGCTGGTTTCCCCGCCGGCGGAGAGTTGGAGTTCGCTGGGGGCAATGGCCCTGTGGACCTATGCGCTCTCTTCGCAAACAGGAAAGGATGCCAGCGCAGTGAAGGCCATCCGCGACCGCACCCTGGGATCGGCGCAAATTGTGGTTGCGCGCACCCGCGCAAATCCCTACCGCATCAGCATGCAGACCAGAGACTACATCTGGGGATCGAATGGGGTTGCCGCAGGCTATGGCTTTTATCTGCTGATTGCCAATACGTTCCGCCCCGATCCGGACTTCGTGAATGCTGCGGGGGACAATCTGCATTATTTGTTGGGGAGAAACACATTCTCGCTCTCCTGGGTGACACAAGTGGGCGAGAACCCATTCCAACATCCGCATCACCGGCCGAGTGCGTCGGTGACCAACAGAGCGCCATGGCCGGGGATGCTTTCCGGTGGGCCAAACGCGCGGCGCGGCGATGCAGTGCTGGCCGCGTTGCCGAAGGACGTGCCCCCAGCCCGGGTTTATGCCGATCAAACGAATTCGTACGCCAGCAATGAGATTGCCATCAATTGGCAGGCCGCGCTGGTATTCCTGCTGGCCGGGGAATTGCGTTAGAGAATCGAGGAATCCAAATGCATCTTCACGTCATTGACATCGTGATTATCGTGGCTTACCTGCTGAGTACGGTGTTGATCGGGTACTGGGTTTCGCATCGCGCTTCGCAGAGCATGCAGAATTACTTTCTCGGCGGCAACACCATGCCCTGGTACATGCTGGGCATCTCCAATGCGTCGGGCATGTTCGATATCAGCGGGACCATGCTGCTGGTCTCCTGGATGTTCGTGTACGGGTTGAAGAGTGTGTGGATCCCGTGGCTGTGGCCAACGTTCAACCAAATCTTCCTGATGGTGTATCTTTCCGCGTGGCTGCGCCGCTCCAAAGTCATGACCGGCGCCGAGTGGATCCAAACACGCTTTGGCACCGGCCCCGGCGCGCAGTTGTCGCACTTGATCGTGGTGATCTACGCCTTCCTCAGCATCATTGGATTCTTTACCTACGCTTTCAAGGGCATCGGCAAGTTTGCGCAGACGTTCCTGCCATGGAATCTGTCGGCCAATGAGTATGCGCTGATTTTGATCGGCATCACGGCCATCTACGTCATCAAGGGCGGCATGATCAGCGTGGTGATTACAGAAGTGGTCCAGTTTTTCATTTTGTCGATCGCCTCGTTTGCCGTGGGCATCATCGCCATGAGAAAAGTAGCGCCGGAGATGCTGCACCGCGTGGTGCCCGCCGGCTGGGACAATATCTTCTTCGGCTGGCACTTGAATCTCAATTGGTCCACGTTGCTCCCGGCAGCCACCGAAAAGGTTGCGCAGGATGGCTATGGCCTTTTCGGCTTTTTCGTCGTGATGCTTTTGTTTAAGGGCATTCCGATTTCGGCGGCCGGACCCGCGCCCAATTACGATATGCAGCGCGTTCTTTCCGCCAAAGATCCGCGCGAAGCCTCGATGATGTCTGCCTGGGTGAACATCGTACTGACTCCTCCGCGTTACTTTCTCGTCATCGGACTCACAGTGCTGGCAGCCGCCTTCTATGGCCCTAACCTCCGCGCCATGGGAACCCACATGGACTTCGAACTGGTGTTGCCTTACGCGCTGGGCCGTTTTGTGCCGGTGGGCCTGCTGGGCTTTCTCATCGCCGGCCTGCTGGCGGCCTTCATGTCCAACTTTGCGGCCACCGTGAACGCAGCTCCGCCGTATTTCGTCAACGACATTTACAAGCGCTTCATCAATCCCAATGCATCGCCCAAGACCTACGTCCGCCTGAGCTATCTTGCTTCCTTTGCCGTGGTCGTGATCGGTGTGCTGATCGGCTGGAACGTCGACTCGGTTAACTCGGTCGTGGTGTGGATCGTGTCCGGACTGTGGGGCGGCTATACAGCATCGAACGTTCTCAAGTGGTACTGGTGGCGCTTCAATGGATACGGCTACTTCTGGGGCATGGTCACCGGCATAGCCGCAGCGGTGGTGATGCCGAAAATCGTTCCGATGGTGCCGTGGGTGCAACACCTGCTGGCAACGTATTCCATCAATATGGAAGTGGTGATCATCTTCCCGGTTGTCGTTGGGATTTCCCTGATTGGCTGCCTCCTTGGTACGTTTCTCACCAAGCCGGATTCGGACGCTGTTCTGATGGACTTCTACCGGCGCGTCCGGCCGTGGGGATTCTGGGGGCCGGTCCTCAAGATGGTGCTTGCTGAAGATGCCAGCTTTAAGCGCAACAAAGACTTCGCGCGCGACATGTTCAATATCGCGGTGGGCATCGTCTGGCAGATTGCCCTGGTTGCACTACCCCTCTACATCGTCATTCAGGAGTTCTACCGCGCCGCTCTCGCTCTTGCAATCATTCTCGGCACGTCTCTCATTCTAAAGTTTACCTGGTACGACCATCTCACCGAACGTGAGGTCGAAACCAACAAAGCGGCCGCCGGCGATAGGTAACTCACCCATCACTGGCGGGCTCCATGCTGGCAGGCGTAGTTTACACAGGCCGACAGTCTCCGGCCTGGGATCGCGAAATTGGCTTTGAAAGCTGCCGACGGGATGCAAGAAAGAACGAATACAATGGAAGGCCGCACCGAAGTCCCGATTTCATCTGACATGCCGTCCAGCCAGGAGATTGGTATTTCGATTGTGCGCATCTGCTGGCATGGCTGGCACGATTGCTATCTTCTGTCCAACGGCAGCGTGGAAGCCATCGTGGTGCCAGCGATCGGGCGCGTGATGCAGTTGCGCCTGGCGGGCGATTCGGCGGGGACGCTTTGGGAGAATCGAACATTGGATGGGCGGCTGCACCAAGCAGGTCAGCACCAGTGGTGCAACTTTGGAGGCGACAAATGCTGGCCCGCTCCGCAATCCGCGTGGCCGCTCCACCTGGGCCGCGCATGGCCGCCGCCGATTGCGTTTGATTCATTGCCGGCCGAGGCAATTGTGAAACGGAACGCCGTAATTCTCCGTTCGCCGGTAGATTCGACCATTGGCATTCAGGTTGTCCGTCACGTGGAGCTGGACCCTCTGCGACCAATCATGCACATCCGGACCGAGTTTCAAAAGGTCCTTGGAAGTCCGGTAACAGTCTCCATATGGACCATTACCCAGATGCAGGAGCCGGAGCGTATTTGCGCGCTGTTGCCGGCAAAATCGAAGTTCGATCGCGGCTACACTCCATTGCTGAGCGCGGAACCGGCCGGCCTCAAGATTCAAGACCGATTGTTGTCTCTTATCCGCCATCCGCGCGCTTACGTCAAGATCGGAGCGGATGCTGGAAGCCTTGCATGGGTTGGGCGGAACTGCGTGGTCAGGATTGATGCGGAGGTTGAGCCGGGAGAGTATCCGGACGGCGGCTGTATCACCCAGATTTATACGAATCCCGACCCGCTTCATTATGTCGAATTGGAAACCCTGGGACCCTTGGCGACGATGTTGGTGGGCGACAGGATTGAGCGGACAACTGTGTATGCCGTGACGCCCCGCACTACGCCCGATCCCGAAGCTGAAGCGATGAAGATATTCTGACTTGAAACGCTGTACAAATCGGATGATAGATTGGAAACATCCCGATCTCCGATGCTGTAGCCGTGCGTCTCGCTTCCTCGAAAGATCGTCACAGATAGGAGAGATGAAGAGCTCAGTCCTGGTTGTTGCCTGTTGATGCGATTCTTCGCCAAGTGTCGCCGGAGCGCCTTGACTGATCGCAGGAGCAGGTGACTATTTTCTCAGCATGGAAAGAGCATCTTCGATTGTTGCGGAGGAGTAGCCGTGAGTGCGAACGATCCATCGCTTTCGAATCGCGACCTGGCCCCCACGACGCCGGCGCAGCGCACCTGGGGCACGTATAACTACATTGCCTTGTGGTTTTCGATGTCCATGGAGGTGACGATGTATCAGCTTGCCTCGTCGCTGATCGCCAAGGGCATGGATTGGAAGCAGGCAGTGTGCACGGTGCTGCTGGGGAATTTGATTGTGCTGGTTCCCATGCTGCTGAATGCGCATGCGGGCGCAAAGTACGGGATTCCGTTTCCGGTGTTCATTCGTGCGCCCTTTGGCGTGCGCGGCGCCAATCTGCCGGCGATTCTGCGCGCCGTTGTGGCTTGCGGCTGGTTCGGCATTCAGTCGTGGATCGGTGGAACCGCGATCCATTCCATGCTGGCAGTCATCTGGCCATCAGTTGCATCAGCCGACGGCGTGTTATGGGCCTGCTTCCTGGGATTCTGGCTGCTGAATATGGTCGTGGTATGGCGGGGCGTGGAATCCATCCGTCACTTGCAGGCGTTTGGCGCGCCGTTCATGTTTGTCATGGCCGCTGCGCTGCTGATCTGGGTGCGGATCAAGGCAGGCAGCTTCGGCTCAATGCTCTCGACGCCGAGCCAGTTTCATTCCACCGGCGCATTTCTTGCGGTATTCTTTCCGTCGCTCACGGCGATGGTTGGCTATTGGGCCACACTTGCCTTGAATATTCCGGACTTCACGCGTTATTCCAAGTCGCAAACATCGCAGGCCTGGGGCCAGGCGTTTGGCTTGCCTGTCGCCATGACGCTTTACACGTTTGTCGGCATCTCAGTCACATCGGCATCCGCAGTGCTTTTCGGTCATCCGATTTGGAATCCGATTCTGCTGATCGGCGCATTTCATCAGCCTGTGGTGGCCTTTGTCGCGTTGATCGCCATTCTCATTGCAACGCTCAACGTGAACATCGGGGCCAACGTGGTCTCACCGTCGAATGATTTTTCGAACCTCTATCCGCGGCTTATCAGTTTCAGAACCGGCGGGCTGATTACAGGCTTCCTCGGCATGGCGATGTGCCCTTGGAAGCTGCTGGCCACGCCGGATGCGTATATCTTCGGCTGGCTGGTGGGATACTCCGGATTGCTTGGTCCCGTGGCAGGCATCATGATCTGCGACTACTTCTTCATTCGCAAGACCGAGCTCGACGTCAACTCGCTCTATCACAGCGAAGGCGCATATTACTACACGAAGGGCATCAATCCGCGCGCTGTGGTGGCGCTGGTTCTGGGCGTGGGGATAGCTCTTATCGGACTTGGCGTGGAGTCACTGCACTTCCTGTACGATTACGCGTGGTTCGTGGGCTTCTTCATGGCGGGCGGCGTCTACGGAATCCTGATGAGGTTAACTCCGCCGGCTTCCAGCACTGCTCTCTCCCCCGCAGATTGAAAGCCGCGGCAGAACTCAGCGCACTTGCGGGAATCCTAGATCGACCTTGCTGGATGCGGGATCGGGCCAGCGGCTGGTGACGACCTTGGAGCGCGTGTAGAACTGCACGCCTTCGGGACCGTACATGTGCAGATCGCCGAAAAGCGACGACTTCCATCCGCCGAAGCTGTAGTAGGAAACGGGCACGGGAATCGAAACGTTGATGCCCACCATGCCAACCTCGACATCGAATTGAAACTGGCGCGCTGCTCCACCATTCTGGGTGAAGATCGCTGTGCCGTTGCCGTAAGGGTTTTCGTTGATGAGGCGAAGTGCTTCGGCATAGGTGTCGACGCGCACAACGCTGAGCACGGGGCCAAAGATCTCAGTGTCATAGCAGTGCATGCCGGGTTTTGCATTGTCGATGAGCGAGGGACCGAGAAAGAAGCCTGCGGAGTGGGTCGCGGGATCGAGACGGCCATCGATGGAGAGCGTTGCTCCTTCAGAGACTGCAGTGTCGAGATGCGCGGCAACGCGATCGCGATGTTCACGCGTGATGAGCGGGCCCATTTCGTTGGTGGGTTCCGAGCCTGGGCCAACCTTGATGCGTGCGACGCGTTCGCGAATGGCGTCGATGAGCGGGTCGGCGACATTGCCGACAGTGAGCACCACGGAGATGGCCATGCAGCGCTCGCCGGCCGCGCCGTAGCCCGCGGAGACTGCAGCATCAGCGGCCATGGCGATGTCGGCGTCGGGCAAGACCAGCATGTGGTTCTTGGCTCCGCCAAGTGCCTGGACGCGCTTGCCGTTGCGCGTGGCGGTCTCATAGATATAGCGGGCCACAGGTGTGGATCCGACAAAGCTGATGGCCTTGATGCCTGGATGCGCGAGGAGGAGATCTACCGCAACCTTGTCGCCATGGACGAGATTCAGCACGCCGTCGGGCACGCCCGCTTCCTTGGCCAACTCCGCGAGAAAGACGCTTGCCGAGGGAACCTTCTCCGATGGTTTGAGAATGAACGCATTGCCGCAGGCGATGGCGGTGGACAGCATCCACAAGGGAACCATCGAGGGGAAGTTGAATGGTGTGATACCGGCGACGACGCCAAGCGGCTGGCGGATCTGATAGACATCGACGCCACGGCTGGCCTGCTCAGTGTAGCCGCCTTTGAGCAGGTTCGGAATGCCGCAGGCGAACTCAACGTTCTCAAGGCCGCGCGCAACTTCGCCGAGAGCGTCGGCGATGGTCTTGCCGTTCTCAAGGCTAATGATTTGTGCAAGGCGATCGCGATTCTGCACAATCAAGTCGCGCAAGCGAAACATCACTTCGGCGCGGCGAGAGAGAGGCGTGGCGCGCCACTCGCTAGAGGCTGCTGTCGCTGCGGCGACTGCGGCGTCCACATCCTGTTTGGCTGCAAAGCCGACCTCAGCGATGATTTCCCCGGTTGCGGGATTGGTGACGGCGCCGTTGCGTCCGGAAGTTGCCGCGAAAGATTTTCCGTTGATCCAGTGAGAGACCGCGGTGGGAGTCAATGTCTCGGTAGCACTCATGTTGCAACCCTCCTCTTATGAGGCGCGAATCCAATCGATGGTCTTCGATGCCAACTTGTCGAATGCGGTGATGGCCATGTGCAAATGGTCTTCGCGCGTGTCTTCAATTCTGTTGTGGCTGATTCCCTTGAGCGATTGGACAAAGAGCATGGCGGTGGGAATGCCGGATCGGGAGACTTCCGCAGCATCGTGCAATGGGCCGCTGGGCATGCGATGCGAGCGGCCTGACGTCTCACGGATTGCATCTTCGCATAACTCAATGAGCGCGGGATCAAAGGGCTCGGGCGCAATGTTCCAGATGCGCGACCACTCCACCGTGCAGCCCTCTTCCTGCGCGAACTGAGCGCTCTTCTCCTGAGCTTCGCGATACATGGTGGCAAGCACCTGGGCATTTAGGTCGCGTTGATCGAGAGTGGCTTCGCAACGGCCTACGACAGCGGTGACGATGCCGGGAAAGGTCTTGAGGCTGCCAATGGTGCACACCGCATCGGGATGCTTTGTCGCGATGGTGCGGATTTCGAGAGCCAGCTTTGCAGCGGCGGCGAGGGCATCGCGACGAGAATGCATCGGAGTGGAACCGGAGTGCGCCTCCTGGCCGTGAAAGGTGATGCCATGGCGTTCAACCCCTTTGGTGCCGAGAACGGCGGCGAGCGGAAGTCCCATGCTTTCAAGCACGGGACCTTGCTCGATGTGCAATTCAAGATAGGCGGCTGCGCTGGAACGCTCACGCTGCGCATCGCCGACGGAGTCAATGGAGACGCCGCATGTGGCGAGAGCGTCTTCAAGTCGAATCCCAGCGGCGTCGGTGCGGCTGCGGTCCTGGTCAATGGAGTGCGTGCCGGCGAAGGCGGATGAGCCGAAGAGGCTGCGGCCAAAGCGCGCGCCCTCTTCATCGGCCCAATCGACGAGACGCACGGTGATGGGAGGCTTGCCGTTGTACTCTTCGGCGATGCGGCGGAGCACGGCGTAGGCACCGAGGACGCCGAGACAGCCGTCGAGCCATCCGCCATTGGGTACAGAGTCGAGATGACTGCCGAGGATCAGGGTTTTTTCGGAGCGTCCGGCGAGCGTGGTCCAACTGTTGCCAGCGGCGTCAAGGTGATGCTCGATGGGCAGATCACTTAGCTTGGATTGGAACCAGGCGCGGGCCTTGAGCCACGTGGGTGTCCATGCGAGACGCTGTGCGCCGTTGTCATCTGCGGTGAGGGCGCGCAGTTCCTTGAGCAAATCGATTGCGGCTTGTGGGTCAATCGGCATGAGATGCGCCTTGTGCGTAATACTGCGGCTTGCGGCGAATCATGCGGCCGCGGGCAGGCTCGCCGACAAAGAATCCGTCACGCACCTGCACCTTGCCGCGAACGGTGACAACGGATGGACGGCCTTCAATCGCAAAGCCTTCGAAGCCGTTGTAGTCGTTGTTGGTATGCTGCGTGGTTGCCGAAATTGTGCCGCGATAGGTGATGTCATAGATGACCAGGTCGGCGTCCGATCCGACAGCGATGGTTCCCTTGCGCGGAAAGAGGCCGAAGAGTTGTGCGGGACGCGTGCTGAGCGCATCGACAAAGCGGTGAATACTGAGGCCGCCACGCTTGACGCCATAGGTGTACATGAGATTGACGCGGTCTTCAATGCCAGCGATTCCATTGGGGATTTGCGTGAAGGCGTTTGCGCCGAGGAGCTTTTGCTCCTTGTCGAAGGGACAATGATCGGTGCCGACGGTGTCAATCAATCCGACCTGGAGCGCGTCCCACAGGACGGGCAGATTGTGCTTGGCGCGCAGGGGCGGCGACATGACGTGCTTCATTCCATCGACACCGGGTCGCTCGGCGTAACTCTTGTCGAGCAGGAAGTGAGGCAGCACCGATTCAACGTAGAGCTTCACGCCGCGCAGTTTGGCTTCAACGGCGGCGCGCAACGCTGGTGCGCAGGAGAGATGCACGACGTAGCCGGTAGCACCGGTCTGCTCAAGGAAGGT
>PLPU01000550.1:0-8225 GCA_003159975.1 Acidobacteriaceae bacterium
TCGAAGCCGTAGAGGGCGTTGTCATAGCCGATGGAGGCGACTACGCCGCGCACCAGGCTCTGGAAGTCGACGTAGGCCTTGGTGGTGATTTCACCGGCGATGACGACCAGGCCGGTGGCTGTGAGGGTTTCCGCGGCGACGCGGCTGTAGGGGTCCTGCTCGAGGCAGGCGTCCAGGATGGCGTCAGAGACCTGGTCGGCAATCTTGTCGGGATGGCCTTCAGTGACTGACTCAGAGGTAAACAAGAAACGGTCGCTCAATGTGAAACTCCTCCCATTGCAGGGAATTCAATTTGGGCAGTCTGTCACGAGGACCGGCACATGCTGGATCACCGGTGCGAGAGCAAGAAATTTTCTCCCGCATCGGACCCACTCTCGCGCAAGACATACCTGCACCGTCAGGCGTGTACCTTGGGATGCATGCCTCCATGGTAATTGCCGCAGGCGGGGAAGGGCAAAGACTCTCAGCGAATGGGGCGTGGCCGGGTTTGGAAGGGGATTTCCGTCATTGAATCGGGAGGGCCGCGTTGGCGTACGCCCGGTCCAGCTCTTGGCGAAACTTTATGAAGCTGGGAAGGTCGATCGTTTCAGGGTCGATATGTCCGCTGCGGATCAAATCCGCTTGCTGTTCCGCTGTCGGCTCACATTTGAGATGTCTTGCCAGCTGGCTCTTGAGACTCCTTGGGCTTGAGTCGTTGCCCGGTTCGTCCTCCAGACCACTGCAGTCTCTTGTTGCATCCTCGTGCTTGAGGAGTCCACACAGCATCCACGCCTCGGATTTGGGGCGCGGTACCATGGGAACGCCCGACGAGAACTCCGCCGCTTCAAAGCCGCTCCGCATGGAGTCGAATTTCTTTTGCCATTCTGCCTTTGGTGTGGAGTTGGTTCCATCCGCATCGCGAAAGAATACTGCGATCACGGGAGAGCTGCGTTCGGTCGCAATGACCTTTGCGCGTTTGCCCAGCAGATAGGCTCCTTTGCGAAAGTATTGACTTCCCGCTTCGTCTGTCCCGCGCGGCAAAAGCAGCGGCTTGGGACCACGAAGAGCGGCAAGGTCCATTTCACCCAACAAACAGACGCAATCGCCGCCGTCAGCTTGCAATGCAAGCACGGAGTACTTCAGCTTCGCCGGCCGCTCGAGCAGTTTATCGACAATCCAAGCCATCGGGCCGGGCGCAAATTCCCATCCCGTCTCCTTGGGCTTCCGTGTTCCTATATCGGTGGGGCCTTCGCCGGAGAGGACGAGAATCATTGGGCGGTGACTCCCGCCTCAGCAAGGGCCTTCTGCTCAATCTCTTCAGCCTCGATCGCCAACTGTTCGATTGATGTGTCCACATAAACCTCACCCGGTCCAAGGATTCCGAGCTTCTTGCTCGTAGAAGGCAGATCGAAATATCGGCAGGAACGCGTCTTTCCCTCGTGATTGCGATAGAGCAGGATCATCGCTTCTTTCGCTTCTTCGTCGCTCAGGTAATTGAGAATTAGCGGACTGTGTGTCGTTACGATGATTTGCGCTTTTGCCTGCGACAAATACTTGACGAGTCTCTCAATCAGTTCAGGATGTAATCCGTTCTCGATCTCGTCCAAGAGGATCACCGTGTCCGAGGTATTCTGTGCCTCAATCTGCGAGATGATCGCTAGGATCCTCAAGAACCCGTCGCTCAGATGCTTGGCCGTAACAAAGGAAACCTTTGTCTCACGTGCCTCCAACGACCGCCAACCGTATTCTTTGCTGGGGGTTCGCAAATTCACCAACGAAGGAAAGAATTCACGTAGTTTGTTGAGAATTGTGTTGCGGAGGTCGGTTTTGAATTTCGAGAAGAAACCGGCGAGGTATTCGCCGCTCCATCCAATTTGGTCACTGGGTCGTGAGCTACGCCTCATGGACCCAGGAGCTAGCAACTCCAATGACTTGACATTCTGCATTGCAGACTTAAATCGAATGAGAGACGGTGGCAGAACGCTCTCGTCAAGGACGGCTAGACACGAGCCAGTAATGCGAAATGCCCTCATATCCACTTCTACTTGGGTATCGTCGGCTTTGTTTATGCGTAGCTGTCCCTTGCTCAACTGAAGGATATTCTTTCCGTCAATTTCAATTAGCTCTTCGTTACCCAGCCGACGCATCAGGTTAAAATTGCCTGACCACTTGACGGAGCCTAAATCGTCCAACTCCATTTCGACGCTGTATGCCACATGGAACGGGAGCCGGGACGCGTCATTGTGCCTCGACCTTAACTCAAGCATGCTCCAATCTCGGCTCTTGACCCATTGGCGCACGTCACTGCCGACGAAGTGGGACAAGTAATCAAACATCTGCAGCACGGAGGTCTTCCCGCTGCCATTGGCGCCGATCAGGCACGTGAAATTCGCCAGTTGAGGCGTCTCTAACGGAGGCAGCGAAAAGCCGTCGAGCGATTTGAAGTTGTCGATCTGAATTCTGCGGATCACTTGTTTGTGCGCCCTACCTTGCAGCCATCATATATCCTATGTCGTCTATTGTTGGCTTGGGCTTGCCGTCTCGGCCTAGTGGCTGAACCAGGATTGTATGCGGGTATAAAGGGCGTGGGCCGCGGCGCGGGCTTCTTCAACGGGAAGCAGGGAGGGCCACCAGCCGGCGCGGAGTCCGTAGTAGCGGACAGAGAGAAAGGCAGCCCCCGCGATGACGATCAGCAGCAGAATGGCGCCGATCCAGCGCAGGCGGATTTCAGCGGCGTCGCGGCGCAGGATGCGGGCTTTGCCGACATTGGAAGCGAAGGCGGTCCAACTGCGGTCGTCATCGAGGATCTGGCCGGAGGCGCTGTAGGCTTTGAGGAAGCGCTCGGTCCAGGCATGCTGGTCGAGGCCCACCGCGTCGGCGTAGCCGCGCACGATGCCCTTGCTGAGGATGCCGCCGGGAAGAAGGCGAAAACTCTCCTGCTCCAGCGCAACCAGGTGGTGGCGGCTGATTTTGGTGACCGCGGTGATATCTTCAAGCGCAATGCCGCGGGCGAGCCGCTCCATGCGCAGATCTTCGCCAAAGTTGCCCATTGGTGACCGAAAAGCGGGTAACGTACCCGAAAGTTTCCACTTTTACGATAAACCGGTGCCGGGTTTCAGTCAAAGAATTTGTGAGGTTCTCCCTTTCTTTTCATGAATCTGAGGCTGTTTTCCGCTGGGAATTCAGTATTAATGAACTAATCAACGCCGTCCGGACCTGGAGGCACGAGAAGTGATCTGGGGCTGGGCTGATACCCTGAAGGCGAGGGCGGTTTGGCGTATTTTTGATCCCCTGGAGCCAGGTTCGAGAAATGAATAAGCTCATCTTTGCCAATCTGGTGCACCGGCCGGTGCGGTCCATCATCAGCGTGCTGGCGGTGGCCATCGAAGTCATCATGATCCTGTCGATCGCGGGCATCTTCATGGGGATGCTGAACGACACCAAGCAGCGCACCAACGGGATTGGCGCGGACCTGATGGTGCGGCCGCCGGGTTCGAGCATCATGGCGGGGATGAGCGGTGCGCCGATGCCGGTAAAGATTGTGGACGTGCTGCGCAAATTGCCGCATGTGGTTGAGGCTTCCCCGGTGAATCAGAAGCTGAATACCGCCGGCAAAATCGAGATTCTGTATGGGATTGACTATCCCAGTTTCAACGCGCTCAAGCCGTTCGTCTTTGTAGCAGGCGGGCCGTTCACCGGACCAAACGACGTGATGGTAGACGACGTGTTTGCCGGCTCGGACAAGGGCTACCACGTGGGGGACACGATTCAGATTCTGGGCCACCCGTTCCGTATCTCGGGGATTGTGGAGCACGGCAAGGGCGGGCGCAAACTGATGCCGCTGGACACGATGGACCAGATTACAGATGCCGAAGGCAAGGCGTCGCAGTTCTTTATCAAAGTGGACGATCCGGCCAACGATAACCTGGTGATCCAGGAGATTCACGCCACGCGCGGGCTGGAGGAATACCCGGTAGAGACGGTGGATTCGTGGCTGGAGGAGATGACGCCGGACAGGATTCCCGGCTTCAATATCGCGCTCGAAGTGGTCACATTCATCGCGGTCGTGGTGGGGTTTCTGGCGATCTTTCAGGCGATGTACACGGCGGTTCTGGAGCGGACGCGCGAGATCGGCATTCTGAAATCGATGGGCGCATCGAAGCTGACGATTGTGGACGTGATCCTGCGCGAGACGGCGGTGTTGGCGCTGGCCGGGGTGGCGCTGGGAATTGCGGGCACGTTCGGGGTGAAGGTGCTGATGGTGCACGTGTTTCCGATGCAGCACTTCGAAGTGACCGGGTTGTGGGTGGCGCGGGGAGCGGGAATTGCTTTTGTGGGGGCGCTGTTTGGAGCGCTGTACCCGGCGTGGATGGCGGCGCGCAAGGATCCGATCGACGCGCTGGCGTACGAGTAGGCCGAGCGGAGTTAGCGGCGCTGCGCGGGGTGCATGTCGACTGGCAGCCGGCTAACGTCTCAATTCTCACCCAAGAGGTTCACCCCAACCCCATGTTTTGTGGGTTGACCAGACGCGTCGAACCGCCCGAATTCGGCAGCGGGTTATACTCGGAGTAATCCTGCAGACGTAAATGTAGATTTACTTATTATGCGGAGAAGCGGCACTGATGATGTCGTCCAAGCGATGGCTTTACGCGATCTGGCTGGTGCTGATCGGCGGGTTCGCGGCTCTGCACGCGCTGCATCTCAGCGCCGATTTTCCCAACCATTCGGAGTGGTATTGCGACTGGGCCAAGTACACCGATGAGGGCTGGTATGGGAACGCCGCGATCCGCGCCCACCTGTTCGGCAACTGGTATATGCCGGGGGACTTCAATCCCGCTGCGGCGCTGCCGGTNNGCGGCGCGGGGGTTGGCGGTCGCATTCTTCTTTGCCAATCTGTTGTTAAGTTACCTGCTGCTGCGGGCGACGGGGACACGCTGGACGGCGCTGCTGGCGGTGACGCTGGTGGTGACCAGCCCGTTCCTCTACTGCTTCAGCCGGTTGGCGATTCTGGAGCCGCTGATGACGACGCTGACGCTGGGAGCGCTGAACCTGGCGGTGAGGCTGCCGAGGCTGCGCAGGCCGGTGTGGGCTTCAGCGTGGATAGGTGTGCTCTTCACGCTGATGATGCTCAGCAAGACCACGGCCATTTTTCTGCTGCCGGCGCTGGGCTGGGCGCTGGTGCTGCCGTTGTGGCACGAGCGGAAGCTGGCGCTGCGTTGCGCGATCACGGCGGCGGGCGTTTCGGCGGTTCTGTTTGGCGCCTGGTTGGCGCTGGTCACGGGTTTTGGTTTGCTGCCCGACTACAAATACCTCTTCATTGTGAACAAATACGACAAGCCGCCGGAGTTTTACTGGCCGCTGCCGAGCTTGTGGTGGTCGTTTCATGGCGGCCTGTGGGTGGACCACATTCTGATTCCGGTTGCCGGACTGGTGGTGGTGGGAGCGGTAGTGTTTTGGCGCAGCAAGCCTGGCCTTCGACTGCTGGTGGACCCGGTGTTTGGCGCCTCGGTGCTCGCGGTAAGCGGCTACATTTCCTTCATGACGATTCAGAACCATCCGCAGCCCCGCTACTTCGCGGTGGTGGCGTTTTTCGCCTTCTTTGTGGTGGCGCAAGGGGCGGGGGCGCTGCTCGGCGAAACAGCGATGGCTGATGAGGGGGCGCTGCTGGGAGCCAAAGCACCGGATCGCGCGCTTTGGATGCGGTGGAGCGGCTGGGCGGTGATCGCGGCGGCGGTTGTCACCTCTGGCTTCAACGGAGTGAAGACGGTGAACTTCGCGGCTCATCCAAAGTACACGTTTGTGAATGCTGCCGATCGGCTGACGCGGTATATCGACGGGCATCCCAACGGCAAGCGGCTGCTGGTGTCCATCAGCGGCGACGAGATCACGCTGATCAGTCACCTGCCAACTCTGTGCGACGATTTTGGCACTCAGGACCTGGCTTCGAAGCTGGCGGCGTATCGGCCGGGATGGTATGCCACGTGGAACGACCTCGATCCCGGTACATTGGAAGACCTGCACAACCGAAATTCTGTGGAACAGGTTGCGAGATTTCCGGCTTTCGACGATCCTGACCGGAACGTGCTGGTGCTTTTCAAGCTGCATCCTCTGCCCGGGGGACGGGTGCGCAATCCGGACACCGAGAACCTGAAGGTCGCGCTCCCCGGCGACAAGATCGATATCCCGGTGGAGTGAAGCGGGGAATAGGGAATAGGGATCTCGGCGCTGATCCCGGGTCCCTATGCTTGCCTTAGAACGGGAAGCGGATGGTAAAGATCCCGTTGTGGTTGTTGCGGTAGAACTGAGTCGTTGCGATCTGGAAGCCGCCGCCGATCGACATGCCAACTCTTTTCGTCAGCATGAATCGTCCGGCCACAATTCCCGGAGTGATATAGTTCAGCGCCTTTCCGGCGTGCTCTCCATCCTGATAGTGCGTGGTGTTGAATTCGATCTCCGGCCAGAGCTTCTTCACCACGCGGTATTGCAGGGTGTTATTCCAGAGGTAGTTCCTCCCATTGACAAGTTCGTTGGTCGTGGGATTCTGGACACCGAAGGTTCCCTGGACATCGAAGTTGCCGTAGCCCTTGCCATACGCAACGGTCGGCGTAATCGTCGCCGAATTGGCCCCCGTCACCTGGCCGTTCGAATAGGTTCCGGTGGGGATGCTCCAGCCCAGAAACGCCGTCAGGATGTAATTCCCGTGCTGTTCGTTTCTGGAGAGGATGCGGTACTTGACCAGGAATGCAATATCGCCCGACCCGTTCGTTTCGCTCGGGTCGCCGCCGTAGTTGTAATACGGAGGAGTCTGGATGATCAGCTCTGTCTTGTACCAGGGGATCAGCTCCAAGCCCTTTGCTCCGTCGTATTCGTTCCACGTGTATCCATCGACATGCTGCAACCAGTCCTGATCGTAACGAAATTCTTCTTCGAGGCGCGGTGTCGTGGTCGCAACCGGTGTCATCCAGTGCGGCTGTTCGCTCTGGGTCTTGTCCACCCGATTAAACCAGTTCGAGAAATATCCATCTTGCCCGAACGCCAGCGTCGAACAGGAGAAAGGAACCGCCGAGAGGAAGAGAATCGCGGCCCTAAGAACCGACTTCGCTTTGTTCGCATTTCCTCCAATACAAAAATGCTTGAGACACTGCATTAGCCGTGTAACCCGATGTGTCCGCAGGTTCTGTGCTACCGTGGCGCGGGCTTGCACGCCGGCGATTAAACCAGTGAGGGGAACGGTGGAGGAGGGCGTCAAAAGGGCGAGAGAGAGTGGGATGGTGGGGAATTTCAAGGGTTTCTCCTCGTATCGGTTGGAAGATTTAGAGTAGGTTCTCTACGATTCAGTATGAATTGATGCGAATATATCAAAAAATATTGAGAATACAAAACGAATTTTTCCCAATTTGGCGCAGGGACCCCGGCGTCGGAATTTGAGGCAGGTATTTTTGGAGTGGCTTCGCCGTTTGGGGCTACGGGCGGCCGATCATGACTTCAGTGGCCTTGATAAGGGCCAGGGCGGAGTCGCCGGGTTTGAGGGCCAGTTCGCGGACGGCGTCGGCGGTAATGATGGCTGTGACGCGTTGGTTCCCAACGGCGAGCACGACCTTGGCCAGCAGGCCGTCGATGGTGACTTCGACCACGGTGCCGGGCAACTGGTTGCGTCCGCTGATGCGGGCGGAGCCGGGGCTGGCCGCGGCGGGCGGCAGGAACTCGGCTAGCGCCTCGAGGGGAACGCGGTGATGGCCGCCCGGGGTTTTGATGGTGCGGATGCGCCCGGCAAGGATCCAGTGCTTGAGCACGGGGTAGCTGATGCCGAGTTTTTCCGCCGCCTGGCGGGGTGTGAGAAGGGCGGAAGGGGTCGTGGAAGAGGTCATGGAGCGGGGCGAATCTCCCTGGCCTGTACTGTACACGGTTCGCTCGCGGAGGCGCGCGGCGCATGGAAAAAGGGTTCACGGGACCCTGTGACTGCAATCACTCGACAGCGGGGTACGCGGATGATAGGCTTCCGGTGACTTTTCCCCGGATGTTTGAGGGGTCGCAAATTGCGGGGCCGGTGGTGCCACGGTCTCAAACCATATTCTGGGAGGACATGTGACTGTAACCAATTGGGTGGAGTTTTTTCTGACCGTGAGCGCACTTTCGCTTTTTGTCTCGTTTTTGTTTACGCGTCAGGTTATTGGCGCAGACACCGGCACGGCCGTCTTGCAAAAGATTGCCGGAGCTATGAAGGAAGGCGCGGAGGGGTTTCTAAA
>PLPU01000550.1:8363-12604 GCA_003159975.1 Acidobacteriaceae bacterium
ACCTATCTGATCACTCAGGGCAAGTTCATTATGCTGCTTTGGGTTTTCATCGCGGTCATCATCTCGCTGTACTTCGGCTGGCTGGCGCCGGTGCCGAATAAACCGATCTTGGTTACCTTGCCCATCATCCTGCTGTTTTCGCTCGTGGGCATCGCGGGCAGCTACGGCGTGGCATGGTTTGGAATCCGCGTCAACACCTTTGCCAACTCACGCACCGCGTTTGCCGGATTGCGCGGCAAACCGTATGCGATCATGGCGATTCCGCTGAAGGCCGGTATGAGCATCGGCATGTTGCTGATCTCGGTCGAGCTGCTCATCATGCTGTTCATCCTTTTATTCATCCCGCGTGATTATGCGGGCCCATGCTTCATCGGCTTCGCGATTGGCGAAAGCCTGGGCGCCGCGGCCCTGCGAATTGCGGGCGGCATCTTCACCAAAATCGCCGATATCGGCGCCGACCTGATGAAGATCGTATTCAAGATCAAGGAAGACGATGCGCGCAACCCGGGTGTCATCGCGGACTGCACCGGCGACAACGCGGGCGACTCGGTCGGCCCCAGCGCCGATGGCTTCGAAACCTACGGCGTCACCGGCGTAGCGCTGATCACATTCATCCTGCTGGCAGTCAGGGAACCCTCCACGCAAGCTCAACTGCTTGTATGGATCTTCGTGATGCGCGTGGGAATGCTGCTTTCAAGCGCAGGTGCGTACTTCCTCAATACGGCCATCGCCAGCGCCAAGTACAAAGACGCCGACGAAATGGACTTTGAGGCGCCGTTGACCTCGCTGGTATGGATCACGTCCATTACTTCCATCATCCTCACCTACATCGTCTCCTATCTCATGCTCCCCACTCTGGGCGACGGAACTCTCTGGTGGAAGCTGGCTTCGATCATCTCGTGCGGAACACTGGCGGGCGCGCTCATACCCGAATTGGTCAAGGTCTTCACTTCAACCAAATCCACCCACGTCAAAGAGGTCGTCAAATCGGCGCAAGAAGGCGGAGCGTCCCTGGGAATCCTGTCGGGATTCGTGGCCGGCAATTTTTCGGCCTACTGGCTTGGGCTGAGCATGGTCGCACTCATGGGACTGGGCTATTACTTCAGTTTGGGCATACCCGATTCACAGGGCAATCCCGCGGGAATGATGCTGGCTCCAGCCGTCTTCGCCTTTGGCCTCGTGGCCTTCGGCTTCCTGGGGATGGGTCCGGTCACCATCGCCGTCGATTCCTACGGGCCCGTGACCGACAATGCTCAGTCCGTGTACGAGTTGTCGCTGATCGAAGAAGTTCCGAACATCGAAGCCGAATTGAAGAAGGACTTCGGCATCATTGCGAAGTTCGAACGCGCAAAACACCTGCTCGAAGCCAACGATGGAGCCGGCAATACATTCAAGGCTACGGCAAAGCCGGTTCTTATCGGTACCGCCGTGGTGGGCGCAACAACGATGACCTTCTCGATCATCATGGCTTTGACCCACGGACTGACAACAGATGTGTATAAGCTCTCCCTGCTACACGCGCCGTTCATGCTCGGGTTGATCTGCGGTGGAGCAGTAATCTTCTGGTTCGCGGGCGCTTCCACACAGGCGGTCTCCACCGGTGCCTATCGTGCGGTTGAGTTCATCAAGGCAAACATTCACCTGGAAGGCGCGGAGAAGGCGTCGGTCGCAGACAGCAAGAAGGTGGTGGAGATCTGCACGAAGTACGCGCAGAAGGGCATGTTCAACATCTTCCTCGCCGTCTTCTTCTCGACCCTTGCGTTCGCGTTCATGGAGCCGTTCCTGTTTATCGGCTACCTATTCTCGATTGCGATCTTCGGCCTGTATGAGGCCATCTTCATGGCCAATGCCGGCGGCGCCTGGGACAATGCCAAGAAAATCGTAGAGGTGGACATGAAACAGAAGGGCACACCTCTACACGATGCAACCGTGATCGGAGATACCGTCGGCGATCCGTTCAAAGACACTTCGTCGGTGGCCATGAACCCGGTTATCAAGTTCACCACGTTGTTCGGATTGCTTGCCGTCGAGCTTGCCGTCACGCTAAGCTCCACCAACCCGATGCTCACGCATGTGCTGGCCGTCGTGTTCTTCCTGATCTCTGTATTCTTCGTGCACAAATCGTTCTATGGAATGAGGATTGAGTCCAAGGGATAGCAACTGATCCCTGTCTTTGAAACAAGGGAAAACGCCGCCTGAAAATGGGCGGCGTTTTCTTTTGCGCGAAATGGTGAGGCCTGCGGAACAGAAGCTAGACTGAATGAAAATCCTGGAGAGTCTTGCGCTGGGTGCCGTCGGCGTCGAAATTGGCGGGGGCNNTGGCGGAAGATGCCCTCGAACGTAAATCCAAACCGCAAGGCGGCGCGGCGGCTGGGCTGGTTGAGGGCGTTGCACTTCCACTCGTAGCGGCGGTAGCCGAGGTGGTCGAAGACGTGGCTGGCCATCAGGTACATGGCCTCGGTGGCGGCGGTGGTGCGCTGCAGCGCGGGGCTGAGCATAATGTTGCCCACCTCGATGACGCCGTGGGCCGGCTCGATGCGCATGAAGCTTGCGTAACCGGCGGCTTTACCCGTATCGACGGGAACAATGGCCAGGAAAAGCGCTCCGGTTCCGGCCTGCTTCTCTTCGAGGGTCTGGCGCAGATCGGCTTCGGAGTGGTAGGGGCCGTCGAAGAGCCAGTCCCATACCTCGTCGTGGCCCTGGATGGCCTGCCAGAGGTCGCCGGTGTGCCGCTCGGCATGGAGGGGCTCAAGGGTGACTGTGCGGCCGCGCAGGGTGACAGGGCCGGCGCGTGGGACGGGTTTCCAGTTCAGTGCGGAATGGGTAGGTTCGGTCACTTTCACAGCCTATCAGCCGGGGTGTTTCCTGAGGACGCAGGGCGGGTTCTAGTTCGTCAGGGGTAAGATTGGCAAAGTTTGCCAATGCGCCTATACTCCGCCTGAGGTGCCCTATGCCGACCCGCAATGTCAGCCTGACCAAGGAACTGGACCAGTTTGTTGCTTCAAGGGTGGAGGGTGGAAAGTACGCCAATGCCAGCGAAGTGATGCGGACCGCCTTGCGCCTGCTGGANNCTAGCGGCAGGGAAGGCTGAAGAAGTTGCCTAAATTCAGCGTCTCCGGGGCCGCACAATCCGACCTGAGAAGCATTTCCCGGTACACGATTGAGAGATGGGGCGCGGACCAGGCCATCAAGTACGCTCAGGGCCTCGATGCCTGTTTCCAGACGCTTGGGGGAAACCCGGAGATGGGCCGAGCCTGCGACGCAATCGGGCCGGGTCTTCGCCGGCACGAGCTAGGCCGGCATGTGGTGTTTTACCGGCTGAAGCCGGGCGGAATTCTCATTCTGCGCGTTTTGCATCAGCGATGATCCCACGCGAGGGCCGGTTTGAGCCGGGAAGGACTCCCGAATTCGCGCTTGGCATAGAAATCGTCCAAATCTCCACATCTCCACAGAAATCCATCGATTCTGCACTGTTTCTGCGCCTTGTGGGCCGGAGGCGGCGGGACTAGGCTGAAATTCGGAAAGCGTTGGACACGGCGTGCGCACTCGCATTGATTTTGGAGCAATTTTGCTCAGCGAAATGCGCGTCCGGCGTGGCTAATTTGAGCTTTCCACAGGAAAATGGCCGTGTTTAGAACCGTGATGCTGGGAATGTGAAGAAAATACAAGATATTGTGGTTTGTGGTTGACATCCACCACAGACAGCGGTACTTTTTCATCTGCGGCTGTAAACGGATTGTAACGAAACCGGCGTGAAGGACCGCCGGCGATCGTTCAAGAGAAGAGAACCCGCGGCAGTTTCCCTTTCGCGTTTCCGGTTTTGTTTCAAGCATCCAATAAGTGTCCCCTCCCAGGCTGCCGAGCGCCGGGCGGGCCGGTTTTTTAGCCAGTTTTTTCGAATCGAGGAGATTTATATGAATGAGGCCCAGTTTCAGACTTCCACCACCGTACAGCAGACTCCTTACAGCCAGCGGGGCCTGAACTTTACGCGGCGTTTTTCTACCGATGGCGTTTCGCCTTACGACGAAATCCAGTGGGAGAAGCGCACGGCGTCAATCACCGACACCAAGGGCAACTCGATCTTCGAGCAGAAGGATGTCGAAGTGCCTGTGGACTGGTCGATGACGGCGACCAACATTGTGGCCTCGAAGTATTTACATGGGCAGATGGATACGCCGGAGCGGGAGACCGGGGTGCGGCAACTGGTGGAGCGCGTCGTCGAGACCATCCGCGACTGGGGT
>PLPU01000130.1:0-1599 GCA_003159975.1 Acidobacteriaceae bacterium
CCTGTAGGAATAATTCCGGCGTTCTCCACCATCAGGATCACCGTGCGCTTCGGCGCGCGCGTGCGATGGACCACCCCGCGTGGAACCACGAAGCCCTGGCGCGGCCCGAGCGATACCGTGCGGTCTTCAAGATCGATGAGCAGTTCGCCCTCGACCACATAGAAGAATTCGTCGTCCTCATCGTGCTTGTGCCAGTGATACTCGCCTTCGATGACGGCCATGCGCACCACCGACTCGTTTACCTTGCAAAGCGTCTGGTTAAACCACTTGTACTCGCAGGCGTCGGACAACGCCTTTTCGTCGATGATTTCCTGCGGCGGATAGAGGATGTTCAGGCGGGTTTCGTAGGGATATTCCTTGACTGAATCGGGCATGGGGACCTCCGTTTCAAGATTACTCCCCGGCAGCTTTAAGGATCCCTGCCTGGCGAAGCGACTTGAGAGTGAGCGCTGGCCGCCGGTCGAGACGCGCCTCGAACTGCCGGTTAAAACGAATCAGCGCGATCCACATGCCGTGGTCCTCGCGCTCCCACACCAGCATGCCGCCCAATTGATGCGCAATCTGCTCCGGCGGAAGATCGTGATGAAGCCCGAAGAAACGCTCCTCCATGGCTTCGCCGCCGAGGCCAAAGTTCTTGAGCAGCGGCGGAGGATCGTATTTGGTTGAAAACACCAGCGCCGCCGAGTATTGCTCCGGCTCAGCCGCCGCCTTTTCAATCTGCGGCTCCGTAAAATCTTCGACGCGAAAAACGTCCCACGGCTTCTTCACGTAGCCCAGCTCGGGCCGTGTAAGCTCATCGGTCATCGGCCACGCGGAGAGCACAGTCGCGCCGGTATAGCGCTTGCTGAGCTGGGCAATGCCGGCCATCTGAAGCCGAACGACGCGTGCGTAAGCAAGGTTATCTTCCGGCGCGAATCCATAAGGTGGATTGATGAACAGGCCGAGGACAAACGCCGCCGCGCAAAATGCGGCCAGCCCCTGCCAGTAAGGAACCCGGCGATAAAAAGTAGTCACCGCGATCAGCAGCACCAGCGGATACATCGGCAGCAGATAGCGCGTGAGCAGCGCACCGCCCAACACGCTGAACAGAAGCGCATTCACCAGCAGGAGAAGGAGGATCTTCCGTAGCGCCGGTCGGCTGATGCCGGCGCGCTGGTGGCCCTCCGCGTCGAGCCTGGGCTCAAGCATCAAGGCGGCCACGGTCATCAGCACCGGCACAAACATGTTCATGTGCGCGGTGAGATGGAGCAGCCGATGGCCGAACGCAACCACGATCCGCAGCGGGTCAAGCGTAGCCTCGGCGTTGTAGCGCAGGAACTCCGGATTGCCGAACAAGAAGCCGGTCTTCGCGTAATGCCATGCGTACCAGCAGGCCAGCGGAAGCACGCAGCTTGTAAGCCAGGCAGCCTCGCGCCAACTCCTGCGACGCACCGCCGGAATGCCGCGGAAGCCCTCTACCAGGCTGACCGCGGCCAGCGTAAGCGGGATGGCAATGGCCGTCTCCTTGCATAGGGCTGCAGCGGCGAACCATAAAGCGGCAAGCCAGGGATTTCGATCCCGATCGGGCAGCGCGTAAACCAGTCCCCACAAGGTGCAGGC
>PLPU01000130.1:1749-4007 GCA_003159975.1 Acidobacteriaceae bacterium
GCCGCGGGAATGTAGTATCCCGCCTCGTCCCAGTAATAAGGCACGCGTAGCAGCGCGAAGTGGCTGACGTAAAGCGCCGCAAAAATCACCGGAAAGATCATCCAGAGAGGCAGTGGCGCGTCTTTTCTCGGCTGCAGGAGTCCGGTCAGGCGCAAGGGTCCCCCTCAGATTCAGTTAACCGGGCCTTGCGGAAAGTTGTGGCTCATCGGCTCCAGGTTCAAGGTTCCGAAAGCCTGCTCGTACTGGGCGATATTCTGGCCCAGAACGTTGAAAAGGGCCTTGGCCTGCTGCGGGCTGAGGAAGATGGCCTGGTGGTTGCGAATGTTGACCTGGTCGGGGGTTTCGCTCAATGCCAGGCCGAACACAAGCTGGAAATCCCAAACGCTCACGCGCACCTGCACGCTGTTGGCATAGGACTCGCGATAGTCGGAGGTCTGGACAGTATTCAATTGGGGCTGGGCAGTTGGACTCATGATGAATCCAGATTACTCCGGCAGGGCCATGGCCGCCGAGCCGAACCCTCCGGCCTGGGAAATGAATCAGCGATCTTCCTACTGCGAACGCGAACGAAAAACTCCTATACCTCCTGCGGCTGTTCGTTGAAGCGGTATCCGACGTACGCATCTGTCAACAAATACTGCGGATTGCGGGGATCGTCTTCAATTTTCTTGCGCAGTTGACGCACAAACGTGCGCAGGTATTCGAGTTCGTTCCCATATTCCGGCCCCCACACCGACTTCAGCAGCCGCGCATGGGGAATGGGCTCGCCCGCGTGCATCATCAGGTAATGGAGCATCTCGAATTCCTTCGGCGTAAGATGAATCGCGCGACCGGATTTCTGCACACGGTACTTCACCGGGTCGAGTTCCAGTTGGCCATGGCGAATCGGCGTGCTGCGATTTGAATCCTGGGCATTCCTTCTTCGCACCGCGGCACGGAGACGAGCCGTGAGTTCCCGCAGTTGAAAGGGCTTGGTGATGTAATCGTCGGCGCCGGCGTCGAGCGCCAGCACCTTGTCATCCTCGCTGTCCATCACGCTCAACATCAGGATCGGCAAGCGTGCAATGGTGCGGCGAATGTTGCGGCAGGTTTCCACTCCGCCCATGCCCGGCATATCCACATCGAGCAACACCGCGTCGAACCAGGTGACGCGGACCAGCGAAAGCGCCTCTTCGCCGCGAGCGGCCTCGACAACCGTGAAGCCCAATCCGGCCAGCGTCACGCGCAATGCCCGCCGCGTGGAGCTGTCGTCATCCACCACCAGGATGGTGCCCTGCATCGCATTTGAAGTCTCTGTACTCAATGCCTCCTCCTTGCACCTTTTGGAAGCGACAGACAATTCAATTCTCCATCTGGCCTCTATGTTGCGTGATTACTTGCTTNNATAGGCAGACGGGATAAGAAGTAGTTGGCCGGGCGTGTTTGCTCATCCCCAGATCTGCATTTGAGATACATGTTCTTCATGCCCACTAGAAATGCCGGATAAGGTCGGCTGCAATGGTGAGCGCCTGGGTCCCTGCTTGACCGATGCACGCCTAACTGTGCACCTGTACATTGGTAACTCCTCTCGCCCGAATCAAAAGAAGTCTGTTCTTTCTTTATTGGTTCCTTATTCGGCCCGCTTTACTATCGCAGCACCGCGGCAGAATCAATGCGCAAGGGCGGAATGGCTTGCCTTATTCCGCATGCCGGGACTGATTCCGCGAGTCGACCATAAGCTTATTCCGCTGCCCGCTGCGCTTGCATTGCCGATCTGCCCGCATCTACCGGGCTCCAAACATCCGGGACGAGCCCACTTGAAGAGAATGCCCGGCAGCAATACCGCCGCGATCAGCCAGACGAACCTCACTTTCCAGGAGAATGCTCATGGCAGAACAGAACGCGCCGCAGATGAAGTCCACCCTGGGCCTCACCGGGCTGACCAGCAACGCAATGGCGCTCATCGCCCCCGGCGCCTTCCTTTGGCTCACCTTCGTCCTCCAGGCCACCGAAGGAACCACCTCACCCTCCATGTGGTTTGGCATTGTTGTCGCCCTTCTGCTCTGCCTGGCGACAGCGGTTGCCTATGCCGAGATTTCCAAGCTCTACCCCGGCACCGGGTCCAGCTACTACTACGCCGAGCAAGCCCTCTTGTCCCAGGACAAGATGTTCAAATACGCGCGCGTCGCAAAGTTCATCGTCGGCTGGGGTTCGCACCTCTACTACTGGGTCTATCCCGGCGTAATGGTGGCCACCACCGGCGTATTCGTGGGCTATGT
>PLPU01000130.1:4050-5021 GCA_003159975.1 Acidobacteriaceae bacterium
ATCAAATATCGTGTCGACCATCCCGCCGGCGCGCCCGCTTTTCAATACGACTCGCAGATGCAAGCCACCTACAACTATCAGTTTCAGACCGCCAAGGATGGCTCCACGGTGCGCGACGTCAGCGGCAATCCGCTGCCGTTGCTCGACTCAGCCGGCAAGCCGGTTCCGTTCACCATCGACTATCCCGAAAAGGACGCAAGCGGCAACTTCCTGACGCACAAAACGGCAACCTCGGTGGTTGCCCCTCACAAACTGAGTTTCATCTTCATTCAGGCCACGGTTGCGATTCTCATCCTGGTCGGTTTCGAATCGGTTACCTCGATGGGAGGCGAGGCCAGGAACCCAACCAAACATATTCCCATCGCCGTCATCGCATCGCTCTTGATTCAGGGGGTGGTGTGTTATCTGATTGAGTATTTCGCGGCCAACTACTTCCTCAATTCCGGGTACACCATGCAAAGCGCGTCCACTTCGGCCGCTCCCGTTGGCGACATGATGATCATTGTCGGCGACGCGCTGCTCGGCCACGGCAACGGCCATTACTTCATGCTTGCTGAGGCCTTCACCGTATTTCTGGCGCTGATCGGCACCACGCTGAGTTGCATGAACACCGGCGCACGCGTCACCTACGCCATGGGCAAGGACGACGAGGCGCCCGAGCATTTCGGCATGCTGCACGCCAAGTCGCTCTCACCGCGCCGCGCCATCTGGACGCTGGCCGTTATCTCCGCCGCCATCGGCGTTGTGGGCGTCTCGCTCTTCTTCTGCGACGGAAGCGCGCCCTCGGACGCTACCATCGCAGCGCTGCCCCACGGCATCTTCTCCAGCTTCGGATACATGTCGCACGACCAGATGGCGGGGCTGCCGAGTTCGATCCTGGCCGTCACGCTCACATCAAACTTCGGCACCTTCATTCTCTACGCGCTCAGTTGTTTCCTGTGTATCGTGGCCTTCCATAAGCGCCCCGACTA
>PLPU01000159.1:0-471 GCA_003159975.1 Acidobacteriaceae bacterium
CACCTGCACGGCTTTGACGCGCTTTCGCCGATTGAAGAAGTGCAGGACACGCTGAACACGTTTGTCCGCGAGGGCAAGGTGCGGTACATCGCCTGCTCAAACTTCTCCGGCTGGCACCTGATGAAGTCGCTGGCCGTCGCCGAGCGCTACGGCTGGACGCGTTTTGTGGCCCACCAGGTTTACTACTCCCTGATCGGCCGCGAATACGAGTGGGATTTGATGCCGCTCGGTCTCGACCAGAAGGTAGGCGCGCTGATTTGGAGTCCGCTGGGATGGGGGCGCCTGACCGGCAAGGTTCGCCGTGGCCAGCCGATGCCCAAAGTGAGCCGCCTGCACAAGACCGGCGACATGGGGCCGCAGGTTTCCGATGAATACCTCTACACAGTGGTGGACGCGCTGGACAAAGTGGCTGCCGAAACCGGCAAATCCATCCCACAGATTGCGCTCAACTGGCTGCTGCAACGGCCGACG
>PLPU01000159.1:494-3113 GCA_003159975.1 Acidobacteriaceae bacterium
CCTACTGGCACCAGCGGCAGTTCACTGAGCGCAACCCGCTGCCGGTGTAAAGGCACAGTGTTCAGAGATCAGTTGTCAGTGATCAGAGATCAGAATTTCCGGTTGACTTGACGGCGAGAGAGCTTGGTAGACGCTGTTATTCGTCTTTGCGGTGCCTGTGGACGACGTAGCGGCCAACGAGCCATCCTACGGCGCTACCCACCAGCACGTCCGATGGGAAGTGCTGGCGCGCGAGAACGCGTGTAAGGCTAACGCCGGTGGCGAGGCCGTAGGCCGTGATTTGCGTCAATGGGCCTCGGTACTCCGACGCGATCACGGTGGCGGAGGACCAGGCGATGATGCTGTGCGTGGAGGGAAAGGAAGAATTGAGGCCCACGCTGGTCTGGAAGAACTTCCCCTTGGCACCGTCCAGGGTGGGTCGCTCGCGCATTGTGACCGCCTTGAGCACTTCATCCACAACCAGGCTGTCGACCATGGCTTGCCCGGCGAGGATTCCGGTTTCGGTTGCGTGCTCATCGTGGTGGAGATAGCCGATGCCATAAATGGCGACGGGGGCAATCACGAAGCCGCCCAGCAAACCTTCGGAAGCGGTGTTCGCGTCGCTGTTGAGGGATGCGTTCTGGAGTTTGGACGAGGACATGATCTGGTGATCCACGGTCATAGTGAGCGTGCTAGCCAGAACGAGCGGCACGAGGACGGGAAAGTTGTATTCACGCACGCGAACTGGCCTGCTCCAAATGGCGGCCTGCTCTTTGAGAATCTGCATCGGGGTGTTGGCCAGGGTTACAGCGGCCTTGTCCCTGGGCTGGGCCGGCGCTGCGGGCTGGGCTGGGGCTTGGGGCTGGGGAGCATCCGGTATCGGGTCAACGCTTGCTTCTGAAGACGGCTGTGGATCCGGCACAATTGCGGTTTGGCTTTGACCTGCGGCGCAAACGCCGAGCAGCAAAACCAAAGTGGCAAGCAGCCGTGCAAGCTTCAGTCGCTGCGGCCGCGAGAATTGGAAAGTTGGATCTTCTGCCAAGCGGCCTCTCCCAAAGCGGAAAAACTTCACTGTCATCTCGCGCTCGATGCTGTCAGCGTGGTATCAGTCTAACTCTCCAACTCCTTAAGGTAGATCTCGGTGTAGTCCAGATAGTTCTGCGCGTATTCGAGGATGAGGGCGCGGTCCTTGTCGCCGAGTTCGCGCCGCATCTTTGCGGGGACCCCGGCCCACAGCGTTCGCGGCGGCACCACTGTGTGTTCGGGAAGGACCGCGCCGGCTGCAATGATCGACCCCTCGCCGATGTGGGCGTGATTGAGGATCGTCACGCCCATGCCGATCAGCACGGCGTCCTCCACCACGCAGCCGTGGACCGTCGCGTTGTGGCCGATGGTGACCCAGTCGCCCACGATGACGGGATAGAGATTGCGCTGCCCGTGCAGCACGGCGCAGTCCTGCACGTTGGAGTTGGCGCCCACGCGGATGGAGTTCACATCGCCGCGCAGGACGGCGTTCATCCACACCGAGGAGTGCGCGCCCAGCGTTACATCTCCAAGCACCTGCGCGGAGAGATCGACATAGCAACCTTCGGCAATTTGGGGCAATTGGCCCCGGTAGCTTCGGATCATTCTGGTGAACCCTCCCGTGAGAACTGGCGAGCTCCCACCGGTGAGTGAAAAGGAGAACCCGGCGAGGCTGTCGAAGCGGGAAATCGTCCAACGTTGCCTCAAATAGCCCCAAGTCGCTGCAACTCCCTATAGATCAACCGTCGAGAGAGTCACTGATTCACTGTTGCACAATCGGCGGATTCGCGTACACTCGAAACTCCCAAAATGGAGAACTGTTGGCGCACCACTTCCCTCAGCCTCGCTCGATCAGGCCCCAGTTCGAGCGTCTTGGTCCCTTCGCCTGCGCATTCATGGCATTCCCGCCATAAATAACCAGCTGAATCCCACGGAGGTCGAAATCTGTGGGGGGCTTCGAAGGAGAGCCATGCACGTCACAAGCCTTGCCCTGGATTCCGTCGGTATTAGCCCGTCCGCCCACATCCGAACCCTGGCTACGCTGGTCACTGTTGCCTTCCGCCGCGCAGCCGCGTTCCTGCTTGCGTCTCCCGCCGTTGAGCCGGAACAGGTGCAGGTCTCCCGCTGGCGTCGCGCCATGGCGCAGTATTCGGTAGGCCACCAGGAGCGCATCAAGCGCATCACCGAGCGATTGTCCGAGCTCCCCGGCCTGCGCCTCGCGGGAAATGCCTACGAAGGCATCGGCATCCCCGACTGCATCCGCATGGGCCGAAGAGCCGCGAAGGAGTTGGTAGGGCAGTTTGTAGCTTCCAGCTCCTGGCCTTCAGCTCCGAGTGTGTTTTCTCGAAAGCTCGTATCCAAAAAGAGCTGGGCCACCCCCCGATTTGTAAGGGAAAAATGAGATGTTGGTCACCCGCTCGGAACGCTAACCTTAGCCTCTTGCCGACGCAGTTATTAGAAGGTAAATAAAGACTTACGCGATGCGGAGAAAACAAAAGTTTGCGTATTATTCACTTGCAATAGATCCGGATTTCACGGACAATCCGAATGCAGCTTCCCAAAACTTCATTTGCTGGCTTCTGCCGTCGGTCAAAGGACGAGCCTTGCTCGCCCTGC
>PLPU01000555.1:0-11469 GCA_003159975.1 Acidobacteriaceae bacterium
GGGGCACCCAGAGTTTCATCCTCCTGCGGGTTCAGAAAGTGCCAAAATTTGGTCGTGATCCAGCAGGTAAATGTAGAACCTCTGTCAATTTGCCGCTAGAATCGGTGCCAGACGATTCCAATTGGATCTCTTATCGGAGCGGGCAGTTTGCTGCGAACCGGTTCAATTCGTGCATGGGCATGTTGCCTGGCGTTCGCGGCCGGCATTCAGGCGCAGGAGTACGTCTTTCACCCCTACCGCCAGTTCGAAGGGCTGGGGAACATGTCGATCGAGGGGATGACGACAGACCGTTCCGGGTTCATCTGGATGGGCACAGAAAATGGAGTTTACCGGTTTCTCGGCTCGCGGTTTGAGAAGTACGGCCAGCAGCAGGGAATTCTCGATCGCGACATCCAGGACATTTACGCCGATCCCAACGGCACCGTCTGGGTGGGCACGGAAGAGAATCTCTACCGCTGGGACGGGCAGGGATTCCTGGCCGCCGGCAAGAGCCCCATTCATGTAGAGGAAGCGCAGCACATCGTCGCAGTGGACGCGCGTTCCCTGCTGGTGATTGACGGGTCCGAGGTCTATCGGCTGGAACACGATGCGCAGGGCGCGATGCTCGCGTATACACCTGTCTTTTCGGCTGCGCAGAGGTCGGCCATGCCGGAGCTTGGCGCACTTGTGAGCGTAAACGTGGTCGGCGACGGGCCCAGCAATCAGGTGGCGTGGGCGGGCTGCGGCAACCGACTTTGTTCCTGGCCGGTTGCACGCCCGGACATGGTCAGGGAATGGGGAATGGGCAAGGGTGTTCCCGAGACGAAGTGGCATTCCGTTTTTCTCGACCGCTCGGGCACACTGTGGGCGGCTGGGGAGCACCAGATGGTTGCTCTTTTGCGGGGAGCCGCTCGTTTTGTGGGTCGTAACCTTCCCGATCCCAATCTCGAGAGCGTTGTCCGGCAGATGTCGCTGATTGAGGATCGCGAAGGCCGCGTGCTCATTCCGTTTAAGAACGGTATAGCGCGATGGGAGGGAAACCACTGGCGATTGATTGGCTCCGCCAACGGACTGCGCAGCAACCACATCACCGGCATGGCTTTCGATTCGGCCGGCGACCTGTGGCTGGGCAGCCTGGGACGGGGACTCTACCACTGGATCGGCTACGAGGACTGGGAGGGGTGGGGCGAAGTTCAGGGCCTGCCTTCTCCTGTGGTTTGGACGGTGCTCCCAACCCGTGTGGGCCGTGTGTTTGTTGGAACGGAAGAGGGACCGGGCTGGATCGATCCGCGCAGCGGAGCGGCAGGGCCACTCTTCACCGGACACTCCTGGACGTATGGCCAGGTCAGCACCATGGGCGCCGATCGTGACGGTTCACTCTGGGCCGGGACATTTTCCGGCAACGTGCTGCGCATCGACGAAAAGTCTGGCCGCACTGTAGTGACAGGGCATATCCCGGCATTCATCCTCACCAGCTTCCAGGATTCGACTGGGCGCATCTTCTTTCCCACCAAAGCGGGGTTGTACATGCGGGCGGCGGATGCACTCGAATCCACGCCGCAGCGGGTCACAGCCCTTGATCCGTTGCTGGGGGTAGCGGCCCGCGTCGAAAAGGGCTGTGAAGCCTCCAATGGAGACTTATGGTTTCTGGGTGGGAACAAGATGTTGCGCTTCAAGGGTGGCGCCTGGACGGCGCCGCCGATCGACGGCCTCCCCAGTTTGCGCGGATCCCTGCTTTCAATGTCCTGTGCTCCGGATGGGGCATTCTGGGTTACCGGGGACGACGGGACCTGGCGATTGACCTTGAAGGGCGATCGCCTGCAGGCCGGGGCGCTGGAACTTCCAGCCGACTTTCGCGCCCTGGCGCCACTCGCGATCGAAGTCGACAAGCGCGGCTGGGTGTGGCTGGGCACCGACTCCGGGCTGGTGGTGTGGAACGGCAGTCACTGGCGTCACTTAAACCAGGAAAGCGGCCTGATCTGGAACGATGTGGACCAAGGGGGTTTCAGCATCAGTCCGGACGGTTCGATGTGGGTTGGCACCAGCGGCGGAGTGACTCACCTGCTGCATCCGGAGCGGATCTTCGACCCCTCGCCGATTACGGCCTCCGTCACCGCAGTCCGCAGGGGAGACGCCAACTTTGCCGGCGCCCAGGAGATCACACTGCCGTGGTCCTCCGTGCCGCTGCGCTTCCAAATCTCGTCTCCCGAGATGCGCAACCGCAGCGAGCTGGTCTTCCGCTATCGGATGAAGGGATTGCAGCCGGACTGGATCGAAGCTCCGGATGGGGTTGCCGTCTTCACCGCGCTTCCGCCCGGCGAATACACGTTAGAAGCAATGGCGCAGAACGCGGCACTCGATGCTTCTTCGTCGCCGGGGTTGTTCGATGTGAAGATTCTTCCGCCGTGGTGGCGGAACTGGTGGTTCCTTGTCCTCTGTGGCCTGGCTGCCCTTTTGCTGCTCATGCTGGTCGACCAGGCCCGTGCGCGCCACCTGCGCGCGCGGAGCCGAGAACTGGAAGACCTGGTTCGCAAGCGCACCAAGGAACTGGAGGACAGCCGTGAGCAGTTGCGCATCCAGGCCACCCACGACGGGTTGACTGGATTGTTCAATCGCGTCGCAGTTCTGCGCGCCCTGACGGCGGAGATTGACCGCGCCTGCCGCAAAGGATCTTTCATGGTGGTTGCGCTGGTGGACCTGGACCACTTCAAGCGCGTCAACGACGCCTATGGGCACCTGGCAGGGGATGACGCATTGCGCTGGTTTGCCGCCGCGGTCGCCGCCGCCATTCGTCCCTATGACCACGCAGGACGCTACGGCGGAGAAGAGTTCCTGCTGATTCTGAACGATATACCCTCAGAGTTTGTCGAACACAGGCTGGCCACGCTGCACGGTTCCATCTCAAATCTGCAGGTGCGCGCGCGTGAATCCGAGTTCAAGGTCAACTGCAGCCTGGGCGCAACTCTGTTTAACCCGTCGAAGGGGCCGGCTGCGGCTGAAGCCCTGCTGGCGGTTGCCGATCATGCCCTTTATGCGGCCAAAGCGACGGGACGGAACCGTGTTGTTCTGCTTGATTCGAATTGTCTCGACGACTGGGATGGAGCCGCGGTTCCACCGCCGGACTGATCCAATTCTTCAGGGTTGGTTGGAGGGGCTAAGCAGGCTGCGGAAATAGGCCAAATTTTGGCCGAAATCCCTCACAAACATACCTCATGTGCTGAAGCCCTGGTTCATTCAATTGGCTTTATGCCGTGGATAAATCCCGGGCCTACCGTCCGAAGGAGTTTCTCCGCAGCCTATAAATCCCGACTCTTTCTATTGGCTTGATCAGGTCCCTTCGACTACGCTCAGGGCAAGCTCTGAAGTCGTGCCCTTTCGCGCATCCGCATTGAAATGTGGTCTTTCAGCAAGCTGTTTTTAGAACTTCCAGACCAATCCGCTGGAGAGGCGGCCGAAGTTGGTGGGGAGGCCGGGAATCCGGTAGGGGACTTCCGTATGTGGGTATTGGAGGGCAAAGTAGGAGTACTGATAGCCGGCGCTGACCCGAAAGGCGATGCGGCGGGTGAGGGGCGTGTCGAATCCGCCCCCGACGAGGGACGCAAAGGACGCCGTTTGGCCGATGGCGTTGCCGGCAGCCCAGGTCTGGTTGGCGCCGCCTTCTCCTATCAATGCTTCGGCGTAAATGGCTTCTTTTCGAATATGCACGGAGTATTGGCCGCCGGCGAAGATGAAGTACGGGTGTTGCGGAGCGCCGAGGTTGGTTCCGCGGTAGGACGCGAAGTCGACTTTGAAGCGCAGGCGGCGCCAGGGGGGGACGGCCAGGGAGGCATCGAATCCGCTGAGTCCCTGGTGGTATCCGGTTACACCGTTGAGGGAGTTGGACAGGAAACTGTAGCCGCCGTAGAGCTGAAAGCGCCTGGGGGCGTCCGATTGTGCGAACAGGGCGGAAGACAAGCAAAGCACGGTTGCGAGCACGAGAAGTCGAGAGGGCATGCGGGACCTCGGGTTCGGTAGTCTTTCCATATTACTTGTTTGGTTGGTTATTTGGGAGACAGCTCGCGAGCGATTCCTGGTCACGGATGGCGAAGCAGGGTCTATTGTCTGGGAACGGCGATGGATTGGACTTGCTGTCCGGGGACGAGGGCGGGCTTGTCGGGTTGACCAGGTTGATTCGCGGCTTTTGCGGGCGATGGGTTCGGGTCCGGAAGGGGATCGAGGACAATGCGGTCAATGCTGCGGCGGGCTTTGACGAGGGTGAGGCCGAGATTGGCTTCGAGAGCGGCTTTGATGGCGTCGGCGTCGCCTTTGGGGAGATCGAGGGTGGCATCGAATTCGCCGGGAATGGCGGTTTCATTGACGACCGGGGCTCCGAGGGCTTCTTCAAGGCGGGGAGCGAAACCGTCGAGAGAGGTCTTGACCATGGTGAGTTTATTGTTCATTTGGTTGTAGAAGCAGATGCTTCCATGCTGGGACGCGGTGGGACTGAGCAGGGTGGCGGCTTTGGAAGTGGCTTGCAGTACCCAAGCATCTTCTTCGGTGGCGACGTGGCTGAGCTTCATGTTGCCGACTGAGGCAAGGGCGAGTTGCGTGGCGGGGGCGATATCAGAGAGGCTGGAGTTGGGCAGGCTGATACGCAGGGAGTATTTTGCAGAGGGTACCGCGCCGTGGAAAATGAGGCGGCTCTTGGGAACGCCGGCGATCATCTGGTAGAGCAGCGGGAGGGGGCCGTCTTTGACGTCATAGTAGTAGCCCGAGCCGTCGCTGCGGATGTGCATCGTGATGGAGAATTGCCCATCGGGGTCGCCGGGCCAGATGGAGATCTCGAAGAGGGGGCGAATGGTTTTGGTGTCGGCAGAGGCTGACGGATCGGCTGCTGCCGCCTTGGCTTGCTGAAGGATTCTGTCGCGGACGGCGGCTTCCTTGTCTTCTGGAAAGGCGACGGGTTTGCCGGCGGCGAGGGAGACGAGCTGATCTTTGGTGATGAGTTCGGCGTTGAGTGAGGCGGCGACGCGGCCTTCCGTGTCAACGACGATGGCGGTGGGGCGGAGCTGGGCGCTGTAGCTTTCGAAGAGCTTTGCTTTGGGGTCGACGAGGCCAACCCAGCCGGCGATGGGCTTTTTTGCGAGGAAGGCTTTGACCACGGCGGGGTCTTCGTCGTCGATGGAGATGAACTGCACGTTCGAGGCGGCGACCGAGGCGGCGAGCGCGTTGAGGTGAGGAATCTCGGCAATGCACGGCGCGCACCAGGTGGCCCAGAATTCAAGGACGACAACTTTGCCGTGGAGGGAGGGCCAATCGGTCTTTGTGCCTTCAGGAGCGCCGTAAAGCTGCGTGAAAGCGAGCGGGGGCGCGGGCTGACCGACGGCGGGAGAGGCGGCGCGGGCTGGGAGAGAGCAAGCGAGGGAAAGAAATGCGGCGATGGCGCAGAGGCGGTTCAGTTGCATCTGGGGTCTCCAGAAACATTAGACACCACCGTGAGGAAGCAAGTGAGCGCCCGTTGCACGGGCATAGCAAGTTAGCGGGGATTGCTCAGATCAGGTTCATGCAGTCGCACATCTCAGAATCGAGATGTTGGGCGCCGACACGCGGGGATTGAGATATAGTACATTGTACCGCATTATGATAAAGCCATGTCGGCCTGTGTCACTCATCACTGCGACTCTCCACCCCGGAGATGAGACTCGATGCAGCGGAGATTTCCCTGGGCCGCGCTGCGAGGAAAACCGAATGAGTGAACAGAAGACTGCTGGCAAGATGGTGATTTTGGATGGGAACGAAGCGGCTGCTTCGGTGGCCTATCGTCTCTCGGAAGTTGTTGCCATTTACCCCATTACCCCCTCGTCTCCGATGGCGGAGTGGGCCGATCAATGGCGGTCGGAGGGGAAGAAGAATATTTGGGGCGCGTTGCCGGTGGTGGAAGAGCTGCAGAGCGAGGGCGGGGCCGCTGGCGCGTTGCACGGCGCGTTGCAGGCCGGAGCGTTTGCGACGACGTTTACCGCGTCGCAGGGCTTGCTGCTGATGATTCCAAATATGTTCAAGATTGCCGGTGAGCTGACCCCGGCGACGATGCATGTGACTGCACGGACGCTGGCTACTCATGCGTTGTCGATTTTTGGCGACCACTCGGATGTGATGGCGGTGCGGTCGACGGGTTGGGCGATGCTGGCTTCAAATTCAGTGCAAGAGGTCGCCGACATGGCGCTGGTGGCACAGGTGGCCACGCTAGAGTCCCGTATACCTTTCGTTCATTTCTTCGATGGTTTCAGGACTTCGCACGAAGTTGGCAAGATTTATCCCATCGGCGACGAAACGATTCGCGCCATGGTGGACGATAAATTCATCATTGAGGCGAGGCAGCGGGCGCTGAGCCCTGACCGGCCGATCATTCGCGGGACGGCGCAGAATCCGGATGTGTTTTTCCAGGCGCGCGAGGCATGCAATCCGTTNNCCGGATGCGGAGCGCGTGATTGTGATCATGGGCTCGGGCGCAGAGGCGGCGGAAGAGGCTGTCGATCTGCTGACAAAACAGGGCGAGAAGATCGGACTGCTGAAGGTTCGCTTGTACCGGCCATTCGACGCGAGCGCATTTCTGGCGGCGCTGCCGGCGACTGTGAAGTCAATTGCCGTGCTGGACCGCGTGAAGGAGCCAGGTTCGTTGGGTGAGCCGCTCTATCAGGACATTTTGACGGTGCTGGCGGAGAGCGAGAAATTACCGTTTGCCGTGAAGCCGCTGGTGATTGGCGGGAGGTATGGGCTTTCGTCGAAGGAATTTACACCGGCGATGGTGAAGGGGATTTACGACGAGCTGGCCAAGCGGGTTCCGAAGAATCACTTCACGATCGGGATCGAAGACGATGTTACGTTCACGAGTCTGAATTACGATCCGGAGTTCTCGACCGAAGATCCGAAGACGGTGCGGGCGCTGTTCTACGGGCTGGGCTCGGACGGAACGGTGGGCGCGAACAAGAATTCGATCAAGATTATCGGCAGCGAGACGCCGAACTACGCGCAGGGCTACTTTGTGTACGACTCGAAGAAGTCCGGGTCGATGACGACGAGCCATTTGCGGTTCGGGCCGAATCCGATCCGGTCGAGTTATCTGATTACGCGGGCGAGTTTTGTGGCATGCCATAACTTCAGCTTCCTGGAAAAGATGGACATTGTGGAAGCGGCGATGCCGGGCGCGACGTTCTTGCTGAATTCGCCTTACTCGGCGGCGGAGGTGTGGGAACATTTGCCGAAGACGACGCAGAAGGAGATTCTGCGCAAGAAGATCGAGTTTTATGTGATCGACGGCTACAAGGTGGCGCGGGAAGCGGGAATGGGGTCGCGTATCAACACGATCATGCAGACATGCTTCTTTGCGATCAGCGGGGTGTTGCCGCGCGAAGATGCAATTGCGCAGATCAAGAAGGCCATCTACAAGACGTATGGGAAGCGCGGCGATGCGGTGGTGCAGAAAAATTATGCGGCTGTGGACCACGCGCTGGCGCATCTGGAGAAGGTCGAGCTGCCCGCGGCTGCTACGTCGGAGTTCGATCTGATTCCTTCGATTTCAGGGAAGGCGCCGGAGTTTGTGCGCAACGTGCTGGGAGAGATTGCGGCGGGGCATGGGGATTTGCTGCCGGTGAGCGCGATTCCGGCGGGCGGGGCGTTTCCGACGGGGACGGCGCAGTGGGAGAAACGCAACATTGCGCAGTTCATTCCGGTGTGGGACAAGGATCTCTGCATTCAGTGCGGCAAGTGCGTGATGGTTTGCCCGCATGCGGTGATTCGCTCGAAGGTGTACAGCGCGGAGCTTGCGGATAAAGCGTCGGCGACGTTCCAGTGGGCCAAGCCGAAGTGGAAGGCGATGGAGCAGGACCACTATACGTTGCAAGTGGCGCCTGAAGATTGCACTGGATGCGCGTTGTGCGTGGAAGTGTGCCCGGTGAAGAGCAAGAGCGATGCGAGCCACAAGGCGATCAACATGGCGCCGCAACTGCCGCTGCGCGACGCGGAGCGGGAGAACTGGGATTTCTTCCTGGGACTGCCGGAGGTGGATCGCAGCAAGCTCTCGCATACGCAGGTGAAGGATATTCAACTGCTGCGGCCGTTATTTGAGTTTTCAGGGGCTTGCGCGGGTTGCGGCGAGACGGCGTACATCAAGCTGCTGACGCAACTGTTCGGCGATCGTTTGTATATTGCGAATGCGACCGGGTGTTCTTCGATCTACGGCGGCAATTTGCCGACGACGCCTTACACGAGCAATTCAGAGGGACGCGGACCGACGTGGGCCAACAGCCTGTTTGAGGATAATGCGGAGTTTGGTTTCGGCATGCGGGTTGCGCTGGATCAGCAGAAGATTTTTGCGGAGACGCTGCTGACGCGGCTGGCCGCAGAGGTTGGAGTGGAGTTGGTTGCGGACATTCTCGGTGCTTCGCAGAAGACGGAAACGGAGATCGGCGAACAGCGGAAGCGGGTGCTGGCGCTGCGTGAGAAGCTGGGCGCGAATGCGTCTTCCGATGCGAAGAACCTGCTGGCGATTGCCGATTCGCTGGTGCGGAAGAGCGTGTGGATTCTGGGCGGCGATGGATGGGCGTATGACATCGGGTTCGGCGGGCTGGATCACGTGCTGGGCTCGGGGAAGAACGTGAACGTGCTGGTGCTGGACACGGAGGTCTACTCGAATACAGGTGGACAGATGTCGAAGGCGACACCGCGCGGCGCGGTGGCCAAGTTTGCGGCCAGCGGCAAGAAGAACGGCAAGAAGGACCTGGCGATGGAGGCCGTGAGTTATGGGTCAGTGTACGTGGCCAAGGTGGCGCTGGGCGGCAACGACAGCCACGTGGTGAAGGCGTTCCAGGAGGCCGAGGCGCACGATGGACCGTCGATCATCATTGCGTACTCGAGCTGCATTGCGCACGGATACGACCTGGTGCATGGACTGGAGCAGCAAAAACTGGCTGTGCAGTCGGGTTACTGGCCGTTGATGCGCTATAACCCGGACCTGCGCGAGAGCGGGAAGAATCCATTCCAGCTTGACTCGAGGGCTCCGGCGATAAGGCTGAAGGAGTACACGTATCGTGAAGCGCGTTACACGATGCTGGCGAGGAGCAATCCGGACCTGGCGGCGAAGCTGCTGGTGGAAGCGCAGGACGATGTGGAGCGGCAGTGGCGTGTGTACTCGGCGCGGGCCGCGATGCCGGGACGCAGCGAGACGCCGCATATTGCTCCGGAAGAGAAGGTGGAAGAAAAGCCAGTCGCGGTTGTGGATGGAGGCACGGAATGATCGATCTTTCAACAAAGTACCTGGGCCTGAAGCTGAAGGGGCCGATCGTGGTATCGTCCACGCCGCTGTCGGAGTCGATCGACAACGTGCGGCGGATGGAGGATGCGGGCGCGGCGGCGATCGTGCTGTGTTCGCTCTTCGAAGAGCAACTGGAGCTGGAATCGAAGGCGCTGGACGAAGATCTTTCGCGAGGCACGGAGTCGTTTCCGGAGTCGCTGGGCTACCTGCCGGATCTTGACGACTACCGTATGACGCAGGAGGTCTATCTCGAACATGTGCGGCGGTCGAAAGCGGCGGTGAACATTCCGATTCTGGCCAGCTTGAATGGGGCGACGACGGGCGGCTGGATTCGCTACGCAAAGGACGTGGAACAGGCAGGCGCGGATGCGATCGAGCTGAATACGTATGCGCTGGCGACGAGCCGCGGCCAGACCTCGGCCGAGCTTGAGATTCAACTGCTGGAACTGGTGGCTGCGGTTGTAGGCGCGGTGAAGGTTCCGGTGGCGGTGAAGCTTTCGCAGTCCTTCACAAGCATTCCGAACCTGGCTGCGCGGTTGGAAGATGCGGGTGCGAAGGGCGTGGTGCTGTTCAACCGGTTCTATCAGCCGGACTTTGACATCGAGCTGCAGGAAGTTAGGCCGACACTGCATTTTTCGACACCGTCGGAACTGCTGCCTCGGCTGCACTGGGCGGCAATTCTCTTCGGGCAACTGAAGATTGACCTGGCGATTACTGGTGGCGTGCACTCGGCTGAGGATGTGTTGAAGGGGATTATGGCCGGGGCAGGCATCACGATGATGGCGTCGGCGCTGCACATTCACGGGATCGAGCATATCGGCCGGGTGCTGGCGGATTTGCAGTACTGGCTGGAAAAGCGCGAATACAACTCGCTTTGGGAGACGCGGGGGTGCTTGAGCCGGCGGTCGGTGTCGGATACTTCGCCATTCGATCGCGGGAATTACATCAAGACGCTGAGCTCGTATAGCCTGCGGCAGACGGTGGCGGCGTTTTAAGAGAGCGTCTGAAGAACAGAACAATTTTCCTAGGGGTGGCGGCGATCGCACTTTGGTGCGGTCGCCGTTGGTTTTTTGAGGGGCCTGTGTCGCGAATGGCGGGTTGAGGCTTCGATGTATCACTTGGAGGATTTATCACTCGGAGCTTGAGGGGCGAGGCGAGATGAGGCCGAGGGTGGTGATGATCTCCGGAGGGAGTTCTTCAAAGTAGAGGACGGCGGATTTTGCCTGGTGGCCATTGAAGGTCCATAAGCCCAGATCTGCAGCGGCGAAGAGCGCAGAGAGCCACGCGAACCTGATCGGATTGTTCAGGGCTTGTTGCTCAAAGGGGGCAAAAGAGATGGCGAGCACCGGGAGGATGATGAGCACTCCCCAGAACGCATATTGAATATTTGATTTGCCGGGGAGGTAGGAGCAGGTGAACGGGACTTTGTAGAAGCCGATCAGGCTGATTTCGGTGAAGATGCAGCCGATGATGGCGAGCAGGGCAAGGTGCCCGGCGACCTGTGTCCAGGGGCGGAACGAGAGCGACAAAAGAGCAGTCATGACCAGGACGGGAAGGACGCAGAGGACAAGCAGAGTGCGCCGGGTTGCAGCGACGTACTTATCCGATGAGCAAAGCTGCGTGGTGCGGAGAACCCAGTTGGCGGTGAGGGAGATGGGCAGCGAGAAGACGCTGCGCAGTCCAATGATGGCAAAGGTCATCATCAGGAAGTTGGGAACAATGAAGTCCTGGTTGACGGGGAGGCGCGCCGGTGAGTTGAGTTCGCTCCGTAGAAGGGACAGCGCGATGGCGAAGACAACAGAGAGGAAAAAGGCGAGGATCACTCGGTGCTGGCGGCTTCGGGTGAGGGAGCGGAAGCTGAACAGGACGATGGCTGTTTGAAGAGCGCTGCCGAAGCGCGGCGTCCGATGCATGCCGCCGGTGCCGGGAACGAGGTCCGGCTCCTCCACGGTCTTTTTCATGGTGCGCGTGTAGCAAAAAAGCAGCGAAACAGACGCGCCACATAGGGCAACGGTCAAGCCGATCCAAGCGCGTACCGCGAGCCATTCGAGTTTGAGAGGCAGAGAGCCATTCAACTGGTTGAACAGAGCAAAGAACCAGTAGGAAGGGCACCAGGCGATCAGCGATTGGTTTGCGGGGGCATCAAAATCCGCGAGCGTGCGCAGGTTTGGGGTGAGAAAGTAGACAGCGAGAAAGAGGCC
>PLPU01000016.1:0-18532 GCA_003159975.1 Acidobacteriaceae bacterium
ATTTATGGCGGACTACACTAGGACGTTTGTCGGTACCTATCGGGAGCCTGCGCGGCGGCTGGAGAGCATCGCGCGAAGGGTTGCGTAGTTGTTCGCTCTAATCGCGTCATTCCCCCATGGGCATTTGATATCGCTGATGTAATGGAGGAGGCCCCCGACTTTTAAGTACCATTCCTTCATCGATAAGTACTCCAAAAGGTCCTCACGGCCAAGGCGCCGAAGGTTCCGTTCGACTTTCTTATACTGAGCCTCCCAATACCTTGCGACTTCCGCCCGACCGTCGATTGTCCCGATGTGAGCGTCGTCCAGCACGACCGGGACGATCCGTTTCCGGAACTCCTTACGGTTGCTGCGCCCATCCACGAAAACCCCATAAAGTTCCGCCATGCACCGAGGGCGCTCAAGATAACGCCGGCTCAGGATCGCGATGATCAGGCCGCCATGCTGGATGCGGCTCATGAACTCAGAGATCGAGGCTCCGGGAGCTATCTCGTTCATGTCCCGGCGTACGGTCCAACCCTCAGCCTGAGCGCACTCTTCGACACCGTCTGCAATCTCGCCGCGAATTTTGCCGGCTGCGGTCTCATCGCCCCAAGCATAGGAGATATAGACCTCGGGATCTCCGGATGCTTCGCTGCCGATCGGTGCGATGGACAGGCTGAGAAGATCTTCGGATCTCTCTCTGCTGGCATCGGCGACGCTGGTAGGGGATAACTGCTCCTCGGTCCGCCGTTTCCAATGGATGACGGGCTGTTCTCCGATGGGCAGACGCTGCAAATCGGCTAGGAGAATTTCTACTAGCTCTGCCGCATCTCCGCCCCAAGCCTCGAACTTCAATGATCCAGGGCCGGATTGGGTTTCCTGATTCTCCCATGCGCTCTGCATCAGCACCATGCTGCCAGTAGTCTCTTCGCGGAAGGCGAAGCCGTATCGCCAATAATTCGCAGCATTCCCGGCATGCTTTCCGATGCGAGAGAGGTAGTCGCGCAGTATGCCTTCATGCAAGAAGGAGAACCGCGCCTCGGCCTGAGCTCTTGGCTCAGACACCTGTGCAGGGATGAGGATTTTGCGTTCCGCCTCTGGCCACCCCGGGAGGAGTTCTGGTGCTATATACTCCCATTCCTGATCACGCAGGGCACGGACGCGGAAGCAGATTCCACAGTCCGCCATCATCCGCAGAAAGACCTCTTGTTCGGTGCGGCTGTACTGTGACCAAGCTAGATCCTCGAGATTCGCTCTCGTGAACCGCCCTCCGAGTGCCTGCAGGAGGGGCAGAACACGCTTCCGTTCGAAGAGAGAGTAGATGGCATGCAGAGCCCAACTCTGGTCGAGGACAATCTGTCCGGCGACGACGCCAACGGCTCCAGTGTAGTGGAGGTAGTCGAGCAACGCGCCTTTGTCGCTGATATCGCGGCCCTGGTCGCATATTCGATCAAAATCGGCACGGTCGACCAGCCGGTTCCGTTCAGGATTTTCGCGGACCATCTCGCGCAGACGGTCGCGGACTCGCGCCCGTCCAATGCCGATGGCAATTGGGCCGCGCAGCCGAAGGGCCTGACGGACCGCCTTCTTGAGTGCGGCCATCACTTCATCAAGATACCGGCCTTGCTTTGCGCTGACCTGACCTTTGTCTAGGAAACTGAAATCCTCAGTGCTGCCGGTGGGTGGCTGGCCCATGCAATCTTCAGGCGTGTCGCATTTGCTTTGGATCACGATCACCGGCACCTCCACTTTTACCGGGCTCCCTGTACCTGCGAATGCGCGCAAGTAATCTAGCCAGTAACGGAGCGAGCGGTGGCGCATGAGGATGTTGTTTTCAAAGTATGGGGCTGCGCCCTCCAGCTCTGGCGTCCAAACGAGGAAGTAGACGGAGCAGCCCCGGACAAACAGAGAGTGAGTCCCGTGATAGATCTCCTGACCACCAAAATCCCAGATGTTGAGGCGCACTGGAGGTTGGTCGCTGTCGAGCAGGATTGTTGTGCTTTCCAGTTGGATTCCATGAGTGGAGGGTACTTGCTCATCGTATGGCAGCCGGCGTAGGCCGCGGCTGAGCTGGGTCTTGCCAACGCCGCCGTTGCCGAGAAGTAGGACTTTGACTTCGGCATCCTGGGCCGCGCCCTGTTCGAGATCCTTATAATGTGCGCGCAGTTTTTTAAGTACGTTCTCTTTCGGACCATCACCGCAGACTTGGAGCGGCAGGCCTCGGAACGACGAACCATAGAGATAAAGGGTCTTCAAGGCTGGGAGCCGAGGGAGGGCCGGCGAGAAGACCGCGACACCAACGCAGAAGTTGAGGTTCAATTCTTTCAGCGATGAAAGACCCGAGAGGGGGGCTAATGCGGGGATCCGATTTGGACCCTCGAGGTTAAGGCTCTCAAGAGAGGTGAGGGAGGAGAGCGGGGTCAGGTCGGCAATCCGGTCGCAGGACGACCTCAGGTCGAGATTCTTGAGACGTGTGAGCGAAGAGAGAGGTGTTAGGTCGACGATCTGCACGCAAAAGCCGAGGCCAAGGTTCTGGAGGGACTCTAGAGTGGAGAGCGGGGTTAGGTCAGTAATTTGTCTGCAAAGGCCTAGGTCAAGGCTCTCAAGAGAGGTGAGAGTGGAGAGCGTGCTCAGGTCGGCGATCTGGTCGCAATAGGTTAGGTCAAGTTTCTGGAGCGAACTGAGAGTAGAGAGGGGACTCAGGTCGGCGATCCTGTCGCAACCGGTCAGATTAAGGCTCCGGAGCGAGGTAAGAGTAGAGAGCGGGGTCAGGTCTGTGACCCGGTAGCAATCGGTAATGTCAAGATTCTGGAGCGAAGTGAGAACGTTGAGACGACCGGCAATCGCGCCTAAGGTCTCATTTGTTATCTTCGTGTTGCGGAGATCCAGTGAAAAGGAAGCGTCTCGCACGGCTTTGGCGATGCGGTTCAGAACTTCTTCGTCAATGTTCTTCTCTTTGGGTGTCATCTACGTTCTTTGGCAAATCGTAGCAGAGATTGTGCAGTCGAGCGGCTTCTTGGCGATATCAGAATGGCCTCCCTGGGTTTCGTCGCTCTGAGCGAGCCGTTGCGCAGGCGTCGGGCGGGCAGGCCGATACCCGAGTCGTCAGCTTTCCGAAGCAATGCTCAAAGCCGCGCACCGTGTTGGGTACCTATAAGTCTTAGTGCTGTATCTGGAGCGCCCGTGCGCGACAGTTCGAGTTTGCAAGAGTTTTGGGAGGGCGCTTCTGATACAGCGACTTGAAGGAAGCCGCCCACAGGGAAGCCTATGTACTTTGAATGGGGCCGGAAGCATTCCGTGGGTGGATGAACTGGCTGGAAAGAGTGCGAGCTGCCTCTTTGAAGTATGAATTGAGCACAGAAGCGGCGCACGGAGGGAGGGTGCGGTAGTTGGAGAGAACCGCTGCGGAGAGATTTTGGCTAGTTGAGACAAGGGATCCGCATGCGTGCCAAAGCACGGGCAAGGACCGAGGCTGTTGATAGCGGTTCATGCGGCGCACCGGTCTGGTTGAGGTGGAGAGCGGAGCAGGAGTTGGGCGGCAGAGAGGCGTTCAACAACACGCATAGTTCCGCCGCAGACTGGACAATTCCAGAGCGAGTGAGTCTCTTCGGTAGGCGGTTGTGCTGCTGAAAGGGTGCTCTGCTCTGCACCGCCGAGCAGTTGCAGGCATAGTGGCAACAGCGCAGCGCGGTTCCGGTTGGCGAGGAATCCGAAGTTACGGATGCGCACGAAACCAGGCGGCAGCAAGTGGAGTAGGAAGCGGCGCAGGAACTCATCGATGGCCAGAGTCATGAGCCGTTTCTTGTTGCCGTGCGCGGAATCTCTCCAGCGAAATGTGACGTTGCCTTCGGAGAGTGCGACCAGCCTGGAGTTGGAGATGGCGACGCGATGGGTGTATGCGCCGAGATAGCGCAGCACATGTTCAGGACCGCCGAAAGGCGGTTTGGCGTAGACGACCCAGTCGTGTCGGAACAGTACCCTCAGCCAGTCAGCGAAGGCGCGCGGATGAGCTAGCGGCAAAAGCTCGCCGTGAAACTGAAACTCACCTCGATGGAATGCGTTGCGGAGTCCCTCGACGAACTTGCCGCGGAAGACGCGGCTGAGCACGCCGATGGGCAAGAAAAAGGATCGCCGGGCAGAGATCCAGCTTGAGTGATCCGGAGCGAGACCGCCGGCAGCAAGTACGCAGTGGATATGAGGATGAAACTGCAAGCGCTGATTCCAGCTGTGGAGCACGCTGAAGAAACCGATCTCTGCTCCAAGATGCCGTGGATCGCGGGCGATCTCAAGCAGAGTCTCAGCGCTGGAGTGAAAGAGCAAGTTGTAGATGAGCCGCTTGTTCTGTAACGCGAGCGGGGCCAGTTCCCGCGGCAGAGTGAAGACGGCATGGACATAGCGAGTAGGCAGCAGTTCCCGCTCGCGCGCCTTGAGCCAGCGCAGGCGCGCGTTGCCCTGGCACCGTGGGCAATGGCGATTTCTGCACGAGTTGTAGGAGATAGCAATCGCATGTCCGCAGCCGGTGCAACGGTCGCGATGCCCGCCCAGCGCGGCGGTGCGGCAGCGCGCGATGGCCAGCAACACCTTCTGGTGTTGCCAGTTGATCCATCTGCGGCTGTGTTCTACAAATGCCTGTCCGGCACAGCGAACAATGTCGGCCATCTCCACGAGAGGCCGACTCATGAACTGTGCTTGTGTCCTCCCTCTGAAGAGAACGTCAGTGCATCGAGCGGGCTGGCGGTCGCGCTGAGATGCCGTTGGGACAGATGCAAATAGATGGTCGTTACTTCGAGGTCGCGATGGCCGAGCAGTATCTGAATCGTGCGCAGGTCAGCGCCGGCTTCGAGAAGATGTGTCGCGAAACAATGTCTTAGCGTGTGCGGATGGATGTGCCTGTTCTCGAGACCGGCTCGTTCAGCAGCAATCTGGCAGGCACTCCATAGGACCTTGGTTGTTACAGGATGGCTGGATGTGTGCCAGCGGTTGCCGGGAAACAGCCACTCCTTCGGCTTGCGCCGCAGTCCCCGCCAGTAAGTGCGAAGCGCCTCGAGCAGCTTCGGGCTGAGCATTACATCGCGGTCCTTGCCTCCCTTGCCCTCCCGGATGTGAACCACCATCCGCTGGCTGTCGATGTCGCTGACCTTCAGGTTGGCAGCTTCTGCGCGGCGTGCACCAGTGGCATACATCGTCATCAACAGGATGCGATGAAAGGGGGAGTCCGCAGCGTCGATCAGGCGCGCGACCTCCTCCTGGCTGAGTACCCCTGGAAGGTGGCGAACCTTCTTCGGATAGGGCGTCTCGGCGATGCTCCAGTTGCGCTTCAACACATGAATGTAGAAGAAACGCAGTGACGCCAGCCGCAGGATTACGGTGTTCGGGCTGAACTTCAACTTGGTGAAGAGCATCGCCTGATACTTGCGAATGTCTTCAGGACCAAGCTGATCGGGCGAGCGGCGAAAGTAACGGCTAAAGTGAGAAACACCGTGCAGGTAGGTGCGGATGGTTGTCGCGGCGAAGTTGCGGCGCTGCAACTCCTCAAGCATGAGCTNNTCACAGAGAATCCTCCTTCTCTGCGAACCAAGCTATCTCGGCGGCCTCAAATGTTGGTCTGGGAACACGCGCAAGCGTCTGCCGCCGCAGCGGCTTCGTTCATGTCGGCATGGCGACTGGAATCCGGTGCCGTGCGATCAGTTCGCCTAATCCACAAGACTCCGCAATCTATCATCTGCCGCGCACGACCAACGCCGAATGTGAATGAACGGCGTGCCGCCGACTGACGGAATGAAGGAAAACCAAAACAACATCCCCGCAAGCGGAAGCTCGGTTGCCAAATCTCTGGCTAATTCGCGCAACTGCCGCGCATGTTCCTCGGAGAGTGTTTCAACAAGGACGGCCCGCACTTTCCTGAAACCGTAGGCTTCGATCTGCTTGCCTTGCATGAAGAACTGGACGTGCGCTTCGAGCTTTTCTCGCATGCGCCCCAGGCTGGAAGTTTCCCTGTCCGCCTCAAATAAGAAGTTGGCATATTGCTGGCCATCCGGTGCATTTGGGAAGTACAGCGTGAAAAGCGCATCCGGGCGGTGGGGGAGATTGCGCTTCGGCGCAACTTGGAGGGTGTTCCAGAGCGGCGCACCTTGCACCCATCGCTTTACCTCCACGCCGCCATTAGCGCAGGCAGAGGTCTCTAGGTCAGCATGGAATGCGCTAATCATCAGCTCGTGCTCGATAAATAGAAAGCGGCCTACGCTGCGTGAAGCACTCTCACCGTACTTTTCACGGTTTGTCCGGATGCCGTCCCAGTCAAGTAAATCACCTTGGAGACTGGAAGCATCCCCAAGCTTTCTCAAGCCAGCCGCGTTGTCGAGAAAATAGATGAACTCGCCGGTCCGGGGAGCGGGGAGTGTAAATCTATTTACGAGATCGCGGTGGTAAAGCTGCTGCAAGTGCCGATGGGTCACGTCTTCATTGCCACCCACAAGGAGCACGATGTCACGAGCCAAAATAAAACGATACCGGGCGATTGTTTCAATTACCTGGATGCTGCGCTCGGTAATTCTCTTCGAGGCAACCGCTTCCGGCGCGCGCCTTGTTTTCGGGAGTCTCTGCTGCATAATTATTCCCGCCCAAGCAGATCGGCCCAGGACGGAGGCGGCTCTTTCGACTTGGCCTTCGGTTCGTTTGCCGTGGCCGTCACAGTCCTGCGGAGTTCCTCGTCTTGCCGCGCGATGCATTCATCCACGACCGCCGCCGCTTGTGCCCCTTCCGCCGTGAGTTTCTTCGTCTGGTAATCGGCGATGACTTTCTCCGGCGTGTAATGCGATCTTATGAATGGCACACGCAGCGGCTGCGTTTTCTGGTGATGGATCTTGATGAAGCAGTGCCGCCCGAACTGGCCTTTGAGCGCGGCGGTGAGCTCTGTCAGTTGCTCTTCGAGCGTAAAATATTGCACACTCGAAAGTTCCTGGAAGGGGACGGGAATGAGAATCGGCACGTCAGCCTCACCCTCGGCAGTGCCTTCAAAGTCGGTCTCATTCCAGTGGCTTCCCGAGGCCGAACTCATACCCGCCGTAGATGACATACTCGTGCCGACCAGATCGCCCGAGTACCACTGCTGTGCCTCGAAGAACTGGCCCTGAACGGAAGCCGCCGACTCGCCTGACGTGGTGTTTTCCCCTCGGCCCAAAGAGCGGCCTCGGCTTCCGGACTTTGTATAAACTCGGTCTCTTCCGTACTCGGGCCAGAATTTGGTTTGGTAGATGGCCACTTTGATGCGCATCGGGTCGAGTTCGCCGATGAAAAGTTCCTGCGCCATCATTCGGGCCATTTCAACCGGCAGGCCGCCGAAGACTGCCTTGATGCGGCAGTTCGTGAGGACCGCATCCGTCAGGTCCTCATCCAGTTGCCCAAAGCGCTGGTGCGCCAGGACCGCAAACACTTTGTATTTGCGGACCTGATCGAGCATGTTCGAAACATCCAGAGTGACGAAGGTTTGGAACTCATCGAGAAAGAGGTAGTAGGGGGCCAGCGTTTTGCCGGGCTCGGCTCTGCGTCTCCGTGCGGCCTGAAAGAACTCATTGAGAAGGAGTGCGCCGAAGACGCGGCCGTTCTCATCAGAAAGGCTCGCACTCGGCGCAAGATTGACAAGCAGCACTTTGCCCTTGTCGATGATCTCGCACAAATCGATGCCGCCGTTCTCTGTATTGAAGAACCGCGCCAGCGTTTCCGAGGTAAGAAGGCGGAGCAGTCGGTTCTTAGCCGAGAGCATCTCAGCGCGCCAGTCCTTGGAACGAAGCGCGAGCAGTTCTTCCCATTCCTGCCGGATAAGCGGCGAGGATAGCTTTTCTATGAACTGTGCGCGGATTTCACCAGACCCGAAATTGAGCATGTGGTGGGCCGCGTGAAAGGGCAGACCAAGTTCTACAAGCGTAATGAAAATCAGGCGAAGAGTGCGCTCCAAGGTGGGGGTCTGGTCGGTATTGGGCATTCCCCAGGCCCGCGTAATCGCTCGAATCATTCCGTCCACCTGGACGGAAATATCTCCCTCGGGCGCCTTCTTGAACGGGTTGAAGCCGATGACTTGGGCCGGCTCGGACAGATTCAAGAGAACAATTTCGCGGTTCAGAACTTTATGCGAACAGTAGTTGAGCACATCCTCGTACAGGCTTCCGTGCGGATCGATCAGGCAAAAGCCCTGCCGGTTATCCAAATCCCCGCGCATCATCTGCTCAAGGAATTTGCTCTTTCCCGAGCCGGAGGAGCCGATGACGTGCATGTGTGTTTCGCGATCAGCCGCTGAGAGTTCGACCGCACGATTCAGTGCGTCGTGACCGAGCACGACAGTCTTCATAGCAGCCGCGCCTGCTCCTCGTGGATTTGCGCGAGCGTGTCTTCAAGGGCATTCAGCTTCCGCTGTTTCTGCTCGTCGCTTAGCGTCGGATTGGTTCTGGTAATCCGCATCTGCTCAATGACCCGGTTCTCACGCTCATTGAGCTCGCGGCTCTGCTGTTCTCTGACCTCGGCACCTGTTGGACGCGGGGGCGCGGGGAGCGGCGGAGGAGGAGGGGGCGGAGGCGGAGGTTCCGGTTTGTTCAGCTCATCGAGCTCACGCTTCAGTCGCTCAATCTGCAACAGCTTCTCGTGCCGTTTGATATCCGTGTCGAGTGCGCCCAACTCCAAATCCGCCTGTGCCTGCCGGAAGACGCTCTCGGCTTTTACATCCTCCGCATCTTCTTCCAGCTTGGCCCGCCCACCGTTCATGTATCGCTGCCACTTGTAACTCTCCCGCGCGACCTCAGCGAATTTGTTGAACTGTTCCAGGAACGCAGTCCGGGTTTGCACTGTCCGCATATCCTGCCCGACAACGAAGCGCGAGACAATGCCGCTCACATAGCTGCCCAGCATGTTTGGGCTATTCTGGTAGCGCGTAAAACCAAGGCTAACTTCCTTTTCATCCCAAATGGCAGGCAAGATCATTCCGGAACCTCCTTGGTCGTTTCCGCGAGCAAGCATCAGCCCCGTCTTTTGCGGCGCAATCCAGCTCCACGCAAGCAGCACCGCCCCAGCGCCAAGCGGCAAGGCCCAGAATTGGGAAAGGAAAAAACCGAGACCGCCGAATGCTGTGCCGAAGAAGACGACCACAAAGATTCGCGCTTTTGTCGTCATCACCTGTGCCTCGGCGGAGGAGCGGGCGGATGATTCCCCCCTGCCGCTCGTTGTGTGCCACGCGGCATTGGGGGCGGCGGACGGTTGCCGCGCGAGTTTGAGTAATTCGACGGCTGCTGGCCGAGAGGAACCAGTCCACGATAGGCCGGTCGGAATCCCTGGACCCTGTCAGGCGCGCTGGCAGGAACAAAGCCCTGAGAGTTCGGAGCCGTTCCGCCGCCAGGAACAATTACCGCCGGAATGGCCTGTGTAGGAACGATAGCGGGGCCACCACCGGGAGGGCCTGGGGCCGGACTCGACCCTGCGGTCTGAGTTTGTTCAGATGCGGGGACTGCCGAAGCGGGGGACTCTGCCGCTGTCCCCCAAGCCTGAGATGTTTTCGCCCCCTCTTGTTTTGGGGAGCGCTTCCTCGGGACGGGTGTTACCGGATGCTTGAAAACGACCGGGGCAACCCGATGAAACTGATGAGCAGCCACGTACGCATGGGTCAGGAACATTGCCGTTCCGTAGGCCGCACATACGAGCCCCGCAACCCGTGCCTGCCTGCGAGCTTTCGGCGAGAGGGCGAACATTGCAAGTCACCGTGGAGATTGCCGACACTATAACTCAACGTGGGCCGAATCGAGTAGATAAATAAATGTGGAAATCTTTTATTTACTAAGAGATAAATAAAACAGGCTATTCGCGGCCTGGTAGATTGGCCTGCCGAAAGCGAAGATCGGGAGGTGCGTGATCCGGCGCAATCACTTCCCGACGTGGCTTCCTGTATTTGCTTTGTTTCCCACCCTTTGGTCCGCATTGCAGGAGAGGATGGGGATGGAGGAGAGGGATGGCGAGCCCGACCGGAGCGACAGCGGAGGTCGGGCGAGAGAATAGCCTGCCGCACAAGCCGCGACGATCCTCGCGCTAGCTATGCGCTTGGCGACATTCGGCGGTAGATTGCGGCAATCGACCGCGATTGTCGAGGCCGGAATCTGCCCCGCCCTCGGAGGCGGCCACAAAAAAGCGATTTCGCGTGTGCGAAATCGCTCATATCTCTTTTGTTTTCTTGGTCGGGGAGAGAGGATTTGAACCTCCGACCCCCTGGTCCCGAACCAGGTGCTCTACCAGGCTGAGCCACTCCCCGAACTTGGGTTGCAGAGCGTATCGTTGGGGAGCGGCCTGGCGCGTTTGGCCCCTTGATTGCGCTTGAACCAGTGTAGCAGAATCCGCGCTACCGCGAAGACAACCAGCAGCACCCTTTCGCGCCAATACTCAATTCAAAAAATCCGCCTGACGCGCATCGCACGCCAGACGGACTCGGTTGCAATTCACTTGTCCCGCGAAGCTATTTCTTATCCGCGGCAGGCGCCACGCCGGGGAATATCCCTTCAAGCGGCGCGCGCCTCTTTTCTTCCAGGTCGGGTTGCGGCAGCGGTTTGCGCGGCAGCATCTGGTCGCGTTGCGCCGCGTTGTAGAGAAAGATCGCTTCGACAGTTGCAATCTGCTTCAAATCGGCGGGTTGCAGCCGCTCCACCACGTCTTCATTCGAGTGGTGCGTGCGGCTCTCGTAGTCCAGCGGATCCTGGATGAACTGAAACCCAGGGATGCCCACTGCGTCGAAGCTCAGGTGATCGGTGCCGCCGGTGTTTCGGTTGGTAATGGTGGTCACGCCCAGGTCCTTCAGCGGAGCAATCCACTGCGCAAAGATGGGCGCGATGGCCGTGTTGCCCTGAGTGTAGATGCCGCGTATCTTGCCGGAGCCGTTATCGACGTTGAAGTAACCGGAGACGAGCTTCTGCTCCGACTTCACTTCCAGCGGCCCAGCCGACCGCCGCATGAACTCCGGCAGTTGCATCTGGTCCGGCGCGGTCGAGGTCTTCGCCGACCCAAAGTGAATGGTGCAATATCCCTTCGAGCCGAAGATTCCCTCCTCTTCGCCCGTCCACAGCGCAATGCGGATCGTCCGCCGCGGCTTCACGTCCAGCGCTTTCAGAATGCGCACCGCTTCCATGGCCACAATGGTTCCCGCGCCGTTATCGGTGGCGCCGGTACCGGCGATCCAGCTATCCAGGTGGCCGCCGACCATCACAACCTGGTCCTTCAGCTTGGGATCGGTGCCCGGAATCTCGGCAACCGTGTCATACCCATGCTCATGTTCGCCGGTGACCTTGGTTTCCACGTCGATTTCGACGCTCACCGGCGCGTGCGCCTGGGTCAGCCGATAGAGCCGTCCGTAGCTCTCGATTGCCGCCACCACCACAGGCACCTTCACTGCGTTTTCGGCAATATAAGGTGTGCGCCCCAGCGTTGCGCCGTTGTCGTCGAAGAACGTTCCGCCCGATCCCCCGCCGTTCTTGGCGTCGCGGCTGGGCTCAATCACCGCAGCCACTTTCTCATCGGCAAAGAACTGGGCAATCTTGTCGATCAGCCGCATCCGCTCCATGCGTTCGCGCATGCGAGCCATCATCTCCGGCGGAAGACCGCCCGGGCCACCCCCTGCATTCCCGTTCACAGGAAACTCGGCCATGTCCGCCAGTTCCTGGTCGGTATAGCGCTCAAACAGCGCCTTGTCCACCGGCGGAACTGCACGCATGGCGCCGAACAGCACCACCTTGCCCGCCAATTTCCCCTTATATTGATCGAAGTCCTTTTCCGTTTGAATGCTGACGAAGACCACGTCTCCCGTCACCGGCCCGGGCGTGGACGGCGACCACGGCGTAGCCTGCACAATCAGCGGCGCCGTGTCCGGCACTGTCAACCGCGCCCAGGTATTCAGCTGAGTCCAACCCAGGCCAAATTCGCCCCAGTCTTCCAGGTGCGCGTTCTCCAGGCCGATTTTGGTCAGCGTGTCGCGTGTCCACGCATTGGCCTTGGCCAGGTTGGGAGAACCGGTCAGACGTGACCCGATGCCATCCATCAGCGCGGTGCCAAACTCCATCACGTGNNTTTCCGTGGCGGGTTGTATTTCCGTGTATGGGTCGGTGGCTGCGGGCGCGGGTGGAGCGGCTTTGGGCTTTTCAGCAGCGTGAACCAGCAATGCCGCGGCAAGACAGGCCGCAGGCAAGAGTCGAAACATTTTCCAAGGCATGAAAGGAATCTCCGGTCGGATCGGGTGTGCTTTCCGTTGGTTGGAATTGTAGGCTATCCCACGCCCCTCCCGCCCAAAAAGAATGGGAAGCCCCGCTGCCTCCCATTTCTCTGCCTTGCTTCCTGCACTCTTCCAGCGTTTCGCTTTAGCCCACCACCGGCTCCGCCTTACCCCAAGGAGATGAAACCTCGGTTCACCCTACAAATGCACCGTGCCCCATTCATCGAGCGCTTCTTGCTCGATGAGTGGGAGACCGCAAAGCCAAACGATCGGAGCCGGGTTTTTCCAATCCAAACCTGTTTCTTCCTAGTCGCTCTTATCCGAGCCGCCGTCCATCCCCGCGGGCAAATCCAGCGCTACCAGAGCAAACCGGGTATTGCCATCCTTGGGGGTTTCAAATCCTACAATGTGCTGGTGACGCCGCGACCCGGCCTTCAACTCCAGGCTGTGTTTGCCGCTGCCGAAATCCTCGTGGCCAATCTGCACATGGCCGCCCTTCTTGTCGTCCTCGCAGGTCAACCCTTCTGAGGTCGCGACGGGCGTACCCACCGCTGTATTCCCCTGGCATGTAATCACGTCGCCGTACCTGCCCAGCGCCTTCTTGTAGAAGGTGACAACCTTGTCTTCAGCGTCCGGCGTCGAGTAGCTCACCGCCCGCACCCGCAACTGCCACTCTCCAAAACCCATGTGAACATCCGCCGACTTGTGCTCGTCGTCGCCCTTCACCGATTGAGCGCCGGGATACACCGGCAGCCCCAGGTCCGAAGCCGTCGTCTGGTCGGTATTCACATGAACCCCACCAAAAGGCGTGTCCACCTGGACATTCTTATCCTCGCCGTTGGCGCCCTTGTCCACATGCACCCTGCATCCCGCAATCCCGGCCGCCAGCGCCAGCGCAACCAGCAAGCCCGCAGCCTTACTCATCCTGTTAACCACCATGGCTATCGCCCTCTTGCCCAGTTATACGCCCGTAAATGTTGAAATGTTCCTTCAATCGCACCGCTCCGCCAACTCTTCGTTCTGCCTTCGAAGTTTCTAATAGATGTCTTCGACTCGCGCGTGGAGAGAGAATCGGCAGCGGCAATGGTATCGTGGAACGCATGAAGAAGACGTTTACCCGCTCCGGCTCGGCGCTTCTGGCGGCCATCCTTCCCGCCGCAACTTCCCTCTTCGCCCAAATCCCAGCCCCGCCGCCGCCCACCGTCCTCATTCAGGTCCACGCCGCCCAGCCCACCGGCCCCTACACGCCCATCTGGAACTTCTTCGGTGCCGACGAGCCCAACTATCTCTACGCACCCAACGGCAAGAAACTCCTCGGCGAACTCGCCGCGCTCAGCCCCGTTCCGGTCTACTTTCGCCCCCACAACCTCTTCACCACCGGCAACGGCGACGCCTCGCTCAAGTGGGGTTCGACCAACATCTACACTGAAAAACCAGACGGCACCCCGGTCTACGACTTCAACCTTACCGACCGAATTTTCGACACCCTGACCGCCGCGCACATCCGTCCCATCGTTGAAATCGGCTTCATGCCCGAGGCGCTTTCCACCCACCCCGAGCCCTACCGCCACACCTTTCCCAAGGGTGAAATGTTCACCGGCTGGACCTATCCGCCCAAAGATGAAGCCAAGTGGTCCAAACTTGTCCTCGCCTACGCAACCCACCTCCGCGATCGCTACGGCAGCCAGACCGCAACCTGGCTCTGGGAGGTCTGGAATGAACCCGATATCCCCTACTGGCACGGCACCCCCGCCGAGTACGATCGTCTTTACGACTTCACCGCCGCCGCCATTCGCCAGGCCCTGCCCAACGCAAAAATCGGAGGCCCTGAAGCCACCGGCGTCAGCGACCACTCCGAGCCGTTTCTGCGTCAGTTCCTCGAGCACTGCGCCCACGGCATCAACGCCGCAACCGGCCAGACCGGCGCGCCGCTCGACTTCATCAGCTACCACCCCAAAGGCAATCCCAAATTCGTTGACGGTCATGTCGTGATGAGCATCGGCACCCAACTTCGCGCCGTCGAACGCGGCATGCAGGTCATCTCGAGCTATCCCGAGTGGAAGCACACGCCCATCATCCTCGGCGAAAGCGATCCCGAAGGCTGTGCCGCCTGCCAGGGCAGCCAAAATGGCTACCGCAACGGCCCGCTCTACGGCGTCAGCGTTGCCGAAGCCACCATGCGCACCTATGAACTGGCACGGAAATACGGCGTCACCGTCGAGGGCGCAGTCACCTGGGCCTTTGAATTTGAAGACCAGCTGGCCTTCGCCGGATTCCGCGAGCTGGCCACCGGCGGCATCGACAAGCCCGTCCTCAACGTCTTCCGCATGATGGGAATGTTAGGTCGCGGCACAGGCCGCGATGGCGATCGAAGTCCCATCGAAAAGGCCCAGTGGCTCGCCACCGAAAGCAGCGCAGCCCTGCCGCTCGATGAGATCGTCGCGCACAGCGCCGTCGCCGCCCCCGACATCAACGCCGTCGCCACCATCAATGGCAATGAAGTCGACGTGCTGATCTGGAACTATCACGACGCCGACGTGCCCGCTCCGATTGCGCCCGTGACGCTTGTCGTCGATGGTCTCACGGGAATAAAAGTCTGGACGTCCAAGTTTCGCATGGACGCCGAACACAGCAACGCCTATACCGCATGGAAAAAGATGGGAAGCCCTGCGCAGCCCACACCCGGACAGAAGAAGCAGCTTGAAAAAGAAGGCTGGCTCACGCAGATTGTTCCCGACATCCGCTATCCCGTGTATGACGGCAAGAGGACGTTTAATTTGAAGATCCCGCGGCAGGGCGTGCTGCTGATTCGCCTGCGCCAGGAATGACGGATCAGTCGCGCTGTGACCGCGCCAGCGGTCCGATCAATGATTCTCAGCCCCATCTTCCTTCGTGCTGGCGCCAAACCAAATGCACGCAAAGAAAACAACCACGATGACCGGAACCACGAAGAACGGGGAAGCAATGTGCATGACCGAGACTCCTCTCCGTTAGAGTACCAAAAACCACGGCCCGTTTCCGAGGCCCTCCCGATTCAACAATCTCTCCGTGCCCCATCCATCGCGCTTTTTGCGATGGGTGGGAAGAAACAATGCCAGACCTTTCCATAAACCGGCTTTGAAAGGGCACGACTTNNGCCGAAAGATGCAAAGAATGACGTCGGGCTTTAGCCCCTGCGGGACGTCCTCCCTTGGCGTCGCAGGTCTACGAAAAGGGCCCCTCCTGCGAGCCTTCCACAATCGTCCGCCCCACGAAAAATAATCACCGGCAATTTGCGTATTAATTCCCTCCGTTGGCGCACAATCAAGACATCGCACCTTTCACCCCATCGGGATGCCCACGCAAGCACCCGTAACCCCTTTGTTGCCTTATATCTGCAAAGAACTCCATTGCCATCAACCGCTTACAGCGCAGCCCCTGCCCTATCCCGTTGAAAAACAAGCCACTTATTTTCAGGGATGGGAGACGGGGGTATACCCAACTGCTCCATACCCTCTACTGCTTCGGTCCACCCTCCGGGTAGTCCACCCTGATGGTCAGAATCTCATACGGCCCGATTTTCGCTCTTACAATATCGCCCGGCGCCTTCACTACATCGCCCGTCACCGTCAGCGGCGCGCCCTCCGGCGTCTCCATCAAATTGGTCACAGTCGCTCCGGTCGCCCCCGGCGGCACATGAAACTCCACCGTCGACGCCTTCCCCGCCCACTCGTACACGCGGAAAATTAACCCATTGGCATCTTCCGCTTTCTTAACCGCCGTCAGCACCACGTTCTCCGGCGCAACCGAAGCAAACGAGTGCTCCGCCGGCAGCGTCCCAGCATGAGCCGTAGTCACCACCGCGGTCAGCGGATAGTTGTACTCCCACCCATGCCGCACCGTCAGCGCATCCTTCCACGTGCCCGCATGAGGATAGAGCGCGTAATGGAAGTGATGATGCCCCATGTCCGCCTCGGGATCGGGCCACTTTGGTGACCGCAGCAGCGTAATCCGCAGCACGTTCCCCGCCGCGTCATACCCATACTTCGAGTTGTTGATCACAGACAGCCCATGCACCTTGCCGTCGGGTCCAACCCCGCCCAAGTCGGCCCACCGCATGGCCGGAACCTCAAACTGCGCCTTCTCCCACGAGTTGTTCCGCGTAGTAGGCCGATCGATGGTTCCGTAAGGAATCTCGTAAGTAGCAAACGGCCCCGAAGCCGCCAGCGGAAACGCCGCCTTCAGCAGCACATGCGCCTCATGCCAATCGATGTCGTTCTCGATATCGATTTGATCGGACCCCTCGGGAAGGCTTATCGTCTGTACGAAATCGGACTGTTGCCACCGGCGCCTCACGCGAATCACGGGCGCGCCGTGCTCCCAATCTTGATTGACTGCAATGGTCTCGTGGAGCAATGAAGGCGCTCGATCGAGAGTTCCTGGATCGATATTCCATGCATCGTAATCCTTCGGGGTATCTTTGAACGCTTGCAACTCATTGCCGCACGCGCCGGGGGCGAGGGTTTCAAATCCGGAAGGAACATCGAAAATGCTCGTGACGCATCCTGTCGAACTATCAACCACGATGCGCAAAGCCTTGTTCCCAAGGATCAGCTTTCCTGATTGCGAGGTGAATTTCACACCCGATGCCGTAAACGAATCGTCCGTCTTCTCCTGAGCCACGCTGAGTACCTTGTAGCCGAAAGCAGGAACAGAATCAATGTGGAGTTTGAGTTCCGCGCTTCCGTTTGCGTCCATAGAAGGTTCTCCAGATTCCGAGATGACCTTGCCTGAGGACGCATCACTCACTACGACGTTTTCCGGTTTGGTTCTGGGAAACTGGACCTTTACTGTTACATCGCCTGAACGTGCCCATCCAAGGGGATTGAATACAACGACCTTGATCGGTCCGAGGTCCTTGGTCTGCGTATTAATCCTCTCCGCCATCGCACCCAGCGCCCCAGCCCCAATCTCATTAGTCGACCACCGCACCACGTCATAATCCTTCTGCGCATCCTTATAGATCACCCCAATCCCCGANNNTCGCCTGCGTCGTCATCACCCCGCGGTGATATTCGAAGTAAAGCTCGCTCTTCCACGTCGGAATATCCACCTTGCCCGCCACAGCCGGCGGCGCCGTATACCCCTTCGCAATCGACTGGTAATTCCACACCGGGCTCTCCGGCGCAATCCGCTTTTCAATCGACGAGAAAAAGGTCTGAGCAATCCCAAACTGATACTTCGGCGTCACATGTCCTCCGCCGTTCGAATTTGGCCCAGCCCAATGGAATCCCTCATCCAATATCGCCCGCGTCGGCCCGCCGCCGTGATCGCCGACTCCATAAAGGTCCATGATCTCCGTCTCGCCCGTAGCCCGCGTCCGCGCCGTCGCCAAATCCTCGCTCAACCGCACCGGATTCAAATTGTCATTCGCATAATCATGCGGAAAATACGCAAGCACCTTCGACCCATCCGGCGACTCCCACCAGAACAGCTTGAACGGCAACTGATTCGTGTCGTTCCACGTCATCTTCTGCGTGACAAAATAATCCACGCCGCTCTTCTTGTAGATCTGCGGCAACTGCCACGTATACCCAAACGAATCCGGATTCCACCCGATCCTGACATCGACGCCATACGCCTGCTTGTACCACCGCTTGCCCACCAGCAACTGCCGCACCAGCGATTCGCCATCCGGCATATTCAGGTCCGGCTCAACCCACATGCCGCCCACCACTTCCCAGCGGCCCTCCTTGATGCGTCGCGCAATCTCCGCGTTCATGTCGGGATACTTTTGCGCCATCCATTCGTTGTATTGCGCCGCGCTCTGCGTATAGGTGTATTCGGGATACTCATACATCAGTTGCAGCGCCGTCCCGAACGTGCGCTTCACCACGTCCACCGTCTCGGTCCACGGCCATAGCCACGCCGCATCGATGTGCGAGTTGCCGGTCAGATGAAACGTCGCCGTCTGCATCAACGGCAGCAGCCCTTCCAGCTTCGTGTGCGCCGCCTTCAGGCTCACGTCAAATTCGAATTGCGACTCAGATTTAGTAATCGGACTGCCCGCTGCAGCATGGTCCAGCGCCTTCAGATTCACCGCCGCAATCGCGCCGTTCAGCGTAGCCATCTGTGCACCATCGCCGGGCGCCAGCGAAGGCACCAGCAGCGCCGCCGACAGAAACTCCATCCGCAGATCCTCTGGATTCGGCCTGCTTTCCGCAAATTCAACCCGCATGGTCGCGCCGCGAAAGCTCTTCGCATCCACCGTGTGCAGCAGCTTCACGGCAACCGTAACCTTGTCGCCCGGCCGCGCCTGGTCGAATAACACCACAGGCTCCA
>PLPU01000299.1:0-5549 GCA_003159975.1 Acidobacteriaceae bacterium
TGCGTTCGAACCAACAACGAAGACGCCTTCGGCTACGACGAGTCGCTCGGAATTTTCGTCGTATGCGACGGCATGGGCGGCATGGCCAGTGGCGAAGTCGCCAGTTCCCACGCGGTCGCCGCCATCGTCGATAGCTTCGCCGCTACCGCAGCTTCGGGCGCACCCATCAGCACCCGGTTGCTCCTCGCCATCAACGCCGCAAACACAGATGTATGGGAGAATGGGCAGATCCCCGAGAACCGCGGCATGGGAACCACCGCCGTGGCTGCCGCACTCGATGGAAACAAACTTATCGTGGGTAACGTCGGCGATAGCCGTGCCTATATCATCCAGGACGGTCAATGCGTGCAACTTACCGTCGACCATTCCTATATCAACGAACTTATCCGCAACGGCACACTCACCATCGAGAACGCACATACCGCCGACCTCCGCGGCATGGAGTCCGTAATTACCCGCGCAGTCGGCGTGGCCGCGCAAGTGCAGCCCGATTTCTTCTCTGTCGATCTCAAGCCGGGCACCGCCGTTCTGCTGGTTACTGACGGCCTCACTCGCTATTTTGCTCAGGAAGAGATCGCATCCGTACTCGCCTCGTCCACCTTCGAGTCCGCTTGCTTCAACCTCATTGACCTGGCCAAGCGGCGCGGCGGCCAGGATAACATCACCTGTATCCTGTTACTCGCTTTGTCCGCCTGATATCTTCCCGCCCTTGGCCGATCTATCTCAAAAGAAAGAAAAATGAAAATCTTCGGAACTTCCGTTTGATTAGTGTGTTGGAGCAGAAAGACTCCGAGAGCATGCGTGCCTCATAGTTTTCCTTGACATCGCCAATACCGTGGTTTACCGTTTCGGGCAACTAGCAAACCCCGCAACCCATGAAATGGACGTGAATGATGGTGAAAGCGCAGAAGCTCGGTGCATTCGGTCTCGCCGCAATGGCGGCTGTACTTACCGTCGGGATTCAAGCGCAGGCAGGCGACCCCGCCACGCTTATCCAGGCAAAACTCGTCTCTCAAGTCAAGGTCACAAAGCCCACCGCCGATCACTCGGATATTGTTACCGCCGGCGATGTTGTGGTGCTGCAAAAAGACGGGCTGATGATGTGCAGTTCATCCTCTTCCTATGCATTTTCAAATACCTATAGCGGCGGGGTTTTGGCGGCGAATTACAACAATCGCGCCAAGGATGCCGCAAAGTCTTTCTTCAAAGGCCATCTCCCGTTCGGCGGAGGAGGCAGCGTCACTGACGCAGCCAACAACGGTTGCGCATCGCGCAAGTTCGTTGCCGGAGAGAAGTTCTGGATCACCGGCATTGCCGTCCAGAAAGACGGTATCCTGGTCAGCACCTTCAGCGATCCCTATCCCGACCCGCAAGGCAATCAGGTTCGTTACTACGGCGAAATCAAGTTTCCCTTACAGAAAGGTTCCGTGCCGCCGCCGGACGATTTTGCGAAGACCTTCTCGGAGCTTATTACGGTTCAACCTCCCGACGACAGCAGCAAGGGTGGCCAAGCCGATCAAGGCGGTCAAGCGGCCGATGCCCCCGCAGCAGCGCCCGCACCGGCGCCCATCCCCTCTCCAGCACCCATCGCGGATATTGCGCCGCCGCCTCCACCCTCCGATGCGCCGCCACCAACAATCGCTATCGGCCAGACCAGGGATCAGGTGACTGCGGGCTTCGGACAACCAGTGAGGATCGCCAAACTGGGAGCAAAGGAAATCTTCTATTACAAAGATATGAAGGTGACCTTCACCAATGGAAAAGTCAGCAACGTTGAATAATGTGCCCGCGCTTCGCCAACGGTACGCGCATGAGACAGGAATGAGGACAAGATGACCATGTACAGCTTTCGCAACGCGTTCAAGCACGGTTCGGCAGGACTGATTCTTGCCGGACTGCTGGGCACGACCTGCCTGGCAGGCGCATATCAAAAGAAACCGGCTGCGCCCGCTCCCAAGCCCGCGGCGCCCAAAGCGGCGCCCAAAGCACCTTCCGCCGCTCCAAAGACCGGCGGAAGCGCAGCTGGCGGCACGCACACAACCACCACGACTGGCTCGCATACCACTACGACAACCGGTGGCGCACACACGACTACAACAGCCGGTGGCTCTCATACGACTACAACAACTGATGGCGCGCACACGACTACGACAACCGGTGGCGCGCACACCACCACGGCTGGTGGAGCACACCCAGGTGGAGCGGGTGCGGGAGCTGCCGGCCACGCCACCACCAAGACCGCCGGGCCCATCAACCGTCCCGCGCCCAAGGGCAGTACCGAGCATGTCACCAAGGGCGGCAGCGCCGTTCGCACCCGCCCCGGAGGCAAGGTCAGCGACGTGCATGACGCCAGGAGGGGCATGGACACCCATAACAACCTGGGCGGCGGACGCAGAGTCTCCGTGCAGCGCCATGACGGCAGCCGGATGGTTTCAGAGCGGGGCCGCCGCGGATATGTGGAGCGCGGCTATAGTTACCATGGCCACGATTTCGCCCGGCGCTCCTACTTCTACCATGGCCACGAGTACAACCGCTTCTATCGCGGCTACGGCTACCACGGAATGATGTTGAACGTGTACGCGCCCGGCTTCTACTTTTCCCGGGGATTCTACGGCTGGGCCTACAACCCATGGGCCGCGCCAATCACCTTTGGATGGGGATGGGCAGGCAATCCCTGGTTCGGCTTCTACGGCGGATACTTCCAGCCCTATCCGGTCTATCCCTCCGCCGCCTTCTGGCTAACCGACTACATTGTCTCGCAGGATTTGCAGGCCGCCTACGCTGCGCATCAGGAAGCACAAGAAGAAGCCGGCGCTCCTCCACCGGCAGGCGGACAGCCTGTGCTTACCCCCGAAGTGAAGCAGATGATCGCCGACGAGGTGAAGGCCCAGTTGGCGCTTGAAAATCAGGAAGCCACACAGAATGCCGCCAACCAGGACATCGATCCCGGCTCCAGCGGCATCGCTCGCCTGCTCAGCGACGGCCGTCCCCACGTCTTCGTGGCCGGCGGCAACCTGGATGTAACCGACGCCTCCGGACAGGAATGCGTGGTGAGCGACGGCGACACGCTTCAAATGCGCGAGGCTCCCGCCGCCGACGCAACTTCGGCGAACCTGGTCGTTCTCTCCAGCAAGGGCAACCCCGAGTGCCAGATCTCCCTCACCGTGCAGGTTCAGTTGACCGACCTGCAGGAGATGCAGAACCACATGCGCGAGACCATCGATCAGGGCCTGAAAGATCTTCAGGACAAGCAGGGCTCGGGCGGTGTACCCGCGCTTCCGCCGTCCGCGTCGGCCCCGCCGGTGCAATCGCAGTATGCCGCTGCCGCGCCTCCGCCGGATCCCAACGTGGGAGCGGACCTCCAGGCCCAGGACCAGCAGGCCGCGCAGTCTGAAAAAGACGTGGCCGCCGAGGCTGCTCAGGATAGCGGTGGAGCAGCCCCGCCCGCAGGCGCCGCCGATGCAGCTCCGCCCGCTCCCGCTGGTCCTCCTCCATCTGTCGAGTTGGGCCAGACCACTGACCAGGTTAAAGCGGCCCTCGGCGCGCCTACCAGGATCGCCAATCTGGGACCCAAGGTCATCTACTACTACAACGGCATGAAAGTCACCTTCAAAGACGGCAAGGTGAGCGACGTGCAGTAGTTCGTGCGGCGCGGGAGGGGATCGTCGATTCCCTCCCGCACCTCATTAGAGCTGCAAACGAATCCCGGCATCGCATGTCGAGCAAGCTCTAACTGCCCACGACGGCAAACAACCCAGGCAGCACTTCTCCGGCCTTCCCCTCCACCACATGCGTAAACGCCGACGCATTCAGCGGCGCCTCGGGCCCTACATACACCGTCCGCGCACCACCCTGCCGCGCCCAATGCACAAAGTTAGCCGCCGGATACACCGACCCCGAAGTCCCCACCACCACCATCAACGACGCCTTCGCAATCTCCCGCTGAATCCGATCCATCTCCAGCGGAATCTCGCCAAAGAACACAATATGCGGCCGCATCCGCGCCCCGCACGAGCAGCGTCCCACGGCGCTCAGGCTCTTGTACACCATGTGATCCGTCACCGGCGGTTCGCCGCACTCGTCCCCGCAGCGCGATTTGGCCAGTTCCCCATGCATGTGTACCAGCCGCTTGCTTCCCGCCCGCTCATGCAGGTCGTCCACATTCTGTGTACAAAGAAAGAAGCGCTCGCCCAGTTTATGTTCGAGCTCCGCCAGTGCGATGTGCGCCGGGTTCGGCTGAGCCTTTGCGCCGTCCGCACGCCGCTGCGAATAAAACTCCCACACCAGCCCCGGATTGCGCTCCCATGCTTCCGGCGTGCAAACATCCTCAATGCGGTGCCCCGCCCACAATCCATCCGAAGCGCGAAACGTAGGCAGCCCGCTCTCGGCGCTGATGCCGGCGCCGGTGAGCACAAAGACATGATCGGTGGGGCTGATCGAGATTGCAGTCATGGTCCTTTCCTTAGCTTTCAGCGATCAGCTCGATATTGCGCGTGTCTGCATTGGCTCTACGACGAACCAAGCCCGGGCCGGGGCAACAAACTGATCGCTGACAACTGATCACTGACAACTGTTTTTACGGCTCCAGCAGGATCTTGCCCGTCGTCTTCCGGCCTTCCAGGTCGGTCTGCGCCTGTGCGACGTCGGCCAGATCGTACACAAACTCGGTCCGCAGTTTGAGTTCGCCCTTCGACGCCCAGCCCAGCACATCGCCGGCGCGCCACTCGAGCTCGGCCCGCGTGGCGATGTAGTGCCAAAGCGAAGGCCGGGTCACAAACAGCGATCCCTTCCCATTGAGCTGAGTCAGGTCGAAGGGTGGCACCGGGCCGCTGGACGCGCCAAACAGCGCCAACAATCCACGCGGACGCAGGCAGTTCAAGCTCTGATCGAAAGTCGTTTTGCCCACCGAGTCGTAGACCACATCGACTCCCTTGCCCCCGGTGAGCCGCTTGACCTCCGTCTCGAAATTCTCCTCTGTGTAGAGAATCACAGCGGAAGCGCCCGCCTCGCGCGACAGCTCCGCTTTGGCATCCGACGAGACCGTTGTAATCACCCGCGCACCCAACCGCACCGCCATCTGCGTCAGCAGCAGGCCAACGCCGCCGGCCCCGGCATGCACCAACGCGGTGTCGCCTGCCTTGAGCGGAAAGGTCGAATAAGCCAGGTAGTGCGCCGTCATTCCCTGCAGCATGGCGGCAGCCGCCTGCTCCATGCTCAGGCCGTCCGGCATCTTCACCAGTTGTGCCGCCGGAACCAGCGCATACTCGGCATAGCTGCCCAGGACGCTGGAAGATGCTACAGCGTCCCCCGTGGCGAACCCATTCACGCCTGGACCAAGCTCCTCAACCGTGCCCGCGGCTTCGCTTCCGGGCGTCAGCGGCAGCGCCGCCTTGTATACGCCCTTGCGAAAATAAATCTCGACGAAGTTGACCCCGATGGCTTCCACGCGGATCAACACCTGCCCCGGTCCCGGCTGCGGGATGGGCAAATCGGCCAGCTTCAAAACCTCCGGCCCGCCTGTTTCGTGAATCTGGATCGCTTTCATCTCA
>PLPU01000299.1:5567-9914 GCA_003159975.1 Acidobacteriaceae bacterium
CGCCCGATGGACATGGGGAGGAATCCGAACACGAAACTCGCCGCTGTAGCGCTTCTCGGCCAAAGGAGTCGGCGGGGCCTCGCCATTGGTCCTCATATCGTCCACGGCCGCAGCCACAATCCTGCGCGCGCCGGATAACGCGGCCTCGGGACTCGATGCCAGCCAGCTTAGCGAAGGAAACTCCGCGCAGAGGCCAACGTATTCACCGTCTTCCGGCGACCAGGTTACCCGATAGGTATAGCGGTCAAGATCCTTCGTTCTCACTTCAGCATGCGCCTCGCGCGCTCTAATTTCCGATCCACACCCATGGTACCAATAATGGAACCATCGGATGATTTTGAAAATCAAGCGGATGAACGGCTCGCCCAGAACGGAGTTCCGTCAAAAATGAAAATCCCCACCCAGACAATGTCCAAGCGGGGCTTTTCTAATCCCTTAGTCCCTTAGTCCCTAGTCCCTGTTTTTAGAACCCGCCTTCCCGCTCCTCTGACAGCAGGCTTTGCTCCTCCGGCGAAGCCAGACGCACCAGGCGGTCGATGGCGTAAGGCGTTGGATGCTGGCTGGTGAAATAGTGCCTCACCTGCAACTCGCCCAACATGCCGATGGCAAGCATCTGCAGGCCGGCCACAATCAACACCGCGCCAATCACGAACATCGGTCCATGCTGATCCATCACGTTCTGGTGCGGCTCAAGCACTTTCATCGCCAGCAGGTAGGCTGAGATCGTGCTTCCCGCCATGATCCCCAGCGCACCGAGTCCACCGAAGAAATGCAGCGGCCTGCTCATGTACTTAAGCAGGAAGCGGACGGTCAGCAGATCGAAGAAGACCCGAAAAGTGCGGCCGATGCCGTAATGGCTCTTGCCCTTCTCGCGGTTAATATTCCTGATCGGAATCTCGCAGATCGATGCGCCATACCAGCTTGCCAAAGCTGGAATGAAACGGTGCATCTCGCCATACAGAGGAATATTCTGGATCACCTCGCGGCGATAAGCCTTGAACGTGGTGCCGAAGTCGTGAATGTCCACGCCCGACAACCTGGCCATCAGCCAGTTGGCGCAGCTTGAGGGAATCCGACGCAGGAAGAAGTTGTCGATCCGATCCTTGCGCCAGCCCGAAACCACATCGTATCCCTCCTCCAGCTTTTCAAGGAAAGCGGGAATATCGTTCGGGTCGTGTTGCAGATCGCCGTCCATGGCCAGAATGAACTCGCCCGAGGCATGGTCAAACCCGGCAGCCAGCGCCGATGTCTGCCCGAAGTTTCGCCGCAGCTTCACCACCAGCACGCGGCTATCTACCGCCGCAATCTCTTCCAGCAACTTGTAGGTGCGATCGTTCGAACCGTCCTCCACCAATACCAGTTCGAAACTTTCGCCCACTTGTTCCATCACCTGTTTCAGGCGGGCGTAGAGCGCCGTGACGTTCTCTTCTTCGTTGTGAAACGGCACGACAATGGAATATTTCGCCATATCGTTTCCTTAGATGCAAATCAGGTTAAAAAAGATTACATTTTGTGCCGCGATATAATCCCAATCATCCAAAAAGATGGATGCCGCCGAACCACACGGCTCAAAATCAGCTTACCGGTCGAGCTCGTCGAGCATTCCTTGCATCTCGCTCTGCGCATGGCTGTTGCCGGCCCGCGCCGCGCATCCTATGCCGGCCTTTAGACGCTCGATCGCCTCTGCCGTCCGTCCCGCATTGGCCAGCGTCTGTGCCGCCATGAAGTAGCCGGCAGTGTAATCCGGGTCGAATGCCAGCAGCGTGTCGAACTCGTTCACTGCCGCGGCTGTCTCGCCCCGCTGGGCGAGTTCCATCGCTATCCCATATCGTGCAAAGCTGTTCTTCGGGTCCAGCGCCAGAATCTCTCTTAATCCCGTAATCTTGTCCATTCCCTCGATTTCAGACCCGCTTGGGCTCTGTCCTATTTGCGTAATTGGCTGCGATTGCCGAAACTGGAACTGTATGCCTGACCGGAACGGCCGCCGCCTGTCCCATTGTAACTGGACCGCAGTCATGAACCGGACTTAGGTCGCGGTCACCCGGAATCCCAACCAATCAGGCAAGGGAGAATTCGCAGAATGAGTGCCTCACCAGCCAGCCCCACCGCCCGCACCGTGGCCAATTCGCAATCGGAGATGACGGAGATCATCCTCCCCAACGACACCAATACCCTCGGCAACCTGCTCGGCGGGCGCCTCATGCACTTTATCGATCTCACCGGCGCCATGGCCGCCTATCGGCATTCCCGCACCCACGTCGTGACCGCGGCAATGGACCACATTGACTTCATCCGCCCCGTGCACCTGGGCGACCTGCTCACCCTCAAGTCCAGCGTCAACCGCGCGTTTTCCACGTCGATGGAAGTCGGCGTCAAGGTCTGGGCCGAAAACACCCTGACCTCCACGCTCTGCCACGTGGCCAGCGCCTACCTGGTCTTCGTTGCCATCGACAAGGAGGGCCGACGCCAGAAGGTTCCCGGTCTCATTCCCGAAACTCCCGACGAAATTCGCCGCTATGAAGGCGCTCTGCGCCGCCGCGAACACCGTGAGGCCGAAGCCAATCACCGCAAGCAGGCCAAGCTCGAATCCGCCGCACAGGATGAAACGGCCGTCCTCAAACCTTAATCAGAGAGAGCAAGAACAGTTTTATCCCGAACCGCGGTTCGTATAAGGAGCAACTAGAACACTATGGCCCACTCACCAGCTATGCCTTCGCCGGTAGCATTGCCCGGCGTCTCCAAGATCGTCGCAGTCGGTTCCGGCAAGGGCGGTGTCGGCAAAACCACCGTCGCCGTCAACCTGGCCATTGCACTCTCGCGGCTCGGCCAGCGCGTCGGCCTCATCGACGCCGACATCTACGGCCCCAATGTCCCGCTCATGATGGGCTCATCCCAGCAGCCCAAGGTCGGCGCAGGCAACCGCATAGAGCCCAATCTCACCCACGGCATCAAAACCATCTCCATCGGCTATATCTCGCCCGGAGACAAGCCCCTCGTCATGCGCGGACCCATGNNTGCACCAGATCATCCGCCAGTTCCTGCAGCAAGTGGAATGGGGCGAGCTCGACTACCTCATCGTCGATCTGCCTCCCGGCACCGGTGACGTGGTCATCTCGCTGGTCCAGACCGTTCCGCTGACAGGCGCCGTCGTCGTCTCCACGCCCAGCGACGTCAGCCTCGAAGACGCGCGCAAGGCCCTCCAGATGTTCGCGCAGGTCAATGTCGAGGTCCTCGGCATCGTCGAAAACATGAGTCACTTTACCTGCCCGCACTGCCACCACGAGATCGACATCTTCTCCCGCGGCGGCGCCGAGCGCACCGCGCAGCAGTTCAACATCCCATTTCTCGGATCCATCGAGTTGATCCCCGCCATCCGCGAAGGCGGCGACCGAGGACTGCCAGTCGCGCTGGCCGGCCCCAAGAGCCCCCAGGCAGCCGAGTTCTACGCCATCGCTGAAAAACTGATGGTCCGCGCCGAAGCCGCCGCTGCCGCCGCAACCGACGTCATCGAGATAAGCTAGGGCGGTTGGATCGCACACGCAAAGAGAGCGAGGCGCAAGCCCCGCTCTCCTTCCGCGCAACTGGCGCGCAAGCGCCGTCCGCCCCACCGCAGGTGGCTAGCGCCAGTGCCCTTCCCGCATTTCCCAGTGATCGTGTACGCGAACCCAGCGGTGAGCAACCCAGTGTGCGCCCGGATGCGGTGGGCGATCCCACCGGCCCGGAACCCAGACGTACGCCCCGCCGTCCCAGCGATGGTATCCGTCAATCCACACAAAGCCCCTGTCCGGCGGTGGTGGACGACGCTCGACAATCGGCGCCGGGGGCGCAATGCGAACTACGATCTGCGCAAACGTAGCCGCAGGCACAAGCACGAAAGCAAGCAATACTGCCAGTGCAATCTTCTTCATGGCTAACCAAATCCTCCAGGGGGTTTTCAGTATCTCCGGAATTCCGCTTAACGTCCGGCCCGTTGTACTGTTCAACGGCTTGCCGACGGAATAGTTGCGTTTCGAAAATGGTTGCGACCGGGGATCACCGGCTTGAGCGACCCACCGTTCCCGTTAGATGCAATCCTGGAAAACGGCGTGGCCTGCACCGCTGTGGAAATTCGGGTGATTTTCAAGCCACCTGCGCAACCGCCTCGATCTCCTCCGTCAGCGCCTCTGCCGCCTCCACGCATGCCCCGCGGCCTGCGTCCAGGTGCGTCACCAGGCGAATCGCATCCCGTCCCACCGTGCTGATCAGAATGCCGCGCGCTTTCAGCCGCGCCACAAGATCCGCCGCACTCCGCCCATCTTTCAGTCGGAAGATCACGATATTCGTCTCCACCGCATCGAGGTCGATCTC
>PLPU01000281.1:0-6113 GCA_003159975.1 Acidobacteriaceae bacterium
GACTGGTGCATCAGCCGGCAGCGCATCTGGGGCGTGCCCATCGCGGTTTTCCTCTGCGAAAACTGCAACCAGCCCATCATGGACGCTGCGCTCAACAGGAAAATCGTGGACCTATTCGACCGCGAAGGCGCCGAGGCCTGGCACACGACTCCTACCGAAGCACTCTTGCCGGAAAACCCCGTTTGCAAGAGTTGCGGCGAAGTCCGCCCGCCCGGCCACGCCTTCCGCAAGGAATTCGACATCCTCGATGTCTGGTTCGACTCCGGCGTAAGCTGGTTCGCCGTCGCCGAGAGCGATCCCGACCTCAAGGATGCCTACACCGCTTTTCAGAACAACGAAGGCGTGCCCGTCCTCTACCTTGAAGGCGGCGATCAACACCGCGGCTGGTTCCATTCGTCCTTGCTGACATCGGTCGCCCTGCGCGGCCGCGCCCCATACTCCAATGTGTCAACCGCCGGCTGGACCCTCGACGAGCAAGGCCGCGCAATGTCCAAGTCTCTCGGCAACGGAGTCGATCCCGTCGATATCGCCAACCGCCTGGGCGGCGAAATCGTCCGCCTATGGGTCGCGTCCATTGATTTCCGCGAAGACATGGCGGCCAGCGAAAACCTCATGCAGCGCTGCGCCGACATCTATCGCAAACTGCGCAACACCTTCAAGATTCTGCTCGGCAACCTCAACGGCTTCGATCCCGTCCGCGACCGCGTGCCCGAGTCGGAACTGTTGCCGCTCGATCGCTACATGCTCGCCCGCACCCGCGAGCTGACTGAGAAAGTGCGCGCCTGGTATGCCGCCTTCGAGTTCCATCGCGTCTATCACGCCGTCAACGACTTCGCAGTAGTAGACCTGAGCAGCTTCTACATCGATGTGCTCAAGGACCGCATGTACACCTTCGCGCCGACGAGCCTTGCGCGCCGCTCCGCCCAAACGGTCCTGTGGCAGATTACCGAAGCGCTCGTCAGGCTGGTCGCGCCCATCCTTACCTTCACCGCCGACGAAGTGTGGGAATATCTGCCCGCTGTCGAAGGCCGNNAAGCTGCTCGAAGAATGGAAGCAGCTCTTCGTAGTACGTGATGCGGCCTTGGTGTTGCTTGAGAACGAGCGCCAGGCAAAACTGATCGGCAAGGGGCTTGAGGCGCAACTCAAAATCACCGCGCCCGGTAAGTTATTCGACTTGCTCAAGCGACACTTTGCGGGTCTGAAGGAGATTCTCAACGTCTCCGAGGTCCAGATATTTGAAGGCACAAGTTCTGAGATGGCTGTCCTTCCCGCCAGCGGCCACAAATGCGCCCGCTGCTGGAACTTCATGCCCGAAGTCTCCGCCTACGGCATCTGGGAAAACGTCTGCACCCGCTGCCAATCCGCCCTCAAAGAGATGGGCATCGCCCCACCACAATCCGAATCAGGGGAGTCCGCCCAGTGAGTTTTCGATTCCCCCGCCGTCTACCCTGGCTATTACTAATCTCCGCGCTGGTCTTCCTCGCCGACCGGCTCACAAAGACCTGGGTCGCCGCCCACATCCGTCTTTACAGCTCCAAGCCAATCATTCCCCACGTCCTCGCCATCAGCCATTGGACCAACGACGGCGCTGCCTTCTCCCTTTTCGCTGAGTCCGCGTCTCCCCATGTCGTGCGCTGGGCCCTGGCCACCTTCGGCTCCATCCTGGCGCTCGTTGTTTTGATCGTGCTGGTGCGCATGGGCAACCGTTTCTCCCTCATCACGGTCGCCCTCGCCCTTGTCCTGGGCGGAGCACTCGGCAACCTCCACGACCGCATCCTCTACGGCTCGGTCGTCGACTTTATCGAGGTCCACATCTTTACCTACCATTGGCCCGACTTCAACCTGGCCGACTCCTCCATCGTTACCGGAGCCTGCCTCTTGTTCCTTGATTCGCTGCTCGCGAGAAAGCACTCGGCCAACGAATAAATCCCCCCCACACGAGGTGTTCATGAAGTTTCGTTGTTCCTCTCCCTTTTCTCGCACCATTCTTTGCGCCGCAGCCGTAGTTCTCTCCCTGGTTCCAGCGTCCGCCTTCGCTCAACGCCTCCCTGACACAGTCCGCCCCGACCACTACACTCTCACCCTCACGCCCAACCTCACGGCTGCGACATTCACCGGTGTTGAATCCATCGACGTCACTCTCGCCGAGCCCACCGACCACATCACGCTCAATGCCGTCCAAATCGCCTTCCAATCCGCCACGGTCAGCGCCGAAGGCAAGCAGCAGACGGCAACCATCAGCGAGGAGAAGAACAAGGAGCAGGCCACCTTCACCTTCCCCAACAAGCTTGCAGCCGGCAAAGCCACGCTCTCCATCGCCTATACCGGCATCCTCAACAATGAACTGCGCGGCTTCTATCTCTCTAAAACCGCACGCCGCAACTACGCCGTTACGCAGTTCGAATCCACCGATGCGCGCCGCGCCTTCCCTTCATTCGACGAGCCTGCCTTTAAAGCCACCTATGACGTCACGCTCATCGTCGACAAAGGCGACACGGCCATCTCCAACAGCCCCATCGAGTCGGACACGCCCGGCCCCACTGCCGGCAAGCACACGCTCAAGTTCTTCACCACGCCCAGGATGTCCACCTACCTCGTCGCCTTCCTGGTTGGCGATTTCCAGTGCACCTCCGGCGAATCGGATGGCGTTCAGATCCGCGGCTGCGCAACGCCCGACAAAGTCGCGCTCACGCCTTATTCGGTAGAAGTTGCCAAGTACGTGCTCCACTACTACAACACCTACTTCGGCATTCCCTACCCCCTCAAGAAACTCGACCTGATCGCGCTGCCCGACTTCGAAGCCGGCGCCATGGAGAACTTCGGGGCCATCACCTATCGCGAAACCGACATGCTCCTCGACCCGAAAAATGCCTCCGTCGATGCCAAACGCGAAGTAGCCCTGGTCATCGCGCATGAGATGGCGCACCAATGGTTCGGCGACCTGGTGACCATGAAGTGGTGGGATAACATCTGGCTCAACGAAGGCTTTGCCACCTGGATGGAAAACAAGCCCGTCGCCGCCATGCACCCGGAGTGGAACATCGACCAGATGGTGGCCAGCGGCGAAGATCAGACCCTCGGCCTCGACGCCGCACCCACCACGCGCGCTATTCGCGCCAAAGCGGAAACCCGCGACGAGATCGAAGAAATGTTCGACGGCATCTCCTACGGCAAAGCAAGCGACGTGCTGCTGACCGTTGAGAATTACCTCGGCCCTGAGACATTCCGCAAGGGCGTGCACGCGTATCTCTCTGCGCACCTTTATTCCAATGCGACTGCGGAAGATTTTTGGAACGCACAGACTGCCACAAGCCACAAGCCCGTGGACAAGATTATGGAGTCGTTTGTAGCTCAGCCCGGCGAACCCATTCTCACCTTCGGTGAACTGGCCGGCGGCAAAGTCTCCGTCATCCAAAAACGCTTCTTCCTCAGCCCCAGCATCGAGCCCGACCCCTCGCAGAAATGGACCATTCCAGTCTGTTTTAAATCAGGTATGGACACGCAGCGGTGCGAAGTCCTCAAGCCCGTCGACTCCACTCTGAAAACTCCAACCTCCGGTCTCTTCTTCGCCAACGCAGGAGGCAAAGGCTACTACCGCACCGCCTATCCGCCCAGCGTCTACGCGACCCTCGTGGCCAATATCGAAACCGGCCTTGCTCCCACAGAGCGCATTAGTCTCATCGGAGACGAGTGGGCGCAGGTTCGTTCCAACAAGGCTCCGGTCGGCAGCTATCTCGACCTGGCCACCGCGCTCAAATCTGACCCCAACGCTGAAGTGCTGAGCAACGCCATCGGCGGTGTCGACGCAATCTACGATCGAGTGGCCGGGACATCGGAGGAAAAAGCCGCGCTTGCCGCCTGGATTCGCTCGACCTTTGCTCCGGAATATGCGAAACTTGGGACCCCCTCACCAGGCGATTCGCCCAACACAATAGACCTGCGCGCGCACCTGTTCGAGCTTCTCGGATACTACGGCAAAGACCGCGCAGTGCTCGCCCAGGCCCGGCAGATCACGGAAATGTACTTGGCCGACCCGGCCTCCGTCGACCCGACGCTGGGCCAGACTGCGCTTGCCGTCGCCGCCCGCAACGGCGACGCCGCGCTCTTTGACCAATTGCAGAAGATCGCTGAAACCTCAACCAATCCTGAAATCCAGGAGGGCTCGCTTCGCCTGCTTCCTGAGTTTGAAGATCCCGCCCTCGTCCAGCGTTCGCTCGACTACGCGGCTTCAGACAAAGTGCGTAACCAGGACGCTCTCATTCAGTTCGCCATCGCCTTGCAGATCGACGCAACCCGCGACATTGCATGGAAGTATGTCAAGAGCCACTGGAGCACCGTGAAGACACTTTTGACTCCGGAAATGGGCAGTGCATTGGTTGGTTCCACCGGCGCGTTCTGTTCCGTCGAAGCGCGCGACGACGTGACAGCCTTTTTCGCAACACACAAGGTGCCCGCGGCAGAGCGCACGCTCAAGCACGCCATCGAACACATCAACGGCTGCATCGAACTCCGCTCGCTCCAGCAGCCGAATCTCGACAAGTGGCTCGCCGCACAACCAAAGCCGTAGCTTCGTAGCGAACGAACAAATCTTCGGTGCCCCATCCATTCCGCTTCTTTCTGCGGAATGGGTGGGAAGCCGCGGATCATTCTGTACAATTCAGTGTGACTGCTGAATTCCAAGCCTGTAAAAAGAAAATGATGAAGTATCCATCGAACATTCGTCGTGATAAACGCTCTGCTGTCTCTCTGCGTTTTCTCCTGAATTTTGGCCTCGTGCTTTGTCTTGGATTCGCAGCGCAGGCACAAGCTCAGGGACCACCATCAAAGCTGCTCAGAAAGGACCCCGTCATGACCCGCCACGCGGAAGGAACCTTCGATGTCAAGACCACGCCGCTCCCCGCGGACGACGCCACCACTGGCGCCTCCATCGGCCGTTTTGCGCTCGATAAGCAAATCCACGGTGACCTCGAAGGCACCAGCAAGGGCGAGATGCTCGGCGCAGGGGATCCTGCAAAAGGCACCGCCGGCTACGTAGCCATCGAACGCATCACCGGAACCCTTCACGGCCACACCGGCTCATTTGCCCTGCAGCACAATGGCTCAATGAACCAGGGAACATTTCTGCTTGAGGTCACCGTCGTTCCCGGCTCCGGCACAGGCGAACTCGCCGGCATCAGCGGAACCATGAAGATCATCATCACCGCCGGCAAGCACTCCTACACTTTCGACTACACGCTCCCGCAAACCGCGCAGTAGATACAATCAGTGAATACGGAAAAGCTGTGCCCCATTCATCACAGCATGATCGTGATGAGTGGGTATCGGGCCTAATGCCAACTCCATTCCAGTTTTTCTGCGGAATGGGTGGGAAAGCACAAAGCTCAACAGGTCTCCTTCATCCCGAGCATCAAAAAACCGATTGTCATCCTGAGCGAGCGCAGCGAGTCGAAAGCCTGCCCTGAGCGCAGCCGAAGGGGACCTGCGGTTGCACTTCATCCACACCGGTTCGATACCATTAATCCCATGCCCCAATTCCCTCCCGGCCAAACCCTGCTCATCGACGCCGACGATACCCTCTGGGAAAACAACATCTATTTTGAACGCGCCATCGCCGCCTTCATCAGCTATCTCAACCACCACGAGTACTCGTCCGCCGAAGTCCGCAATGCCCTGAACGCCCAAGAGCGCGAAACCATCCTCGCCCACGGCTACGGCCTCACCAGCTTCACGCGCTCGCTTGTCGCCACCTATGAGCGTCTCAGCCCCGGGCCGGTCACGGAACACAACATCAAGCGCGTGCGCAGCTTCGCCCGTTCCATCGCCGAACAAGAGATCGAGTTGCTCCCCGGCGTCGCCGAAACGCTGGCCGACCTTTCCACGCGCCACCGCCTCATCCTCATGACCAAAGGCGATCAGGCCGAGCAGGCCGACAAGCTCGCCCGCTCCGGTCTCGCTCCGCACTTCTCCGCCGTCGAAATCGTCGCTGAAAAAGACCCTGCAACCTATCGCGCCGTCATCGCCCGCCACGAGCTCACTCCGCACACAAGCTGGATGATCGGCAATAGCATCAAGAGCGACATCAATCCCGCCCTTGCCGCAGGCCTCCACGCCGT
>PLPU01000366.1:0-20582 GCA_003159975.1 Acidobacteriaceae bacterium
CTGATTACGCGCTGCACTTGCGACAGACCGGGACTGGCTGGAACCGAACCGGGTACCGCTTGAACTTCAAGATCGCTCATGATTTTGCCTCTCAGAAAGCCGTTTTTGGGTTGTTGCACAACTCCCACTCAGGTTGACCGCGCCTTTGCTCGCACAGTTGCATTTTCCCGAAAGCGAAAGCAGCGGACAGGTCCCCGCTTGCCGCGGCCCCTGGGAAGGAAATGCATTTGCCCGCGATTGTACCGTGGAAGGGGCAAATGACCCAATGATTTTATGTCGAGAGCGGAACTGAAGTAAGAAGCAGGCTTCTAGAGTCCGCGCGAGGCGATGCCGGAAGAGGGGTCGGTTGTCCGCGCTACGGTTCTGCGATGGGTGTGGCGGCGATGTGCATGAGCGGCAGGCGCGGAGCCGGGGCGGGCGGCGTCGGGCTGCGTAGCGTCCGGCTGCGCGGTGTCGGCCAGGGCGATTTCAGGCTGAACGCTTTTCCGATGGGCGGGCCGGGCCGGCGTAGTTCGGGCCGGTGGGGTTCGGCGCGACGGTGGCGCGTAATTTTTATAGACGGTGATGTGGAAGCAGGCCTGCTGGAACTCCTCTTCCACGTCGATTTTGCCGGCCTGTTCGAGGGTGAGCAGGCGGGTTCGCATCCAGGCGATTTCCTGACGGCTGAGTGGGCCTTTGGCAATGTCGATGGTGGCGCCGGTGAGGTGCGGGCTGACGATGTCGCCTTCGGCGGCGGCGGCATTGCCGTTGATCCCCATGAGTCGCTTCTGGTAGGCGACGGTGCGGACCGCGGAGCTCACTTCAAGGGGGCTGTGGAACTCGGCAGCGTGGCTGCGCGCCAGGTCGGAGAGGAAGAGCGCGGTCCAGGGGCGGCAATAGCGGTGATTGACGGGCAGGTTGCCGTTGACCGTGAGCGCGATCGACGTGGGCACCGGGACCAGCAGCTTTTTGGCGATGCGGTCGGCGAGATCGTCTTCGTCTTCGATGCGCTCGAGACCTTCAGCGTCCGACATGGCGTTTTGATGTTCCAGATTCGCGCGCGAGCCAACCAGCGGCGGCGGCATCCCCAAGCGCGAGGTGCGCAGCGAAATGGGCTGGATGGCTGCGCGACGAGTGAGTATCCTCTCATCCGAAGAAGGAACACCTGCGGCGGGAGTGTCCGCAGACTGGGCGTATGCTGTGGGAGCGTCGGCGGCGGAAACGTCGGAGTCGGCGCTATCGGAGTCTTGCGCCGGGATGTCGATCTCCGGAGTGGGCTTGGTTTTGGCGGTGGTGCTGGCTTCGGAGGTGCGCCTCGTTCCAGCGAAGGAGTTTGTTTCGGCAAAAGACCCTGTTTCGCTTGTGGGCTGTTCCGTCTTGGGGGCGAATGGGCTGGGGTGGAGGGACGCAGCTTCAATCCGGCGCGAGGAGCGGGCCTGGCTTCCTGGGGGTTCCGGACTTCTGGCGGGGACTTGGGACTTGGCGTGTTCCAGCGCTGTTGAGAGTTGCGGGGTACGCGAGGGAGCTTTGGCGATCAAAGCTTGATGGGAACTCCGGCCGGATTGGGAATGAGATTGGGAAGACGCAATGCGCTGCCGGCTGTGCGGAACGGCTTGAGCCGCACGATGGCGCGCAAGGTCGCTGCGGATCTTGAGACCGGCGGCGCGGCCAACCTCTTCTGGGGTGGGGCGACCCGCTTTGTTTTGAACGCTGCGAGTGGTTGGCGCTGCATTGGCGTGCTTGTGCGTCTTCGCCTTGGAGACAGACGACCCATTGGCTGAAGAAACCGCGAGTGCAGCCAGCACAAATACTGTAAAAACGGTTCGCCGCATAAGGAGTGTGCGGAGAATCCAGAGCCTCTTTAGTTTAGACGCATTCAATTGAAATAGAGAGTGCCTGTTGAGGTGCGGCCACGTCTGATAATTGTCTGCGCGATGCGGGATGACTGTAGGCCCGTTTACAATCAACACGTTCCCATAAACCGTCCACAAGAACCGGGATCCCCCAGATCCCCAGGATTGCTCGAACTGCCGTGAAGATTTCAAACAGAGGTGTATGGATTGCCGTCGCTCTGCTGCTGGCCGTGCAGGCGGCGCAGGTGGTTTACGTCGTGCACCGCGAGTCGCTGACCTGGGACGAGGGCGACCACATTTTTGCGGGCTACATGATGCTGCATACCGGCGACTACGGGCTCAATCCCGAACATCCGCCGCTCGTGAAGATGCTTGCCGCACTACCGCTCCTGGGCCGTGATTTGTGGACGCCGCCGTTGACAGGAGGCGACTTCAAAGGCGAGGCGTATATGGGCGGACGCAATTTTCTTGCCCGCAACGACGGGGGCAGCCAGAAGCTTGTCTTCCGCATGNNCTGGTTGCGCTGGTGCTGGTGACCTTCGATCCTAATCTGCTGGCTCACTCCGCATTGGTCACTACGGACATGGGCGTTACGCTGTTTTTTCTGGCGAGCATTTACGCCTTCTATCGCTATGTGAAGCGGCCTTCGCTGGGCCGGCTGCTGCTGGCTGGGGGCGCCGCCGGGCTGCTGCTGGCGACCAAACACTCTGGCATTCTGTTAGCGCCGATGCTGGTTCTGCTGGTGGTATGGGAGGTGTTCGCATCGCCCAAAGGCGGCCGCGGACGGCTGGCGCTGCGGTTGGCGGGCGCGCTGGCGGCGATTGTCGTGGTGGGCGTGCTGGTGCTGTGGTGCTTTTACGGATTCCGCTATGCCGCGCGGCCAGCGGGGTTGCAGCTCAGCGCCTCACTGGCCAACTACGCTGCGCCGCTGGGACACTTCAGCGCGGGTGTGATCCTGTTCTTTGCCCACTTTCACCTGCTGCCTGAGTCGTACTTGATGGGGCTGGTGGATGTGAAGCGCGTGGCGGAGTTCTATCCCACGTTCATCTTCGGCAAGGTCTACGCGCACGGGGTTTGGTGGTACTTCCCTGCCGCGATCCTGATTAAGACCACGCTGGGAATGCTAGCGCTGGTGGCGGTTGCAGGCTGGGCAATTGCGAGCGGGCGGCTGCGCAAGGGACGCGAGCTGGCGTTCATTTTGATTCCGTGGATTGTGTACCTGGCGGTTGCCATTCAGGCCGGAATGAACATCGGCGCGCGGCATGTTCTGCCGCTTTATGCGCTGGCGGCGATTTTGGCGGGTGGTGGGATTGTGGCGCTGGCTGCGGGGAATCGCCGATGGGTTTGGGTTGGAGGTGTGCTGATTGCCGCGCATGTTGTCTCGGCGCTCACGGTGTTCCCGAATTACATGGCTTATGCGAACGAGGCGTGGGGTGGGGCGAAGAACGTCCATAATCTGCTCAGCGACGCCAATGTGGATTGGGCTCAGCAGCTCATTCAAGTGAAGGAATGGCAGGACAGGAACCCTGGCGAGGAGTGCTGGTTCGCGTATTTCGCGAGGCCTGAGATCGATCCCGGAGTTTATGGGATCACTTGCCACGGGCTGCCGACGATCGACACGTTTTGGGCGGGCGGTTCGGACATTGTTCCGCCGACGATCAACGGGACGGTGCTGATCAGCGCCGGAGACCTGAGCGGGTGTGAATGGCCCAGCGGGCGCATGAACCCTTACCGGGATTTTCAGGCTGTGCAGCCAGCGGAGAGCATCGACTACGGAGTGTTTGTCTATCGGGGCAGCTTCAAGATGAACCAGGCGGCGGCATTGAGCCGTGCGCAGAATGCGTATGAGCTGCTGGCCGCGCACAAACCGGAAGAGGCGCTGGTGCTGGCGAAGGAGGCTGTGGCAATCGATCCGGAAGAGATCATCAGCCAGACGGCGTTGGGCGATGCTGCAGCTGCGCTGGGGCAGAAGGATGAGGCGCGGCAGGCATGGCAGGCGGCGATTGCTTCAGCGCGGCAATTGGAGCCGGATGCACAGGTGAGCTACATTCCCAACCTGGAGGCTAAGCTGAAGAAGCTGTGAAGTCATTGGGACTACTCTATAAATAGATTGGGGAGGTGCGCATGACCGCAAAGACAGGAACGATCCCCAAGAAGATCGAAGCAAAACTGTTCTGGATCGGCCGAAGCCAGGCTGTGCGACTTCCCAAGGAGTTTCGTTTTGGGGGTGACCGAGTGCGCATAAGCCGGATGGGCGCGGGCGTGCTGTTGGAACCCGTGATTGACGTAAGGAAAGAAACCGCCGAGGAGTTATTTGTGCGCATCGATGCAATGAAGGGTGATCCGCTGTTCCCCGATGGGCGCAAGCAAAACCTCGCGCCGATTCGTGAGTACTTCAAGTGAGCTACCTGCTCGATACGAACGTCTGCATCGCGCTCATCAATGGAACGTCGACCAAGGTTCGCGCGCGGTTTGCGGAAGCGACTCGGCAGAAAGCGGGCCTTGCAACTTCAACGATCGTCATTCATCAGCTTTGGCACCGCGCGGCAAAGGATGAGCGTGCCACCCGCTATGCCCACGCGTTGGCGGCATTTCTGAGCAGTGATGCAGCGCTGCTCGATTTTTCCGAGCAGGATGCCCACGCCGCCGGAGAAATTCGTGCGGAGCTTGAACGGAAGGGCCGGCGGATTGGCGAATACGATACGCTGATCGCCGGACAGGCGCTTAGCCGGAATCTGATTCTGGTTACCGCGAACACGCGAGAGTTCGGAAGGGTGAACGGGCTGGTGGTGGAGGATTGGTCGCTGTAGGATTGGACTTTCCCAGCGCCGCCTTCGTTCGACGCATTCTGCATCCGGAACTTGTTCTACGGACTATTCCTCAGGTGCGGATTCGCGTAGTTTCTCCACATCCGCAAGGTCCTGAAACCGGCCCACTGCGAGCTTATTCTGAATCAGGTGCTCTCGCGAGATGACGTGTGCCGGAGTCTGACCATCGAGGAGTTTCTCAACGCGGCTTTCCCACGCTTCATCGAAGGAGACTCCTGCAATTCCTTGCAAGATGTCCACCCGGCCGGGCTGGACTCCCATTTGGAATACGGAAGTCGGCTTGTCGTTGAAGTCGGCTGGCGTCATCGCGCCGATGGGGGCGCCGAACTCCGTGAGAGCTGCGAAGACGGCCCCGCTGTTCTCCTCATCGGCCTTGATGAAAAGATCGAGGTCTTTGGTTCCTCGCGGCTCGGCGTGAATGCTGACGGCGTGCCCACCGATCACAAGATACTTCACCCCGTGAGCGTTGAAGGCTGCGATGATGTCTCTCTGATCCTTCAGCATGGTTTCACCAAGCCTTTCACAATGCCTTCCAGTTCGGGCGCTCGACGCGGACCAGGGTCTTGTTCGTTGGACGATCTTCGAGATCGATCCCTTTGGAAAGATAAGCACACCGGACGATTTCCGCAACCGCCTCCATGCGCTCGGCGCAGGGCCTGCTCCGCCAATAGCGGTATGTCTCCATACGCTGCGCCTTGAAGTCCGTCACCCGTCGGATTGTCTTGTCGATGGTCATGGTTTAAATCCACTTGAATTTGTGACGACTCCCAGGTCTCAAAGGCGAGACCTCAGACGCCCGCCACCCGGCCACTCGCCCCTGATCACCAGCCGACCTGAGCCGCGCTAGGAATTCCCCTCCGCATACGAATCTCGTCAGCTTCGAGCGGATGCTTGCGCGTGTGTGCAATGCGGTGACAGGTCGGACACAGACACATCAAGTCACTTGTTCCGGTTATTCGCACGCCGTGTCCGTGGCTGAGCGGGTACTTGTGATGACAGTCTATGATGAACGCCCCGTTCGCCTCCAGACGAAATCCGCAGGATTGACAGGTGTAATCATCTTGCTGCTTTCGCTCCTTAATCAGTCGAGCGTTGCGTTTCCTAAACGTCGCCGAGCGGTCCTGCTGGTACCCTTCCTCGGCTCCGCGATCCGTATTGTTCGAATCGGACTCTCGCCCCCAGTAGCGCCAGCAGGCTTCCTGTGCTTCGTGGTGAGAAAGATAAGGCAAAGTGTGCCCTGATCTCTCCTCCAATAGACGCTTCGCGCCGTTCCAACTGCCGCCGGAAAGACCTGTGTCCTTTCGTACAACTAGCTCCATCAATGGTGGTCTACCATTGGCGATTTCAAAAAGTGAAATGTCGAAAACGCGCGGGACTATCTCACGGACTCGCACCTGCCCCCAGTCCTTCCGCGAAATCCTTCCCCACAACTCCTTATATGTGACTAGGCGCACCCTGTCTGTCTTGAGATTGCCGGTTGCAGTCTCTATCAGAATTCTCCGCAGCCTCTGTTGTTTGGGGTCCAATATGGATGACATTTGCTCCTCCGTTTTGAATGCCGAGTGCCTCAGGTCCCGATTGAGACCTGGGGCGTCGCTGGACGCGTAGTCCCGCAGTCCTCACTGCAACAGCGTTGGCTCGTCGTCCTTCAGTTCTTCCGGCGGGATGATGACGGCGGCGGCGATCTTGTCGTCGGTTTCGAGGTTGAGCAGGCGGACGCCCTGAGTGGCGCGGCCTGCGGCGCGGATGGTCTTGGTGTCGATGCGGATGATCTTGCCAAACTGGCTGATGACCATCAGTTCCGAGATCTCACTCACCAGGAGAATGGATGCGGTTTTTCCAACTTTCGGGGTTGCCTTGAGGTTGGTCACGCCCTGCGCGCCGCGCGCCGTCAAACGATACTCGTCCACATCGGTGCGCTTGCCAAAGCCGTTCTCTGTGACCGTAAGAATGAGTTGCTGCGTCACGCAGAGCTTTTCGTCAAGGTTCTTCATGGCCTTGTAGGCGCTTTCAACCGCCTTCTCGGCCGCACTCACAACCGACGAGTCAATAATCTTGTTGCGATAGTCCTCACGCGCCCTTGTCAGCGCCGCTTCAGCCGCGGCATCGGCCTCGCGGGCCGCTTTGAGTTTATCCGTCAACCCCAGCCGCGCGGCGCACTCATCGCGCTCGGTTTCGCGGATGGCGTCGGAACTGGTGATGGCCGCGCCGATGAGATAATCGCCCTTCTTGAGCGAGATGCCGCGATTGCCGGCGGCGTTACGGCCCATGGGGCGCAGGCCGATGCCATTGCGGTCGGCGTCATATTCCTCTTCGAAGCGGATGGCCATGCCATCGCGCGTGGCGAGGAAGATGGTCTGCTTGCCGTTGGTAAGGCCGGCGGAGACCAGGTCGTCGTCCTTGTCGATGGCGATGGCGATAATGCCGCGCGCCATGACGTTGGAGAAGTCCTTGAGCGGCGTCTTCTTGACGGTGCCCTTTTGCGTGGCGAAGAAGATGAACTTGCCTTCTTCCTCGAGGTCGCGAATGGGGAGAATGGCGCGGACATTCTCGCCGGGCTGCAGGTCGAGCAGGCTCTGCATGCTCTTGCCCTTGCCGGCGGCGCCGACATCGGGAATCTCGTAGACCTTGAGCCAGTAGACGCGGCCCGTGTTGGTGAAGCAGAGCAGGAAGGCGTGCGTGGAATCGATGATGAGCTGCGAGACGAAATCTTCCTCGCGCGTCTTCATGCCGGTGCGGCCGGTGCCGCCGCGGCGCTGCTGGCGATAGATGCTGATGGGCGTGCGCTTGAGGTAGCCCTGATGGCTGACCGTGACGGCGACCTGTTCGTCGGCGATGAGATCTTCAAGCTGCAGTTCCGCGCTTTCGTCGACGATCTGGGTGCGGCGCGCGTCGCCATATTTCTCGCGGACTTCTTCGAGTTCCTTGACGATGACGGCGCGGAGTTTTGCGTCGCTGGCGAGGATCGACTCGTACTCGGCGATGCGTTCGCGCACCTGCTTGAGCTCATTCATCAACTCGTCGATGGAGAGCTGGGTGAGGCGGTAGAGCTGCAACTCGAGGATGGCGTCGATCTGCTTGAGGGTAAGGCCTTTTTCCTCATGCGGCAGGCGGACGCGGTCGAGGGTGACAACGATGGAGGTGCCTTTGCCCCATGCATAGAGGTTCTCGCGGGCTTCAACACGCGAACCGGAACCGCGAATGATCTTGATGACCGTGTCGAGGTTGTCGAGAGCGATCCTGTAGCCTTCGAGGATGTGCTCGCGATCGCGCGCCTTGCGCAGCAGGAAGACGGTGCGGCGCTGCACAACGTCGATGCGATGATCGATGAAGCAGCGAATCGCCTCGTCCAGACCGAGTTCCCGCGGCTGCCCGTTGAGGACCGCGAGGAAGATCATGGAGAAGCTCTCCTGCATCTGCGTGTGCTTGTAGAGCTGGTTGAGCACAATCTCAGGCTGGGCGCCGCGCTTGAGCTCGATGACGATGCGCATGCCGTCGCGATCGCTTTCATCGCGCACGTCGCTGATGTCGTCGACGATCTTTTCGGTGACCAGTTCGGCGATTCGTTCAATGAGCTTGGACTTGTTGACCTGGTACGGAATCTCCGTGACGATGATGGCCTGTTTTTCCTTGGTCAGGTTTTCAGTGGCCACCTTGGCGCGCATCATGAAGCGTCCGCGGCCTGTCTTGTAGGCCTGGGGAATGCCGGCCTTGCCGTAGAGGAATCCGCCGGTGGGGAAATCGGGGCCCTGCACGTGCTTGAGGACTTCAGCGAGGCCGGCGCGGGGATTCTGCACCATTTCGATAGCCGCGTTGAGAATCTCGGTCAGGTTGTGCGGGGGAATGTTGGTAGCCATGCCGACCGCGATGCCGCTTGAACCGTTGACGATGAGATTGGGTATGCGCGTGGGCAGCACCGTGGGCTCGAAGGTGGACTCGTCGTAGTTGGGCGTGAAGTCGACGGTCTCCATGTCGATGTCGGCGAGAAGCTCGCCGGCGATGCGATCCATGCGGCACTCGGTGTAACGCATGGCCGCGGGCGGGTCGCCGTCGACGGAGCCGAAGTTACCCTGGCCGTCGACCAGCGGATAGCGCAGAGAGAACGGCTGCGCCATGCGGACCAGTGTGTCGTAGATGGCCGAGTCGCCGTGGGGGTGGTAGACACCCATGGCCTGGCCGACAACTTTGGCGCACTTGGCGTATTTCTTGTTGTGGGCCAGACCCATCTCGCTTAGTGTGTAGAGCACGCGGCGGTGCACGGGCTTGAGGCCGTCGCGGGCATCGGGCAGGGCGCGCCCGATGATGACGCTCATCGAGTAGTCAAGATAGGAGCGGCGCATCTCCTCTTCGATGTTGATCGGGATGAGGTTCGTGCCGCTGTTTGGCGGCGTACCGCTCTCAAGAGGAAGCTGGGGATTCTGATCGTCTGCCATAGTTTTTTGCTGCCCGCCACAAGGCGGCATTAGGGTTCCGGTGAAAGCGGGGCCGGACTTTGCGGGCTGGTTCTATTTTACGCGCTCAAAGGGCGTTTCAGCAAGGCAACTACGGAGAAATAAGTCCTTATTATGGTTTGGCTTATGGACGGTTGCGGATGGTCGGGCGGGAGCCTCGTGAGGCTCAGGCGGCGCGGCGGGATTTTGGCTTGGATTTGGCGGTGGCGCGGGCCTTCTTTTTGGGGCTCTTGGGAGCCTCGTCGTAATCGGCATTCTCTCCCAAACCTGTCAGAATCACCGGAGCGCGATCGGGGAATTCGACAATGAGCGATAGCTTACCGCCAACTCCTTCGACATAGCTGCGGAGGGTGGAGAGGTAGAGGTCGGTGCGCTTCTCGATGCGGGAAACACCCTCCTGGCCAATTTTTAGCTTCTTGGAGAGGCGGGCCTGGGTGAGTTTGCGGGCGCGGCGGACTTCGCGGAGGTTCAGTTCCACCCGCATCTCTTCCGCAAGCAGACGAATCCTGGCCCTACTTTCCTCAGATTCTTCGGCAAGCATTTCTTCCAATGAAACTGTCATCTGGACTGCCTCTTTAAACGAAGACTTTGTAAATGTTGATCGAAGCGCTCATCCGCAACGCGCAACAGGTTGCGATAAAAGCGCTCCTTCCCGATTCCACTCTTGTCCCCGCCGACGAGCAAGATGGCCTTGCGCTGTGCATCGAAAGCGTACGCTACACGCCATGCGCCTCCATCCGCATCAAAACGCAATTCCTTCATATTCGCGTGGCGCGAACCTTTGAGTGTGTCTGCCAGCGGTCTTCCGAGCAGCGGACCATTCTCGCCCAGGATAATTGCCGCTGCCTTCAACTTCTCACGAACTGATTGCGACAACTGCCGGACTTCCACCGCAAATTCGGCGTGAAACTCAACTGCCCATTGCACTTCCGTTCCGGAAGTGCCGCCTATTCTTCGAGGGAGCAATGCCAATTTTCTCCTTGTCTTTTAGGCCCTGCTCCCGGTCACGCCTTTCTGCCAGTGACGACTGAATAGGATTATGTCTTGGAATGCCTAATGTCGTCAAGTGCATGATTTTCTTCCAGCATTCCCCAGGGTAATCGCGGCATGGAGCGGCTGCATGACCGGCCATCATAACGTATACGGCGTCTTAACTTTGTGATCTGGAACGCCCTACAGAAGCCCAGGAAGGCTCAGCACACAGAAGACGGCCTGCAGCACGAGGATTGCTCCTCCGGCGGCTATGGCGAGCCGTCCGCGCGGGCCTTCGTAGGCGTCGGCAAAGACTCCGCCGATGAAGGTCAGCAGGAACGGCAGCGCCCACAGCCAGGGAGTGCCGGGAACGCCAGTCAAAATGAGTGGAAACAAGACAAACGCACACAACAGCGGATACGTGTTCCCGAAGTAGCGCGCCTTCCGGAGACCAAGATAAAGCACAAGCGCTGCCGCGGCGGCCACCGTGATTCCGGCGTTGCCCATTGCGGAGAAGAAGCGTCTTACGGGATCAATGGAGACCCAGAGCATGCCCGAGGCGGAGCGGAAGAGGTAGCTGAAAGCGTCGGGTGAGAAGCCATAACAGGCGAATACCAGCACCATTGCGCCGGCCGCCGCAACCAGGACAATGGGAAGGATCTGGCTCCTGCGTCCCTCGGCGACCCACAGCATGGCTACCAGGCCAAGCAGGGCCACCAGTGGGAGTGACGCGATGTGCGATGCGGCGGCGATGCCGAAGACGACTGTGAGCAGGACGATGCGGGGACGCCATTTTCTGCGCGGTCCCTGCATTGCATGGGCCACGCCGATGCAGGTGTAAACGCCCGCATAGACGCCGAGGGCGGCAAGGATTTCAGGACTGGGCGCGATGCAGGCTTTGATGACCGCGGGAGAGAAGCAGTAGAGACCAAGCGCGGTATAGCCGCCGAAGTTACCGTAGAGACGCCGGGTGACCCACCAAAGGCCCGCGCCCAGGACGCATCCCGCCAGCAGGAACGGGAGCCTCAAGAGCAGCAGGACGTGCGTAAGCTGGTGGCGAAGTTCCCAAGTACTGAGGTTGGAGGCGCTGTACGTGCCTTCGGCCTCCTGAACGACGCGATCCTCGGGCTTGCGAAAATGGTCCAGGCCCCGTTCCGCCAGAACGTTGAGAGTCAGCGGGAGGCCGGCGAGGCGGTAGGCGAGTACGCCATCGTGAATATTGCCGCAGGAAGTGAAGTAGCCGGCCAGCGGCGACGGACGCTCCCACATTTCGCGCCCGCAACGCGCATATTGGTAGTCGCGATCGGTGAGCGTCTGGCGGCCCGTGAGCCAAAGACCCTGGATGAGAAAAAGAGCCAGCAACACCGCGGCAATGCGCTGCGGCAGATTGAAACGAAAGCGGCGAATCATGCCAAACCGGAGGGTCATCACGTATAAGCGAGTCGATTCCAGTTTAAATGGCTGATCCGGAGCCGGTTTCACAGGGAGACGGGCAAAAGCGACGGGACCTGCCTTGAAGGCAGATCCCGAGGGTTGAGCGGTAGGTTGGAAGCCGGTTTAGAACCGGACCATGTCTAGAACCGAACCATGATGGATCCCAAAGTTGTGGTTTGGTTGGTGCGCAGGTCGGGCCACCAAAGTGCTCTTGTGTCGCCGGGTGTTATGAAGCCGTTTGACAGGTTCTGCATCTGGCAGTTTGCAATCGCCAGAGGCAGTCCAGGGACGCCGACGCCGGTATTGCTGTTGGTATAGACGTATCCGTAGCCGGAGTCTCCGCCGGCTGCGCACTGGTAGTCCGCCGGATTGCCGTTGTTACCTCCGGGAGGGGTAACGCCCCTGCGGCCACTCCAATAAGGAACAGCGGAGTATCGGTAAGCTTCTTCAAGCCGGAACGTGATGAACTGAGACGGCATGTAGTCGTAGGTAAAGGTCATATCATGTGCCTGCGCTGAGTCGCCCGCGTTCTCAGTAAAGTATGGCGTGCCGGTGGTAGCCGTTGCGCCGTTGATGGCGGGGAGCAAAGTGAGGTAACGGCCGGGGTTGTTCATCTGCCCGCCGCCAAGAGTGATGGCATGACGATCATGATCCCACCAGCCGCGCATATAAGCCATCCAACCGATGAACATTTGCTTGGGCTTTCCATTTGCACTGCTGTGGCAATTTACACCTCCGTTGTAAGTGGATTGCGTTCCCATCATGGGAGAGGCGCCCGATGAACTGCGCGATGTCTGGCCGGTCACAGCATAGCTGGCGGGGCCTCCGCCGTATTCGCAGCCTGCATCACCGGTGATCGTCATGGCGAGCTTGTCGAAGCCCTTGGCCTTTGGATTATCCCAGATCTTCCATTGACCGCTGTAGTCGGCGTGAACGCGCGAGCGTCCGGGGAAGCCGGCATCGTCTTCGCCCAGTCCATAGTCATTGAAGTTGAAGTCGAACTTTGGATTCGGACGCCACATGATCTGGCCGCCGAGGCCACCGTGGCCGTTGTACCGGCCATACGACTGCCAGCCGTTGATGATCCACGGCTCAATCTTCAGCTTGTCGGTCACGAAGTATTGAATGCGCAGACCGTTGAAGAACCACGGCGTATTCGACGACACATACGAAGGCTGATAGGCCCAGTTGTCGAAGTTGTAGTAGCTGAACAGGCCGACGTATGAGACGAAGATGCCGGCATCCACGTTGAGGCCGTGACCCACATCCCAGTGATAGCCGCCCCAGGCTTCAGAGAAGTACTTGTAGGCGTCCTTCAGATCCCACTGGCCGCGGTTGTAGCTGGCGTCGTTTCGCACCGTTGCCTGGGAGAACAAGCCGTTCATGGTTAAAATGCGGCCGCGCGTGTTCTGGATGCGAATGTCGCCGCCGAAACTGGCTTGCTCAAGCTGGAATTCTTCTGCCCGGTACATCTCGGTCGATCCGACCATCGTATCGTCCTCGGGATGGTTGTAATCGAGAATGTAGTTGGCGTCGAAACGAATCTCCGGCGTGAAGTACTTGGTGCTCATCGGACTGTCGGCGTTGTGGCCGCCATCGTTCGTCCATGTCCAGTCCGCGAAGGCCCAGGGAGCGGATTTGGTGGTGATCTCCGCGGCGATCTCCGGGGGAGCGGGAGCCGCGGCCGCCGCCGGCGCCGCCGTGGCCTGGCCCGTGCCGATGGGGGCATCGCCGCCTTCGGCCGACCGCAGCGCTTTGGCGTCTTTCTCCGCGTCCGCGGCGGCGTCCGCACCGCTGCGCGCCTTGAGCTCAGTCTCCAATTGCGCAATTCGCGCCTTCATCTCCGCGAGCTCTTTGAGGACCAGGTCGGTGGATAGCGGTGTTGCGACGGAAGCCGGCGCGGTGGTGGTTGTGGCTGTAGTTGAAGCAGCGGGAGTGGCTGCGGCGGGAGCCGCTGTTGCATTGGCTGGGGCGACCGGACTGCTTTCCGGTCCCGCCACTTCGGGAAACTCAACACGTGCGGTGGTTACCCGGGTTTCGGTTGTCGCAGTCTGCTGCGCCTCCAGGGTCAACGACGTCAGTCCCAGACACAGAAGCGCCGCAGCGGGAACTGCTTTGCTGAAGTTTTTTCTCATTCGGCCTCTCACTTTCACTAAGAATTTTGAATCGGGTTATGAATGACATCCTGGGGAAACAAGCCAGTCAGAGACGAGGATCTCCTCTGCTGCTCGCAGGCATGCTTGTCGAGTCATGATTGTGTCGCGGCTACGGGAAGAGCGAAGAGTCTGGACCTGCTTGCCGGCCCAAATGCGCGTGAGCTGCTCCCGCGGTAAAACAGCATCTTATCGATGTGAAGCAGTGGTCCTAAATGTGAAGCTGAACTTGAGATTTCCTTTTGAAATTAAGACCGATGCCATAAGGAACCTATGTGTGTTTTCAACAAATCCATAAGTAACCCGTGAAGAGCATAAGTAACTCGTGATGAATTTGTAAAAAAACCTGCATAGATCTGTCTTCTTGACGCCTCGGCGTGTCTCAATCGCAGCAGAACGCATCTTCGACCCTGAATCTCTAAGGAACCTCTGAATAAGGTCGGTTGTGGGGCCGGCATTCCCTCAGCGGCTAAAGCCGGCACCCATTCCGCTCTTTTTTGGGCACAACTGAAGTCGTGCCCTTTCAAAAACAGCGACTTATTCAGAAGTCTCTTCATGCGATCTGAGAGTAGGAATCGACAGGAGTAAACTGACACCTATATGATCACCCGACGTCGCTTTGTTTGGAACACCGCCGCTGCCTCGACCGCGCTGGCGATCTCGTCCAGCAGTCGATTGTCTCTGGCTGAGCAGGGCGCTGCTTATCGCAATCCCATTCTTGGGGGCGACCACCCCGATGCCAGCCCGATCCGCGTTGGCGAAGACTTCTACCTGACTCATTCAAGCTTCGATTACGCTCCAGGGCTCATCATCTGGCACTCACGCGATCTTGTGAACTGGCGTCCGGTTGCGGCGGCATTGCAACGCTACTACGGAAACGTCTACGCGCCTTACCTCTGCGAGTACGAGGGGCATTTCTACATTTATTTTCCCGCCGACAACCGGCTGCGGGTAGTCCATGCCGACCACCCTCTTGGACCGTGGAGCGAGCCGGTGGATTTGGAGATCAATGCGATTGACCCCGCACACATCGCCGAGGATGGACGCCGGTTCCTCTACATGGCCGGCGGCCAGATGGCAGAACTGAACGCGGATGGGCTGTCAGTGAAGCGACCTCCACGGACGGTTCTGGAGCCGTGGCCTGTGCCGGCCACGACGCGCATTGAGTGTATCTGCCTGGAGGGCCCAAAGCTGCTGGAGCACAACGGCTGGTTTTATCTGAATGTGGCGGAAGGCGGGACCGCCGGACCGGCCACCAGCCACTCCGTCATCAGCGCACGCAGCCGCCACGCCGAAGGTCCCTGGGAGTTTTCCCCGTATAACCCCGTGGTTCACACCCGCTCAAGGGACGACCGATGGCTGTCACTGGGCCACGGGAGGCTGGTGGATACGCCGCAGGGCAAGTGGTTCATGACGGTCCACTCCTACGAGAACGGCTATCGGACGCTGGGCAGGCAGCTTCTGCTGCTGCCGATTGAGTGGACGCCGGACGGCTGGTTTCGGGTTTCTCCGGAGATTTCCGCCGACTCGGCGATCCCGATGCCCGTGCCAGACGCAGTGCAGGAACCCCTCTTGGACCCTTCGGACGACTTCACGGGCCTCGACCTCGGGCTGCAATGGGGTTTCTGGCACGAATTCAACTCAACGCGCTTTACCACGGGCAACAGCGCGCTGACCCTTCAGGCCCGCGGTCAGTCCCTGGCCGACACAGCCGCCCTGACCACGCCGGTGGGTGGACATTCCTACACCGTTGAAGTGGACATCGAGACTGCCCCAGGATGCGAATCGGGCCTGATGCTGTTCTACGACCCTGGGCACGCCACGGGGATTCTGCTCTCGCCTGAGGGCATCGGCGTACGACTCGCGAATGGGTACGTCCCCAGCCGTCAGGGAAAGGGTGCTACGCGGGCCACTTTCCGCGTAGTGAACGACCGCCAGGAGATTGACTTCTATTACCGTCTGCCCGGTCAGCCGTGGCGAAAGACGCAGGAGTCCGCCGAAATCTCAGGAATGCAGCACAATGTTCTGGGCGGGTTCCTGGATGTGCGCCCAGCCGTGTATGCATGCGGCTCCGGCGCGGCCACGTTCCGCGGCTTCCGCTACTGGCCCAAGGCGCAGGCGCCCGCGTAAAGCGCGTGGGATTGGGGAACGTTCACCCGCGATTGCAGGCGAGACGCTCCGAAGGACGGCTTGCCGGACAGNNGGCAAGAACGTCCGATGGATGGAGCACCTTCGAATTAGCCCCAGGAATGGTGCAAAATGGCGGTTTCTCCGACGTATGGGTGTTTGTAACTTCTTTGTTTTCTTCGGATGCAAAAGAGAGAAACAACTAAGTGCTTTGTTTTCATAGAAACCCCAGGGGGGGGGTAGGGGGTATCGGCTGTTTTTGGCGAGATTGCCCGGTTTGAATGGGGTCGTGCTCATGGAAATTCCGCGCACCTTTCTTCACAGTTTTAATTGTGCGCTTTTTGCCTTTAATTATCGGCAAACCAACTGCGGCGGGGCGGACGCCGCTTCGCAGCGAGGTGGGTGCGGATGGTTTGTAATTCAAATGAATTACAAATGGGAGCCACCCGCATGCTAGCCCAAGGCGCAGACGCCCGTATGAAGCAGCGCAGGAAAGCCGCCCCGAGGGGCGGCTTTCCGCGCCTTTAGTTGCGGCCGGTCATTGGGTTACTGTAGTTGGTTCGAAGATCGCTCCCACGGATACGTTCGCAGAGTTGGTGCAAATGTAGGTTTCGGTTTGAGTGTTGAGGGTGCAACCTCCTCCAACCACAACCTGGCAGGAGTTTGGCCCGGTAATAGAAGGAGTGGCTGGATTCGTGCTTATGCAGCTCGACGACCATCCGCCAAATGCGACCCCAGATTCGGCCGGGGCAGTCACGGTCACCAGGGTGCCATTCGGATATGTCGCCTCGCAAACGGATCCGCCTGGCGTAGCTTGCTCGGTCGCCCCGCCGCAATGGATTACATCCGGCGTTCCCGTAGCTGACGGAGCGGTTAGCAGCCAGTTGGTCTGGTTCAGTCCCGTACTGGACGTGCTTGGGTATGCATCGAAGACGGTCAGGGTCGACAAGGCCCCGTCTCCTACCGTGAGGGCGTTACATGTGCCGGGGTTGATTACATCGTTGTAGAGGACTTGGCCAGTTAGCGGATCGATGCCATAGGTCGGCGGAGCGTACGGGCAACTGAAGCTACCTGTGGTGCCCGAGTAAGTGAGGGTGCCGTCCGGGTTCCCCGCTACCGCATAAATGGCCTCGCCCGTTCCGGCTCCTAGGGCAGTAACAAGTCCCCCGAATGCTCCCGGAGCGCCGGCCGAGTTAACAGGGAAAACAAAGGGCTCGGGAAGGGAGAACCATGAAGTCGGAACAAAGGAGCACTGGGCGTTCGGTGCAGCTGTCCCGACCTGGACGGCTGCTGTGTTCGCGGCAGCCAAGGCAGCGGTGCAAGCTGCGTTGGGGTAACCGGAGTGGTAGAAGCCGTTGGTGATGTCCATCTCGGTCGGCGCGGTCGAAAAAATTCCAAATGCCAGGTACTGCGCAGTCGCGTCCAGATCGAAGACCGTAACGTTGCCCGGCAACACATTAATCGAGAGCAGAGGCTCCGCCGCGGGCGAATTTGTGACTGTAATGGTACCCGTGGCCGTAATCACATTGGCCGGAGTCGAGCCGGAAGCCGGGTTTGTGAATTCGGCTGTAAGGTTGGTGGTGCCCGCGCTCACACCCAGCAACTCGCCCGGCGCATTCGGGCAGAAAGCCGGAATATTCCCCGAGGCCTGGGTGCAAACGGTAGCAACGGTTGGAAGACTGGTAGTCCACCCAAGCTGCGGCGAGTTGGTCACGTCTTCCTGGAGACCGGAGGTTAAAGTGGCCACCGCGATAAGCTGGCCGGGCTGGCCCGTGGCGGAAATCGATATCGCGCTCGGGACGACGGTAAGCGAGGAAACTTGCTCCGATCCGCTATTGGTTACTGTGAAGGTTATAGCGCCGGTCACCACGCTCCCGTCGGGGTTCGACGCGATGGCGGTGATGGCCGCTGCGCCCTGGCTTACCGCTGTAACAAGCCCGTCGGTTGCCGCTGTGCAGGGAAGAGCCGAACCAGTTGTGCAGACAGTAGCCACGCCCGGGTTGCTTGAAGTCCACGTAACCGGATAGGTAGTGCTGTTGGTTAGATTCTGCGTGACTGGGGCTTCAGAGAAAGTCCCGATCGCGGTCAGTTGACTGGTTTGGCCCGGATATCCAACCGATTCCGAACCCGGCAGGATCGAAATGGACAGGAGAGGCTCCGCCGCTACGCCGCTCACTGTCAAGTTCGCCGTCGCCGTTACCACGTTGAGGGGTGTGCCTGCGGTGGCGGCGTTGGTGTATTGAGCCGTGATGGTGGTCGAACCCTGGCCGACCAGCGTCACTCCGCCGCCGTTATTGACAGTTGCAACCGCCGTGTTGCTGGATGTCCAGGAAACAGCGCTGGTCTCGTTCTGCTGCAGGCCGCTGGCTGCGTTGGTGCCGATCACGACATAGAAGACGGTTGGCGAAGCCGGTGGAGTCAGCGGCATTGGGACTGTTTGTGAGCCGGGAATGATCGACAGCGAGGTGATTTGCTGTGTCGAAGCTCCCGCAACGCTAAAGGAAGCGGCGCCTGTCACTACGCTTCCATCCGGATTGGTAGCGATAGCCGTGATGGCGGTGGTGCCCTGGCTGACGCCCGTAGCAAGGCCGGTGGCAGCGCCAATTGTAGCCACTCCCGCGGTGCTGGAAGTCCAGGCGACGCTGGTGGTTACGTTTGTCTGTGCGCCGGTTAAACCGGAAGTTGCGATGGCGATGAACTGCCCGGTTTGACCTGGCGCCGCAACCGACAGGGACGCAGGCAGGATTGCAATGGAAGCGATCGGCTCCGGCGCCGCGCCGGCTTTGCCCGTGACTGTGAAGGCGGCAGAGCCAGTGACCACGGTGCCGTCGGGATTTGTCGCGATGGCCGTGATGGCAGTGGTCCCCTGGCCTACTCCCGTAGCAAGCCCGCTGGTGGTAATGGTGCCAACGCCGACGCTGCTGGAACTCCAGGTGACCTGGCTGGTTACATCCAACTGGAGGCCCGTCACGCCCGAAGTCGCAATGGCAATGAACTGAGCCGTCCCGCCCGGCCCGGCAACGGATTGAGATCCAGGGATGATTGAAACAGCCGTGATCGGTTCCGCCGACGTGGTGCCCCCGCTGGTAACAGTAAAAGTTGCGGTGCCGGTTGCAACGGTCTTGTCAAGGTTTGTAGCGACGGCCGAGATGGTGGCGGTCCCCTGGCCCACTGCGGTGGCAACCCCCTTGGCGCTGATGGTTGCAATTGTGTTGCTGCTCGAAGTCCACGCAACGGTGGAAGTCAGATTTTCCGTAGCCCCGCCCACAGTGGTCCCAATCGCGATGAATTGGGCCGTTTCACCAGGCGATTGAACTGTCTGGGTTCCAGGAATAATGGCGATCGAAGCGATATCCGAGCTCGGAGGCCCGGTTGTCGTGGTGGTGGTCACCGTAACGGTGGAGCTGGCGGAAATAACGCCAGTGAAGCCCTTCATGCTGGCCGTGATCTGGATGACGCCTTGGCCCGTGGACGTGACCAATCCGGAAGAATTTACCGATGCCACTTCTGGGCCGTCGGAGGCCCAGGTCACGAGATTTGTCACATCCTCAGTGGTCGCCGGATGACTTCCATGGTCGATTGTCGCCGTGGCAGTGAGTTGCGCAGTGAGTCCCACCGCGCCGAAGTTCACGGTCTGCGGCGTAACCACAATCGAGTCTACCTCTGACGAACTGCCACAGCCGACAAATGGCAAGGCAAGGCAGATGAACATCAGTGTGCCCAGGCGAATACGATCGAACATCGTTGGTCTCCTCGCGCTCCCAGCCGGCTGGTTCAAACGGTCCTTGACCCAGCGCTCCAGAAATTCTCACGCACTTTGGATGGAAGTTATGCTAACGAAGGATAGCGTCCGGTACATCGTATGTCAATCCAAAATCAGTCAGGGGTATCACATGGAATACGTCATTCATGAAGCCATCCCCCGTTAGTAACCGCCTATGGCTCCCCAAAGTGTTATCCTCCTTGGCAAGGACGCGCGCATGGGTTCTTTCTTTACGCTGGGCCACTCCAATCACGACCTAGAAGCATGGCTTGCGCTGGTGCGCAGGCACGACATTGAGGTAGTGGTGGATACGCGCAGTTCCCCTTACTCGAAATACGTTCCACAATTCGATAAAGAACTCATGCAGCGATCTCTTGAGGGGGCGGGCATGCGCTACCTCTTTCTCGGTGCGGAGTTAGGCGGCCGTCCGGCAAACCCCAGCTATTACGACGACTCGGGCCATGTCCTCTACAGCCGGCTTTGCGCGGATGCCGCGTTCCAGACGGCCCTGACCCGGCTTGAATCCGGCATCGAGCGCTTCCGCGTTGCGTTGGTTTGCGGAGAAGAAGACCCCACTCACTGCCACCGCCGCCTCCTGATTGGCCGCGTCCTCGCCGAGCATGGCCATACCATGCTTCACATTCGCGGCGACGGCCGTATTGAGTCAGAAGAAACCGTTGCCACAAAGTCAAAAAAGCCGCTGATTGACGCCCAGCCCGCGCTCTTCGCGGAACTCGACGAGGACCAATGGAGATCTACAGCATCGGTTTTACCCAAAAGAGCGCCGGCCAGTTCTTCGACACACTGAAAGCTCATGGCATCGAGCGCCTCCTTGATATCCGGCTGAATAACACCTCCCAGCTTGCCGGATTCGCCAAGCAGGCCGACCTCGTCTACTTTCTTCGGGAAATCTGTGCAGCGAGTTATGAGCATCAACCGCTTCTCGCACCCACACGGGAAATGCTGGATTCTTACAAGAAGAAAAAGGGTGAGTGGGATGCTTATGAGAGAGACTTTCTTGC
>PLPU01000260.1:0-167 GCA_003159975.1 Acidobacteriaceae bacterium
TGGCGCGTAGAGATGCTCGAGCGCCTGCGCGCTTTGATCATCGAAGCCGACCCTGACGTCGTTGAAGAAGCCAAGTGGAAGAAGCCCTCCAACCCCTGGGGAGTGCCTGTGTGGTCCCACGACGGGATGATCTGCACCGGCGAGACCCACAAGAGTGTCGTCAAGAT
>PLPU01000260.1:210-1711 GCA_003159975.1 Acidobacteriaceae bacterium
CTTTGAATACGTCCAAGGGCTGATACGGGCCGATGGCCTCGAGCGGAACCAGGGTCGATGTACCCCGAAGCAAGGCCGCAAAGCGGCTTCGTTTTCTAGAAAAGCCACCCAGAAAAACTCCTCAGGAGCGCGTTCCCTCCGGTTTCGCCCACCTTTCCCCCTTGTACATCACATCGTTTCAGTCAGATGCAGGTCTATAATTCCGGCGGTCGCACGTTGAACACCGAGGCTGGACTCCGGAACTGGCTCACACCCTGGAGGACGATAATGCTCAAGTATCTTGTGGCGTCATTTCTTATGCTTGCTGTTGCTGCTCCCGCGCTGGCCAAACGACCAGACGTCTATCCCGTTTCCTGCAACGATCTTTGGGCAGCTGTGCATGACACGCTCGACAACCCAAGCAACTACGCAACCATTTCGATGGATGACATCAGGCAGAGGGCGCAGTTCGTTGTCATTGGCGCACGGGGCCACTACACCCAAAAGGTGGAACTGAAGGCCAGGGACGGTGGTTGCCTGGCGAATGCTACCGTCCAGCAAATGGGCTCAGACAATGCGGACTGGCGCCAATTCCATCATCGACTTGCGCAGTCGGCAACAAAGTTGCAGGCGGCAAAGCCCAAACCGGCGGCAATGGTGACCGGGCTACCGTAGTTCGACTCGGTCACAGAACGGCACCTTTCTGAGACCTGGGAACCCGAACGCTGAGCGCCACCGTGGCTCCCAAGAACGCGTGGTCAAGCCCCATTCCCTCCGGACCTCAAGCTATCTCCCTTATCGTCAACGCCTTCCCCTGCCAGCCCGTTTGCCGATCATTTCCATCATTTGGCGCACAATCATTTGAGCGGAACCCAGGTCGATGGTTCCCGGAGGGAAACTGGTGCGTGCTCAAAAACTCATCGCAGCNNAAGGAGTCTAAGTCGCACAAAAATAAAAAGATACGTACCTTCACTGTCATTCCCTTTTTGTTCTCCCCACCGGGAAGGACGCGGGCGGCTTGGAGCGTCTGACGCACCGCGGGTGCCAGCCGAAAAACCGCATGTCAACCACAATTCTTCCTGACTTGGACCTAACTCCCTTATCGTCAGCGTCTTCCGCCGACAGCCCGTTTGCCGATTGTTTCTCTTGAATCCGCTAACCTATCTCTAAGAGGAGTTGTGAACTGCGCGCATCCGGGGCGTCTCACCCGGCTCCTGGGCCGCACACGGGCTGCCCTAAGTTCTCCGTTTTCAGGAATCTAGGTTCTATATTCCTCAAAACAAAAGTACTTACGATAGAACCCTCCCTCCAACGCTTTGAAAACAGACAATTTCCCACAAACACCCTGGGGGGAGTGGGGGGGTGCACCTAGGCTCGTCCCGGAGGGACAGGGTGAGAATAGCCACGGGTGAAACCCGTGGACAGCCAGCCCATGAAGCGTTCGCGTCCTGGAGGGACGCGGTGAATCCCCACAACCAGCCCGTGCGAGCCTCCCGCGAGCCTCTGCCGCACCGCCGGTGCC
>PLPU01000260.1:1725-2719 GCA_003159975.1 Acidobacteriaceae bacterium
TTCGAACCCCCGCGCCCTCAACGCCGCCGTCAGCTTCGGAAACCCGGCCGCCACCAGCACGCGATCATTCACCCGCACGCAGTTGGCCGCATAACTCTCTTCTTCGCCAACCCGGATCAGCTCGTAGCCGGCAAACGCCTCATTCTCCGCCATCTCCTCCATCACCACCAGCGTGTTCTCGCCGATATACGAGATCCCGCTCTTCAGGTGCAGAATGGTCGTCATCCCCCGCACGTCGATCGTCGAGGAGCTGTATCCCAGCCCGCCCAGATGCGCTGCCAGTTGCCGCGCGCCCTCTTCATTCGTGCGGTGCGACAGGCCAATCAGGAAGCGGTCCTCCGCCTCGCAAATATCGCCGCCGTCCAAAGTCCCCGGCGCCCCAATGCTCAGCGTCGAAGGATAAAACCTCTCCACCGTCGCGCGAAGGGCGTCAACCTCGCCCTCCCGGCTTTTGGCCCCTGGCCGGGTCAGAACAGCGCCCCGCGCCGTCAAAATCGCCGTGTCCTCCACAAACGTCGAGTCGGGATACCGCAAATCCGCCTCGAGCTTAGTCAGCGTCAGCCCGCACTCCACCAGCGCCTCACAATACCTCCGGTGCTGCTCCAGCACCTGGGCAAACCGCGGCCGCCCCAGCGCGACCGTAGTCAGCCCCGCATCAAAATTGCTCCCCGGAATCCGCACAATGGCCCTGGTAAACAAGCGTCCCGCCCCTCAGTCCCTTAGCCCCTTAGTCCCTAGTCCCTTAGTCCCCAGTCCCTATTCCCTAATGCCTATGCGCCGCCTCCACCGCATCCTGCCTCGGATGGCTGAACGCAGCCGGAGGCACGTCCGTCAGCGGCAGCCCCGGCCCCTCCCAAAGCAGTCGCGGCGAACCCTGGCTAGCCGAGTGAAGCCCCTCCAGATGAAAACTATGCTTGCCCGCCCGCAGCCCCAGCGAGCCTCGATCGTACCGCAGCGCGTTGCCCGGCGACCCGCACACCTGCGCGAACGGAGG
>PLPU01000510.1:0-8925 GCA_003159975.1 Acidobacteriaceae bacterium
CGCGACCTCCGCGACCTGATGGCCTCCGGCTATCAGATCGAATCCATCACCCTCGCCGACCTCTTTCCGCAAACCTTCCACCTCGAGACAGTGGTCCACCTGCGCCGCCCCTGATAGGCTTATCAGCCATAGAATCCTTTCAATTTCCATGGCCTTCAAGTCTCAGGCAAGATGCAAGCCAACTCCACCAACTCCGGCCAACCTCCCAACCCTCCCGCCTTCTCCAGCCTGAGCACCGTACCCCTCTTCCACGCCGCCTGCCTCTTCGCCGCCGGCATAGCCATCGCCCACTGGCTCTGGATCCGCCCCAGCCTCGTCCTCATTGCGCTGGCTCTCGTCGCCGCACTTTGCGGTCTCGCGGCCTTCCGCGCCCAGCGCGTCGCCTGGCTCCCGCTGGCCGTTCTCTGGCTCCTGCTCGGCGCAGGATGCGCCACCATGGAGCCCCACCCAGCTCCCGCGCCCGCCCTCGCCGCGCTCTCTGACGGCCTTCTTCGCACCGTCGAAGGTACCATCGTCGACGCCGGCCCCGTCCGCAGTGAAATCAACCAAAACCTGCCCGATCCCGGCGAATCCACCACCCCCGCTCCCGAACAGCAACCCTCCCAGCGCATCGACCTCCGCGTCTCCACTCTTGAAACCGTCACCGACGCCGAAGACCTCCAAACGCCCGTCTCCGGCAGTGTTCGCCTCACCATTCGCTGGCCGGCCAGCCAGCCCAGCCAATCCGAACCCAAGCCCTTTCAATGCGGTGACCGCGTCCGCGCCGTCGTCCGCCTGCTTACGCCCGAGGTCTACCACGACCACGGCGTCTGGAGCCGCGCCGACTACCTCCTCGACCAGAACATCACGTCCACCGCGACCCTCCCCATCACCCAAATTGACCGCCTTGGCGCCTCGCCCACTCACTCCCTCGCCTGCCGCATCCACGCCCTCCAACAGGTATCCAGTGCCCACCTTCTGTCCCTTCCCGCCGCCATGCGCCGCCTGCCTGCTTCCCTGCGCCTCTCCCAGGACGACGCCGTCATGCTCGCCGCCATGGTCACCGGCGACCGCACTTACCTCACCCACACCCTTCGCGTTGGATTTGAGCGCACCGGCTCCTTCCACATGCTGGTCGTCTCCGGCTTTCACCTCGCCATCGTCGCCGGATGCATCTTCTGGCTCGCCCGCCGCCTGCGCCTGCCTCGCGTCCCGGCCACGCTCCTCACCATCCTGGCCTCCTTCGGCTACGCGCTCTTCACCGGCTTCGCTACGCCCGTCCAACGCTCGCTTTGGATGGTCACCCTCTACCTGCTCGGCCGCCTTCTCTATCGCGAACGCAGCCCCCTCAACACCATCGGATTCGCCTCCCTCTGCCTGCTCGCCGTCAGTCCCCGCAGCCTTTTTGACGCCAGCCTGCAAATGACCCTCCTCGCCGTCGTCGCCATCGCCGGAGTCGCCGCCCCGCTGCTTCAGGCCTCCATCCACCCCTACCTCGCCGCCTCGCGCAACCTCCGCCTCGTCGCCATCGACGCCAAGCTCTCCCCGCCGCTCGCCCAGTTCCGCATCACCCTCCGCATGATCGCCACTGCCCTGCAAGGCGCGGCCAACGCCGCCATCGCCTGGCGCGTTTTCCCTTCAACTCTCCGCTTCCTCTTCCGCGTCGCTGAACTCCTCGTCGTCTCCTGTGTCGTTGAACTCGCCATGACCCTCCCCATGGCCATCTACTTTCACCGCATCACCCTCTTCGCCCTGCCGGTGAATCTCTTCATCCTGCCTCTGCTGCTGGTTCTTATGCCGGCCGCGCTGGTCACGCTACTGGTTGCCGTCGCCTGGCCCGCCGCCGCTTTCATCCCCGCCATGCTCGTCGCCCTCCCGCTTCACTTTGGAACAGGACTGGTGCGCATCTTCGGTTCCCTGACCCTCGGCGACATACGCATCCCCGCCCCGCTCCTTAGCCAATCGTTCGCATTCTGCCTGCTGCTCGCCGCAGCCATCGCTCTCGCCCACCGCGCGCAAGCCCAAAGTCCCAACGCCGCGGGTGCCCCAGGTCCCGATTCTGGGACCTGGGAAGCCTCAAACCTCAATCAGTCTCGTTCGCGCAGAAGTCTCCAGCTGCGTCTCGCAACCTGGGCCGCTCTTCTTCTCGCCGCCGTCGCCGCCATCCTCCCCCGTCCCATCGATCACCCCCGTGACGCCTTGCTCATGGAAGCCATCGACGTAGGCCAGGGCGACTCGCTGCTCCTCATCACCCCCGACGGCAAGACCCTGCTCGTTGACGGCGGCGGCTTTGGCGGAGGCCCGCGCCAGGCCCCGCAAGCCTCCTCAGAAAACTTCGATATCGGTGAAGAAGTGGTCTCTGAAGTTCTCTGGTCGCGCGGCATCCGCCATCTCGACGCGGTCGCCCTCACCCACGCCCACTCCGACCACATGGGAGGCCTGCCCGCCGTCCTGCGCAACTTCCATCCCACTGAATTATGGGTCGGCAACAACCCCCGCTTCGGCGCCTACAACGACCTGCTCAATGAAGCGGCCAATCTGCACGTTCGCGTCCGCACGTTCCGCGCCGGCGACGCGTTCAACTTCGGCGCAACCCGGATCGCCGTTCTCGCGCCTTTCCCCAACTACCAGCCCGGCCCCACGCCCACCAACAACGACTCGCTCGTCCTCCACATGACCTATGGCGCAACCTCAGTCATGCTCGAAGGCGACGCCGAAGCCCCTGTCGAGCAAGCCATGTTAGCCGAACCCGATCTCCAAAGCACGCTGCTCAAAGTCGGCCATCACGGCAGCGTCACCTCCACGCGCCCCGAGTTCCTCGCTCGCGTTTCCCCGCAGTGGGCCGTCATCTCCTGCGGACTTCACAACCGCTACGGCCATCCCCGCCAGGAAATCCTCGCCGAACTCCAGGCCGCCCACGTCCGCACCTACCGCACCGATTTAAACGGCGCAGTCTGCTTCCTCCTCAACGGCAAATCCGTTATCCCCAACCCCCTCTGCGGCTGGTAACAAGCGTCCTGAAGCGTTTGCTCTACCGGCCGGTTCCGGTATCCAGCAAGCCGCCTGGTTCCTTGACCACGACATCGAAGCCAACACTGCTCTCATCCACATGAGAATGCTTCTATTGCACGGATCAAGCCAAGGGTTACACTTTCTGGGCCGGTCGCAACAGGAGAAAACCCATGCTCAATCGCCGCACATTTCTGAAAACCGGTTTAACCACCGGTGCAGCCGCAATTCCATTGGCTGCGGCACTCGATAGCCTGTGTCCGGTGGAAGCTCCCGGTCAGGTCGCCGACGGGTCTCCAGCCGCCCGCCCGTTGAATCTCGTCGCTCTGCCGCCTCGCATGCCTCCCATCGACCCATCGGCAGAACCCTGGCAGCAGCGGGTTCGCCGCGTCGGCCAGACCAACATGACCGAGCACGACCCCGCCGTGATGAACATCGAGGAGTGGGCCGATTATTGGCATTCCGCCGGCGCGGACATCGTCTTTATCAGTGTCACCGGCATCCTCGCCTTCTATCCCTCCAGGGTGCCGTTCCATCGCCATGGAAAATTCCTCAACAACCGCGACTTCTTCGGCGAATGCGTAACCGCGGCCCGCAAGCGCGGCATGCGCGTGGTTGCCCGCATGAGCCCCGACCTCAATTGGGGCGACGCATTGCACGCCCATCCGGAGTGGTTCATGCGCAACAAGGACGGCTCCGCGCAGTTCAGCGAAGAAGAGCCGCGCCTCTTCAAAACCTGCATGTTCTCGAGGTACATGGACGACTACGTCCCCGCAATCATGCGCGAGGTCAACTCCCTCTACGAGGTAGACTGCCACTACACCAACGGATGGCCGTCGTGGACCATGCCTGAGTGCTATTGCGCAGTCTGCGCCAAACTGCCGCCGGCAAACACAGCCGCCTACTGGCGCGTCTTCAATGACCGCATCGTGGAACTCTGGCAAAAATACGATGCCATCGCCAAAGAGAAAAAACCAAATAGCTTCTACTTTGCAAATCTAGGCAGCAACGTTCACGCTGTGGCAAATCTCGATCGTCTGGGCAAAATCGCTGCCTGGTTCCAGGCCGACAATCAGGGCCGTACCAACGAAGAACCCGCTGTGTGGGGATGCGCCCTGCAAGGCCGCGTCTGCAATGCCGTGCTCGACGGCAAATTCTCCGCCAATGTGACCGCCGCTTACTCTACCGGCCTGGTGCGCTGGCGCAATGCAGCCAAGAACCCTGCCGAGGCGATGATGTGGATGAACGAGACGCTCGCCAGCGGCATGACTCCGTATTACCACTTCATCGGCTCTGAAGATGGCTTCGGCGAAGATCGTCGCTGGCAGAAGCCGGGCAAGGATTTTTTCCTCTGGATGGCGAAGCACGATGCTCATTTCAAGACCCGCCGCTCCATCGCCAACATCGGCGTAGTCATGGGACAAAGCACGCAGGTGCTCTATCCCGGCCCCGCCACGTCTCACTCGCGCACCTACATGCGGGATACGACCCACGGCATCTATGAGACATTGCTCATCGGCCGATTTGCTTTTGACTTTGTGCACGAAGACCGTCTCGAGCCGGAACGCCTGGGCAAATACCGTGCGCTGTTACTGCCCAACATCGCCGTGCTCAGCGACCGCCAGTGCGAGCAAATCCGCGAATTTGTGCGCCGCGGCGGTTCGATCATGGCCAGCTTTGAAACCGGCCTCTACGACCAGGACCGGAACCCGCGCGCCGATTTTCCACTCGGCGACCTGTTCGGCATCGGCAAGGCCGGCAATGTCGTCGGAACCAACGGCAATGCCTACTACAGCCGCATCGAGCGCCAGCATCCCATTCTTGACGGCTTCGCCAACACCAACTGGATCCCCGGCGCGCAAAATCGCGTGCCCCTCAAACCAATCCACGACGCGGTCCTCACCGTCGTCCCCGGCTTCGTGAATTATCCGCCGGAGTTGGCTTACCCGCCCATCTCGCACACCGACGAGCCGGCAGTGGTCCTGCGCGAATCCGGCTCAAGCCGCATCGCCTACTTCCCCGGCGATATCGAACGCACCTACTGGCTCACCGGCCACGGCGACCTTCTCCGCCTCATGCACAACACCATCCGCTGGATCACCGGCGACGAGCGCGTGGTCAGCGTTGAAGGCGAAGGCCTGGTCGAGTTGTTCGCCTGGGAAACGGCGCCCGGCTATGCCGTTCACCTGCTCAACTACACCAACCCCAACGCGCAACACGGCTGGATGCGATCCATCTATCCCCTCGGCCCGCAGACAGTCAGCCTCAAGCTCCCGGCAGGCGTCCGTCCGAAGTCAGTCGAGCTTCTTCGCCCAGCACAAAGCGTGTCAGCTCAAACCGTGCCATTCCACCTGGACGACCAGACTCTGCGCTTCACCATACCCAGCGTTCAGGACTACGAAGTAGCAGCCATCACCATCGCCTAACCGGGTTTTGAAAGGGCACGACTTCAGTCGTGCCAAAAGGTGCGGAGAAAAGCTTCGGGCTTTAGCCCCTGAGGGATGTTCTTTCTGGTCTGGCGGCATTGATCTAACCACTCTTGGTCTCACTGCCACCTACAATCGCCGCTTCATCTAAACGGCGCTGTCTGATTCCAGCTAAACGACAAACAGTCACTCAACCAGCGGTTTATCTACGGCGAGATGGTGTGGTCGGCGTCAATCGCCCGATCATCGGAGGAAAACCAAACGACATAGTAATCAGGAAGCAGCGGAGCAAATGGGTGCGAATAAACGTATTCGCTGGCGCAGCCCTTCGGAGGGCTAAAGTCTGCGCTGCATGCGCCTGCATGGTAGTTGGGTCTTCCGAATTGCGCTGCAACCGATGCACGCGACCCACCGGCGCGAATCGAATCAAAATGTCGCTCCACATAAGAGAACCGAGCAAACGAAATCGTAGTTCTCAGGCAAACGATGAGAAACAACCCCGAAAGCGATGCCACCGCAATCTGTTTCTTCGTCATTAGTCCTACTCTCTGCCTGAACGCGGGACTGAATAAGGAGAAGTGCCTCCATCGAAGGGCGTTCGACTGGCTCGAGTACCTACGCCACCTGCTCGATTGCCCCGTGGCGTAGACGAATCAACTCCTCAAACCGCAGCGCGGCCAAAGCGTAGGTGCGCCCTTGATCGTCACAGAACTCGACCTCCGCAACAGAAGGAGACAGGAACTCAACAACGGTCCCAACCTGCCCGCGCACCAGGCCACGCTCGGGCATGTCTTCGAGCAACGCAACCTCGGAAAGAAGCTCCAAATCTTGCATGTCCTCTCCTAAAGATTGAAGCAAGTTACAAACCGCTGAGCAGCCTCGCCTCATCGACCCTCTCCATCATAGGCCAATCTCAAAACCGCACCCGCATCCCCACCTGTATCTGCCGCTCCCGATAAAAATTCGTCGCGTTCACATTCAACGGCTGCCCAAAGGCCGTCGAATTCAACTTCAACCCCGTCAAAAAATTCAGCGATGGCAGCCCAGCCGGCGTCCCCAGCGCTGTCGGCGGGCTCCCCGACTCAATCGAATATCCAGTCGTCTCCAGCTCCGTCACATTCTGGTGATTGAACAGGTTGAAGCTCTCCACCAGCAATTCCAGTTTCCGCATCTCTCCCAGATCGAAGCTCTTGCCCAGCCGCATGTCNNCGTCGCTTCCCACGCCATAAATCCGGTTGTCCCCGCCCGAGCCGTTCATCCCCGGCCCCAGCCCCACAATCGGCGCACCCCCGCTCGTGAACTCCTCCGCCAGCGAGCCTCCCGTCCGCATCGTGTACGGCAACCCGCTCCTGAACTGCCCAATCCCCGACACCATCCAGCCGTTCGCCACGCGCCCCACCCCGCCGCGCAGCTTCCATGGCGCCTCATAGATCGCCATCGCCGCGGCCGAGTGCCGTATATCCTGGCCGCTCGTCCCATACTCCTGCCTGAAGTCGGACCCCTCGCCGCCAATCCCCGGATTCAGCGGGCTCTCATTCGGATTCCAATCCATCGCATGCGAATAGGTGTAGCGCGCATGCAGGCTCAGCCCGCGCCGTCCATAGCGCGTCAGCTTTACCATCGCCGCCTCATAGGTCGAATTCGCTTTGCTTGTAATCTGTCCGATCTGCTGATAGTTCTGGTCGAGCCATCCACACTGGCCGGCAACGTTCAACTGCGACCCGCTTGCGCAATTCGCCGCGGGCCACGACGCATAAAACGGCACCGTAATCTGCGCCGCCTTGATCGGCCCCAGCCCCGTATGCCCGCATTGCGTATTCCCCGGATCGGTCGGAGTCTCATCGCACACGTTGTAAGTCACAGTTTGCACCGCCGTCGGAACCCCTGCATTCGCGTCCATCGGCACCGGCAGCCGCCGCCCCAGGCTTACCATCGCGCTCGCTGTCACTTCAACATGCCCAGGCAGCGCCTCCTCAAGCGCCGCTATCGCCTGGTGCACCTCCGGATTGCGAAAACCCTGCTCAAACTCAACCGCCCCCGGCTTCACAACGCTCTCGGGCGACCCCGCCCACCCGCAGTTTGCCGCCACCGGCATCACGCACGGAAACGGCGGAGCATTGCTGGTCGCTGTGCCCGTGTTCAACCCGTCCGTAGGCCGCACAAAAAAGTTCAAATCGCCATTGAGCGAACCCGTCTGCGTCAGCGCCGTCTCCAGCGTTGCGTTCTCCGTCCGGCCAAAGTACATGCCGTAGCCCATCCGCAGCACCGGCCAGTGTCCCTCCGCACTTCCCAGCGCCATGCTGATCCGCGGACCCCAATCGCTACCCAGCCCTGGCATCCTGCCCGCCAACGGAAGCTCCGGGTTGGCCAGCGCCGCAATGGGCGGCGGCATCTGCTCCAGGTCCCACCGCAATCCGGCAGAGAACACCATCAGCTTCTTCGCTTGCCACTGCGCCGTCGCAAACCCCGCCCAGTCGTTGGTGCTCAAATGCCAGTTTGCCGGCCCCACAACTTGCGAGAAGTAGGAATAACACGGCAGAGAACCAAGCCCCCGCAGACCGCCTTTCGTATCCCGCCAAACCTTCCCCGTCTGGTCGCAGTTATGCTGGTTATCCGGGTCCAACACTCCCAACGATCCAAACGCGCCATACACCAGCGCGTCCGAAGCAAAGTTCTCCACGCTGGCGTAGGAGTAGGTTCCCGTCTCATTGCGCAACAGGTTCGTTGCATCGGAGTTATGCATCAAATCGAAGCCTGCCTTCACCAGCACGCTGCCTCTTACCCAGTCCAGGCTCTCCTGCCCCTCAAAGAGCCGTTCATCCGGATAGCTCCCCTGCCCGAACCGCGCGGGATCGCCGATCGTGAATCCGTATCGATTGTCCACATTGATCTGCGGTAACTGCCCCCACAGATTCGGACCGAGAAACGTCTGCTCAAACCCCGACGGCCTCTCCGCGTGCGTGCTCAGGACGTTCCGCCCCATCGACCCCTGGCTCACCGCCAGCAGATTCGGAGTCAGAAATGCCTCCCACCGTCCCAGCAGCCACTCCTCGCTGGCCTCGCTCGTCCCAAAACTATTGGCCCCGTAACTCTCTGAAACCCGCGTCAATCCCCCGCCAGGTGAATCCCACGTCGCGCCAATCCCCTCCAGCGTGAACCGGTGCCGCTCCGCCGCCTTCCAGTCAACCCTCCCAAATCCCACCCACTGCACAGCCGTCCGAGGCGCCGGCCCCAGCAGCCCGTCCAGCGTCTCCAGCATCTTTGAGTAGGCCGCCAGCCCCTCGGCCACCGGATTCGTGGCGCTCAACCCCAGCCGCGCGCTCAGCACCTGCATCTGGTCGTCCGAAGGCTGCGCAAAGAACTCCGCCGGATACTTCACCGTAGCCAGCCCCGGATCGTTGCGCCGGTAGCCATCCAGCGCCGCAAACCAGAACAGCTTGTCCCGCCGGATTTGGCTCCCCAGCCCAACACCCCAGACCATCTCATGGTCCGGCGGCGTATACGGTTCCGC
>PLPU01000510.1:8933-13622 GCA_003159975.1 Acidobacteriaceae bacterium
CCCGTGTCTCCCCGCTCCGCGTCGCCACACCCATGCGCCCGCCCGCGCTCCGTGTCCCCCCGGCCTCTGCATTCCCCTGAGCCGTCTCGACCTCGCGGATGGCCGCCTCGGCAATCACCGATCCCCGGCCGCCAGCCCACGCCTGCCCCATCGCATTCTGGTCAGCCCCGCTCCCCGCAGCTATTCCAGATCCACGACTGCCAAAAGCCAGCCGTGTCGATGCCCCATCCAACGTGGTCTCCGCAGGCTCCTTTCCAGCTCCTTGCAAAGACACCTGCGCATTTCCCCCCGCCGCTGCCGGCGTATCCAGCACAAAATCCTGCCACCGCCGCCCGCTCGCCGGCAGCGCCTGCAGTTGGTTGCCCGTCACCGCTGTCGTCACCGCCGGCGCAACCGGATCGACACGCTGAGCCGCAGCCATCGCAGCCTCATTTGGATGCTCATTTGACCCCAGTCCCGCCGGCGCCCCCAGCAGCGGCAACCTCAGCACCGGCAAACCCAGCAACGGCTCCAACTCCAATGTCGCCACTGCGCCCCGGGATTCCACAGCCAACCCATTGTCCCCGCGATGAAGCACCGGGACGAGCAAAACGCGCATCTCCGGCGACGCCGCCCCGGCCAGCAAAACCGGCGGCAGTGCCCGCTCGCTCATCGCCATCTCCAGCAGCGGCGAGGTCTCAGCAACCGCAGCTACATCCAGCCGCGTCTCCACCACCCGCAGACCGTCGCCCGCTGAATGGCCCAGAGCCCTCAGCGCCTCAAGAGCCCTCAGCGCCAAGATAGCTTGATTTTCACTTTGGATTGGCTGCGCCGGCGCCGCCTCGAACTCCATCGCCGCCTGCACTCGAGCCTCATGTCCAGCGGCAACAACAATATCCGCCAGCCGCCCCCGTCCCAGCGCGCTCTCCGCCTCCAGCGCGTACGCGCCCGCTTCCAGCCCCGCAAACCGGTAGGCCCCGTTCTTCCCTGTCGTCGTTCGCGTTTCGGCTCCGGTAGCCTCGTTCCGCACCACCACCGTCGCCCCGGCCAGCGGCGCGGAGTGCACGTCCGTCAGCCTGCCCGCCAGCGAGCCCGTCTCCCCCGTTGCCGCCTGTCCAGCCTGCGCCCGCCCAACTGGCGCCGGCCAAGCCAGCATCAGCAGAGCAGCCGCAGCCCAACCCCAACTCCCTCTTACCCCCGCCATCGAGATCCTTCTCGCGGCAGACCCTGGGAAAACCTGCGACACACGGATTGCGCCCGCTCTACGGCGGCTTCAAAAAATGGGTGCCCAAGCCGCGGCACCTACCCAAGCCCGCTTCTCGCCACCCCAAATCACCAAAAGTGAAGTTGCAAACGATTGTAAGCCTCCTCCGGTAAACTGAATAGACGGCCAGTCACAGCTGTGACCAACAGCACAATTCAGGCCGAACCGATCCCTGATCTCCGACAACTGACAACTGAAAACTTACAACTGAAAACTGGTTCTTAATGTTCATCGATGAAGCAAAAATCCGAGTAAAAGCCGGCGACGGCGGCAATGGCTGCATGGCCTTCCGCCGCGAAAAGTTCGTCCCCCGCGGCGGTCCCTCCGGCGGCGACGGCGGCCGCGGCGGAGACGTCGTCATGGTCTCCTCCCAGCGCCACAACACCCTCATCCATTTCCGCTACAACCCTGAACACAAAGGCCAGCGCGGCGAACACGGCATGGGCTCCAACTGCACCGGCCTTGACGGCCGCTCGGTCACCCTCCAGGTCCCTGTAGGCACAGCCCTTTACGACCAGGAAACCGGCGAGCTCATCCACGACTTCCAGACCCCCGACGAGGAAGTCGTAATCGCTCGCGGCGGACGCGGCGGACGCGGCAACCAGCACTTCGCCACCCCCGTCCACCAGGCTCCCCGCGAACACGAGCTCGGCCGCCCCGGCGAAGAACGACTCTACCGCCTCGAGCTAAAACTCCTCGCGGACGTTGGCCTGGTCGGCTATCCCAACGCCGGCAAATCCACCCTCATCTCGCGCATCTCCGCCGCCAAGCCCAAAATCGCCGACTACCCCTTCACCACCCTCGAGCCCAACCTTGGCGTCGTCACCGTCGGTGAAGAGCCCAACCAGGAGTCCTACGTCGTCGCCGACATGCCCGGCCTCATTGAAGGCGCCCACCTCGGCTCCGGCCTCGGCGTCCAGTTCCTCCGCCACATCGAGCGCACCCGCCTCCTGCTCCACCTCGTCGACGTCAGCGACTCCAGCGGCCGCCCCGACCCCGTCGAAGACTTCAAAGTCATCAACAAGGAGCTCGACAGTTTCACCGCCACCCGCGCAGCCGACCCCATGAACGACGGCCCCGGCCCCGTGATCGATCACCCCCTGGCCGGCAAGCAGATGATCGTCTGCGCCACCAAGATCGACAGCGCCAACCCCGACAAGCTCAAAAAGCTCCGTACCCACATCAAGCGCAAGAAGTTGGAGTTCCACGAAATCAGCGCCGTAACCGGCCAGGGCATCGAAGAGCTGAAGTGGTCCCTGGCCCGCCATCTGCGGACAGAAACGCCCAAATAGACTATTTCAACTAGAACGACTATAATTCTAGTTGAAATTGAGGGAGGCGATCATGACTTGGCAGCTCCAGCAAGCAAAAACCCGCCTGAGTGAAGTAATCGAAGAGGCCCACTCCAAAGGCCCTCAGGTAATCACGCGTCATGGCGCGGAGCGGGCCGTCGTCTTATCAATTGCCGATTACCGCGCCCTCGTCGCGCTCAAGCCCAACTTGATTGAATACCTGCTCAGCGGACCAAAATCAGACGACTTCGAAATCGAGTACAGCCGCGACACGGGCCGGGAAATTGAGTTGTGAACGGGCAGACCCGCTATCTGCTTGATACCAACGTTGTCAGCGAAACCCGCAAGCCTGGACCTGACCCCGGCGTCATTGCGTTCCTCCAGGCCACTGAGCCCGATTCAGTTTTCATCAGCGTCCTGACTTTGGGAGAGCTACGCAAAGGCGTAGCTGCAATACGGCTTCGAGATCCGGACCCCAACGCGGCCACTCGCTTCGCTGCCTGGGTCGAAGGCATGGAGGTTAGTTTCTCGAACCGAATCTTGGGCATCGACCTCGCCATAGCTCGCCTGTGGGGAGAATGGTCCGCCGACCGCCCGAGGCCGGTCGTCGATACCATCCTTGCAGCTACTGCCGTTGTCAACGATCTAACCCTGGTCACCAGAAACATCCGCGACGTCCGTGATACCCCCGTGAAGTTGCTCGATCCGTGGACCGAATAGGTCCCGCTGACTCGCTGACGTGCTAATCCGCGCAGCGGAGCTAACTCGCTGAATGAGTTACGCCTGAAAAATATCCTTCAGCACCCGCGCCCAGTTCCCCCCAATCACCAGCCGAATCTGCTCATCCGTATACCCGCGCCGCACCAACGCCGCCACCAACTCATACATCCGCGTCGGCCCCTGCATCCCCTTCACAATCTCGTACTCTCCGTGAACGTGATACCGCTTATCGGCCTTGTTCAGCATGTCCTTCGCNNTGCTCAATCCCCACCAGGTCGCGCACATGATCGAAGTGATTCACCACGTCCTCCACCGTCACCGGCTCCGTCCCTTTCACCATGAACGCAATGTCGGTAATCCCCATCACGCCGCCCTTCGCCGCCAGCTTTTTGATCGCCTCGTCCGTGCTCGCCCGCAGCCCGCCAGGAATCAGCGCGCGACAGTTCCCATGCGACAGAATCACCGGCTTCTTTGAAATCTCCAGCGCATCCAGCTTCGTCTTGTCGCTGGCGTGCCCCAGGTCCACCACCATGCCGACAGCGTTCATCCGCCCAATCACTTTTCCGCCGTACTCGCTCACCCCGCCATCGAACGGCTCAAACGCCCCATCCGCAATCTTGCTTCTGAAGTTGTAGCTGAGTTGCGAAATCCTCTGCCCAAACCCAAAGCACTTGTTGACGTCGTCCAGATGTTCAAACTGCTCGCTCGACTGCAAGCCATAGATAATCCCCAGCCTACCCGTCTCCTTGGCCTTCATCAGATCGGCGGCAGAGTCAATCCGCATCACCCACTGCGGATACATCGCCATCAAGTTGTTGAACTTCGCAAACAGGTCCGCCGCGTCCGCGTAGTTGTCCGCCCCGTTGCCAAAGTTGATCACGTTCACGCCCGAGCTCTTGAACTTCAGATAGTCCGCCTCGGTAAACGCCCCCGGCACCGTCAGCCACTTCTCCAGCAGGTCCTTCTGGTCCATGCGATAGAGAAACTGGTTCAGCATATCGATCACCAGCGACTCGCGCATCAGCCGCACCACGCGCTCCGGATACTCCTGCGTTGACTGCGCAAACACCCGGTAGCTGTGCCGCAAAAACACCGGCGCACCAACCGCCGCCGTCGCTGCACTCCTCAGAAAACTCCGTCGTGACAAATCTCCCACAGCACGCTCCTCAAAAAACCGGAATGCCTTCGATCCTACCGCACCGGTTCGTGCGCGCCGATCCCAATCCGCAGAGTTCCCAACCGGGCAAGCTCCATTCGCAACCAAAGACGGCACGCTCCGCTCCCAACCGAGGAAGCCCCGCGCCCATCCATTCCGCTCTACCGGGGTCCCAACGGACAGGTCTTGGTCCGTGGGGTGGTCGGCGGAATGGGTGGGAAGCAGTACGCACCCACGAGCCTCCCGCGAGCGCCTGCCGCACCGCAGGTGGCGCAAGG
>PLPU01000079.1:0-4631 GCA_003159975.1 Acidobacteriaceae bacterium
CAATCATGCACGGCGTACCAAAACAAGGCCCGCTTCTCGATGAGAAGCGGGCCGGTTGGTTTGGAGTTAGTGAAGTGAGTTATGCCTTGGCGGTGGTCAGGGCGCCGAGGTCGGCGGCTAGCTTTTCTGTCGAGAAGGCTTCGAGGATGTCGCCTTCCTTGATGTCGCTGAAGTTGCCCAGGCCGATGCCGCACTCCATGCCGTTGGAGACCTCGCGGACATCGTCCTTGACGCGCTTGAGGGAGCCGATTTTGCCTTTGAAGACCTGCTCTTCGCCGCGCATGAGCTTGACCTCGGAGTCGCGGCGGATGACGCCGTCCTGGACACGGCAGCCGGCGATGGTGCCGACNNCGCATTTCGTCCAGCAACTCATAAATGATGGAGTGGAGGCGAATCTCGACGGCTTCCTGTTGCGCGAGTTCAGCGGCTTTGCGCTCGGGGCGCACGTTGAAGCCGATGATGATGGCGTTCGAGGCCGTGGCCAGCAGGACATCCGATTCAGTGATGGAACCGACGCCGGAGTGGATGACCTTGACGCGCACCTTCTCAGTGGACAAGCGGACGAGCGAGTCGGCCAGCACTTCGANNGAGCCGGTGACGTCGCCTTTGATGATGAGGGCGAGGTCTTTGACGCCAGCGGTGCGGATCTGCTCGGCAAGACCTTCGAGAGACACGCGGGAGCTCTTGGCGAGCTGTGCTTCGCGCTCCTTCATCTTGCGGTATTGCGCGATGCCCTTGGCCTTGTCGCGATCGGCTACGACGAGGAATGTGTCGCCGGAGTCGGGCATGGCTTCGAGGCCCAGGACTTCAACAGGGGTGGACGGGCCGGCTTCTTCGAGGGCGCGTCCGCGGTCGTCGAACATGGCGCGGACTTTGCCGAAGGTGTTGCCTACGATGTAGCTGTCATTGAGACGGAGAGTTCCATCCTGAACGAGGACGGTGGCCACAGCGCCGCGACCGCGATCAAGCTTGGCCTCAATGACGGAGCCAACGGCCTTGCGGCCGGGTGTGGCCTTGGGCGCGCGGATGTCGGAAACCAGGCAGATCATTTCGAGAAGCAGGTCGAGGTTGATGCGCTTCTTCGCCGAGACTTCAACGAATACGGTACCTTGATCGCCGGTGCCGGCCCACTCCTCAGGAATGAGGCCGCGGTCGGCGAGTTGCTTCTTGACGCGTTCGGGGTTGGCTTCAGGCTTGTCGATCTTGTTAACGGCCACGATGATGGGCACGTTGGCGGCCTTGGCGTGGTCGATGGCCTCGAGGGTCTGGGGCATGACGCCGTCGTCCGCTGCTACGACGATGACCACGATGTCAGTGACCTTGGCGCCGCGGGCACGCATGCGGGTGAAGGCTTCGTGGCCCGGGGTATCGAGGAAGACGATCTCGCGGCCGGAGGCGGGTGAGCCTTCCTTGGCGAACTTCACCTTGTAGGCGCCGATGTGCTGGGTGATGCCTCCCGCTTCGCCGGCGGCAACGTCGGTTTCGCGGATGGCGTCGAGCAGGGAGGTCTTGCCGTGATCGACGTGGCCCATGACGGTGACGACGGGGGAACGGGGGACTTCGAGCTCGCCGGTGTTTTCGGCTTCGAGGACTTCTTCGATGGCCTGGTTGGCGATTTCTTCTTCGTAGCTGATGACGGTGGCGGCTGCGCCGAACTTGGCCGATACATCCTTGACCATCTCGGCGTCGAGGGACTGGTTGACGGTGACGAAGATGCCGCTCATGAGCAGCGTGGCGATGAGGTCCTTGGCGCGAACGTCGAGCTTCTCGGCCAGGTCCTTGACGCTGATGCCCTCAGTGACGGTGATTTCGCGGGTGATGGGCAGGGGCTCGCCGCCGTATTGCACGCCGCCNNGGGCCTTCCTTGGTCTTGGGGTACTGCGGGCGTCCGCCGCGTCCTCTGGAGGGAGCGCGTTGCGGACGGGGAGCTTCACCAGTAGGCGGTGCTCCGCCGGGTCCGGGACGCGGACCGCCAAAGCCGGGACGGGGAGGTCCGCCAAAACCGGGGCGTGCGCCAAAGCCGGGACGAGCGCCGGGCGCGCCTGGGCCACCGGGGCCAGCATAGCCTCCGGGGGTGGTGCGTGTGGGGTGTTTGGGGCGCGGTCCGCCGGGGAACTGGCCGGGCGCGGAGGGAGGTCCGCCGGTGGTGCGCTGCGGATAGCTNNCCGCGCTGAATGCCGGCGCCGGCGGCCTGGTTGCCGGTGCCCGCTACGGGAGCGGTTGGAACGACGATGGGCGCCTTGTAAACAGGGCGCGGACCGGTCTGGGGCATGACCACGCGGCGCGCGGGGAGCGCTGCAGTGGGGGACGCGGTATGCGTGTGGCCCTGGGTGCGATGCGCCGGGACTTCGGCTGTTTCGGCGGTCAAAGTTTCGGGCTCAATGGTGAGGGTTGGCGTGGCGATCTCCGGTAGGGCGGTGGGAGCTTCAAGGACGGGCGCAGCGGCAACCGCGGCGGGCTCGGCCACAACTGCGGCGGGCGCAGCCGGGGCAGCGACCACCGGAGCGGGGACGACGGGAACGTGGGCCGGTTGCGCTGGCTCGGAGGGCGCGACAGGAGCCGCGGGGCGCTTGACGACTACGGGCTGCTCAGTGGGGCGATGCTGGTCTTCGCGGGACGTGGGCACCACGGGCGGCTTGACCACCACGGCGATGGGCGGCGCGACAACAACTGCCGGACGCGACGCGGCAACCGCTCCTGCGGGGGCCTTGGCGACCACGGGACCTGCCGGTGGACGGGAAGCGATGGCGGGCGGAGCCGGGGGCGCGACAACAATGGGCGGCGCGGAACGCGGCTGCGGGACGATCTTGCGCGGTTCCGGACGAGCGGGCGCTGCGGGTGGCGCTGCCGCGACTACAGGAGCCGGTGGCTTGACTGCGACGGGCGGAGGTGTTTGCGGGCGCACGGGAGGGTGAGGCAAATGAGATTGCCGTGCTTCCTGTTCCTCTTTTTGCTTGTTGGCCAGGATGGCCTTCATCACGTCGCCGGGCTTGGAGATGTGAGAGAGATCGATTTTCGGGGTGATGGCCTGCGGGGCGCGCGAAGTCGAGGCAGTCGCGTGAGGGCGCGATCCGCGGTCCAAATGCACGCGAACCTTCTCCGCCTCGTAGTCTTCAAGGGAACTGGAGTGGGTCTTGCCGGTGGCCAGGCCGAGCTCCGCCAATATGTCAAGAATCTGCCGGCTCTTGACTTCCATCTCGCGTGCGAGATCGTTGATACGAACCTTACTCATCCGCCTCTTTTCGAAATTTGCTACCCAAAGCCTTTAGTCGCTCATAGCTACCTCATGGCATTGGCTGGTTTTCAACATCCTGTTGAGTGATTGGCCAGGGAGGACGCGCATGTTACGCGTCGTCCTCGCCGGCCGCCTGCTCCTGCTCGGTCTCGCTTGCATCCAGTTCCAGTCCCTCGTCTGCGGCTGGAACGTCTTCAATGGCTTCTTCAATTGCGGGGATGGACTCGGTTTCGGTCTCGTCCGCTTCAAAGTTTTCCGATTCCTTCAGGACGTCGGCTGCGTTTTCGGCTTCCGCTTCCGTAGTGGCTTCAACGGCCGGTGCGTTGGCGGTCTCGGCTTCGCCGGAGGCCTCGACCGCGTCTTCGACGGAGGCAGTTTCGCTCTCCGCGGCTTCAGCTTCGGCGTGTTCGGCGTCAATGGCTTCGCCTTCGGCGCTTTCGGGCACGTGGCCTTCTTCGCCCTCTTCAAAGTGGCCGAAGTAGTGGCGGACGGCAACGCTGATCTTCTCCAGCGTTTTCTCACCGATGCCAGGAATTTCTTCGAGCTGCTCGGGCGTCATGTCGGCCAGTGCTTCGACGGTGGTAATGCCGGCGGTGACCAGCTTCTGGATGATGGTCTCACCGAGTTCGGAAACCTGCTCGATAGGTGTGGAGGGACCGCCGGTGAGAGCCTGCATCTGCTGCTCCACTTCCTGGCGCTTTTCCTCTTCGCTCTTGATGTCGATCTTCCAGCCCAGCAGCTTCGCTGCCAGGCGAACGTTCTGGCCCTTCTTGCCGATGGCCAGGGAGAGCTGCGTATCGTCGACGATGACTTCGAGCTGCTTGTCGGTGAGGTCGGAGATGGAGACACGGCTGACCTTGGCCGGCTGCAGAGCTTTCTCGGCGAAGGTGGTGATTTCGTCTGAGAATTCGATGATGTCGATTTTTTCGCCGCGAAGTTCGCGGATGATGGACTGTACGCGCATACCCTTCATGCCGACGCAGGCGCCGACGGGGTCAACGTCCTTGTCGCGGGACTGGACGGCAATTTTGGTGCGCTCGCCGGCTTCGCGGGCAATGGCGCGGATGACGACGGTGTTGTCGTAGATCTCAGGGACTTCGGACTGGAAGAGATTTGAGACCAGTTCCGGTGCGGCGCGGGAGACGACAACCTGCGGGCCCTTGGCGGCGCGGTCCACCTTGAGAAGGACGACACGGACGCGTTCGCCGATGGAGAACTGCTCGAGGCGCGACTGCTCGCGACGGGGGCAGCGGGCTTCCGCCTTGCCGAGGTCGTAGATCACGTCCTGGCCCTCGATGCGCTTGACGGTGGCGTTGAGGACTTCCTTTTCGCGGTGCGCGTATTCCTGGAAGATGGTGTCGCGCTCGGCTTCACGGACCTTCTGGAAGATGACCTG
>PLPU01000033.1:0-3460 GCA_003159975.1 Acidobacteriaceae bacterium
GCCCACGAGGTCATGCACCCTGCCTTGCAGCATCACTTGAGGCGCTCCAAGCGCGATCCCAGGCGGTGGAATGAGGCGTGCGATTTCGCCATCAACCCTCTACTGCTCGACGCGGGCCTCAGTCTTCCCGATGGAGTGCTTGTCGATCATCGTTTCCGCGGCATGAGTGCAGAGCAGATTTACAACCTACGCGAGGCGGAAGCGCAGCCACAACCTCGCGGCCAGAACAGTGCAAGCGACGGCAACGGAACTGGATCAGGCGAAACGCCAGAAAAGCAAGACAGCACGGATGAGCCAACTGCGCCGGAGACAGAAGGCGGCATCGGCCAGATTCTTGATGCACCGAAGCCCGATGCCGAGACGCCAAGCGCAGAAGAGCAGGCTCGAGAGTGGAGTGTTGCAGTCAACCAGGCTGTCACACTCTCGAAGCAGGCCGGCAAGGCGCCAGCGGGTATTGCTCGAACTCTCGAAGGAGCCGCAGAGGCCGCAGTCGATTGGCGTGAACTGCTGCGACGGCTCTGGTCAGACACCATTCCGGCCGATTCGAGTTGGATGCGGCCGAACAGGCGCCACATCTGGAATGGACTTTATCTGCCTGGAGTCGTGCGCGAGGGCGTCGGCGAAATAGCTATCGCCGTCGATTGCTCCGGCTCAGTGAATGGCAGCCTGTTGCGCCTGTTTGAAGCTGAGGTTTGCTCAATTCTCGAAGGTCAGCGGCCACAGTGCATTTATGTCTTGTACTTTGACACCGAGGTACACAAAGTTGAAACCTATCAAGCCGGAGAGCAAGTTCATCTCAATCCCATTGGCGGCGGAGGGACGGACTTCGGCCCGTGCTTCGACTGGCTGGCCGCGCATGGAATCCAGCCTCAGACGTTAGTCTTTCTGACCGATCTGTGCGGCACATTCCCCGAGAATGAACCAAGCTATCCAGTGATCTGGGCATCCACTGAGCGCAGAAAGGCTCCATTCGGCAGCGTCGTTCCCATGCAGGCTGCATAGTGGAATGCTCTTGCGCAGTGACAGAGATTTGTTATGGACAAGACCTTTCATGCTTTTACTGATGGTTCAGTGATCGGGAATCCTGGACCAGGTGGATGGGCTGCGGTATTGATGAGTGGCGATAAGAGATGGGAAATCTCCGGCGCGATGGCATCGACGAACATCTCAGAGATGGAACTCCTGGCCGCTGTCGAGGCACTACGCACTATCCCGACCGGATCTCGTGTCCAGATCCACTCGGACTCCGAATTGCTCATCTGTGGAATGCTTTTCCACATCGAGCGCTGGCAGAGCCATGGCTGGCGCAACAGCCGCGGCGCGCTGTTACAGCACCAGAAGCTATGGAAAGAACTGCTTGCGATGAACGAGCGGATGAACATTAACTGGGAATGGATCAGGGGACACAGCCGACATCCGTTCCAGACCAGAGCCGACGCACTCGCCTACCCATGCGCACCGTGCAAATGGCCATAGCGATACGCCGGCAACCGCTCATCACGTCATCGTCGGAGAAACTCTAAGCGGAATCCGGCGCTCCATTGGAACCGCTCAGAAGGGAAAGGCGCCACTGCTCTCAGCCGATATTCGGAAGCTGATTGCGGCTTGTCCGGAAAGCCTTCTCGGGACCCGGGACCGCGCATTACTGCTGGTGGGGTTCGCGGGCGCATTTCGCCGTTCGGAGCTGGCTCGGATCGATTTCGCAGATCTCACTTTTTCAAACCACGGTGTTGTCGTTGATCTCCGCAAGTCGAAGACCGACCAAGAAGGCGCAGGCCGCAAGGTGGCTCTACCGTTCGGGATGAACCTGGAGACCTGCCCGGTGCGCTCGCTCAGCACGTGGCTCGACGCCGCGCACATCACCGATGGATCGGTCTTCCGCGCTGTAGGTCGGCAGGGACAGGTTTCAAAACTCGGACTCAACAAAGATCCCATCGGAGTCATCTTGAAACGCGCCGCGGCCCGCGCCGGATTAAAGACAGATACATTGGGCGGTCATAGCTTGCGGGCAGGGCATGTGACACAGGCGGCGATGAATGGCGTCAGCGAATTCGTTATCATGAAGCAGACAGGACACCGGTCAATATCGACACTTCGACGCTACATCCGGCTTGGTGAGATGTTCAGCCAGAATGCAGCTTCCGGACTCGGCATCTAGCGCGATGGACGGGAGTGCCAGGGTTGAATCCCGGAGGAACCACCGAAACCGGAGTGATATCGAGCGGAACAGCCTTTGCAGCCAGAATCCCGCGACGTGACTATTCGCCGGCTGGCTAGTCCTTGGGTGCACAACTTCAAACGTCATTACGAACGAAAAGCTGATGCATTGCCACGCGGTTCGATCAACCCGCCGGATACTGGATCCTTATTGTGACTCGACGCACTGACATCATCAGGAGAAACAGCTAACATCCTTCGAAACACGGGAGTACAGCGTTGCCCACAACTGACGAATTGAAACTGATCAAATTCCTCGGTCTCTCTGAGAGAACGGACATCTGGGTCGAAATCGTAGATTCGCTCTACTATGAGGTAGCCAATGCCAGGACAAGTAAGAAAGTTCAAATACCGTGCAGTGGTCTTGCCTTCAGGCGGAACTTCTCCCCGAAGGTTCGCACATTAGGCAATGAAAGCAGAGCTATCTTCTTTTATCCAAACGCTGGATTCAGCGAAAACGTGAGACGCACTTTTGCCAGGAATCTTCAGATAATCCTTCTTGAGGTAGACGTCCTATCGAGAATCATTGATGAACAGAAGTTGGTGGCACGCAAAACTGAAAAAGAAAAGAGACTGCGCGCAAGAATCGAATTCGGTGGTGAGTTTGACGATTCCAATGAACGTTCAGACTGAAATCCAGGGGTGCGACAGATTTCGGGCTCTTCACTCTCGCAACGGAACATCCTTCGCAGTGCAACATCAGAGCTTCCAGTTTCAAACACGCGGTCCGCGGTTGTGGCTGCGCTCGATGTCACGGCGGATGTTCAGTGATCAGCGTTAGAACCACGCGCATCCACATCTCGGCAAGAGCGAACCCTCGCCGGCACCGAAGGGGCAAGGAAGCGCCTGAGAAACAGGATTTCTCGGGCGTTTGAAAAGTGCGTAATGAAATCCTGGGCGATGGAATGCCCCGACGGAGAATTCAGAGATTCTATAAGCGACTTGCCAGGTCATCAATTCGGCAAGTATATGCAGCTTGAGGCTGAGAATCCGAGCATTTGCATTCCAGTGCCAAACCGTAGACTCGGGTGCAAGGCGGACCGTTAACTTCATTCCGGCCGGACGTCAACTGGAAGGTCTGTTCCGCTAGCGTTGCAACGAGAATATCCCATAGCGTTCCTTTCGAACGCAAGGGGAAGCGTCCTGACCCGACTCACGCCGAGGTGCCTTTCACTCTGTCGCATAGAGTGCGCCAGGCAGATTCCGAGACACTTGCCGACATGAACGAAGCCGCTGCGGCGGC
>PLPU01000218.1:0-3608 GCA_003159975.1 Acidobacteriaceae bacterium
CGGTGATCGGGTAAATCGCCGGGCCAGCCCCTGTTTTGGCATTCCAGACCCGGACGGAGAGTTGATCGCCGGGGCTGATGCACCAACCATTCGTTCCGTAGCTGCCGGAGAAGCCGGAGAGTACGATCTGTGAGTCGGTCCAGGAAGAGACGGCCAGGGTTACGGCGGCCCCGGAGTGGCCAGCGTCCCAGGCGATTCCGGTGCTGTCGACCAGTTCGATGGAATTCGAGTCGCCGGTGTAAGCGGACTGGGAACCGAAGTCTGAACCGTTGATAGTGATGGTCTGCGTCTGCTGCGGAAGGATCGGGCTGACCGAGTTGATTGCCAGGGTGCAGGTATTGGTCCCGCCGCTGGCAACAATTGGGTAAATCGCCGGGCCACTACCGGTTTGGGCGTTCCAGACTTTGACGGAAAGCTGATCGCCTGGGCTGATGCACCAGCCATTCGTTCCGTAACTGCCGGAGAAGCCGGAGAGCACGATCTGTGAGTCGGTCCAGGAAGAGACGGCCAGGGTTATGGCGGACCCGCTGTGACCGGCGTTCCACCCGGCTGCAGTGGTGTCGACCAGGGCGATGTAGTTCGAGTCGCCGGTGTAAGCGGCGTGGGAGCCGAAGCCCATTCCGGAAATGGTGATGGTCTGACTCTGCTGCGGCAGGATTGCGCTGACCGACGTGATTGTCAGCGGATTCGGAGTTGCAGTCCCGCTCACCGGAATGCTCTGAGTCGCGTAGCCCGGGGCGGGCGCGTTCAGGGAATTGTCGGTGATCGTTACGGTCCCACTCTGGCTTCCGGAGGTTTGAGGGGCGAACGAAAGTCGGAGGTAGCATAGGCCCCCGACGCCGATGGTGGTTGGAACAGCCGCGCAAGAGAAACCGGACTGAGCGGGAAAGGTACTCGGCGAGTTCACATTCGATACCGTCAGCGAGGCGTTCCCGATATTGACGAGGGTCACAACCTCCGGATCGTCAGCCGAATCGGTTGTGCGGGCCACTGTGGGAGTGGGGAAGGTCACGCTGGGCGGTTCCGCGAGGTTCTCGACCACTACACGGTTATTAAGGCTGTCGGCGATATAGAGATTCCCGCTGCCATCGATCGCGACCCCGCCGGGTTGATTCAGTCCGCTGCCTGGGATTTGCGACGCCTCGTAAGCGCCGTTCTCAAGCACAGGCGACTCCTTCAGAATCACACCGTAGCGCTGGTCGGAGATATAGACGTCGCCGATGCCATCCACGGCTACTCCGGTTGGTTCAATCTCGTCGTCCCCGCTCAGCCCTTCATTTGTCAAAACTCTCTGGACATAGGCGCCAGACGATGGCGTCTCTTTAAGCACCCGGAAATTCCCGCCGTCCGTGATATAAACGGTTCCGGCACCGTCCACTGCGAGCCCTCCGGGACCGTTCAGGCCGCTGCCGATTGTGCTTTCGGTATAGGTTCCCGCCGACAGCGTCTCCATCAACACGCGGTTATTCCCGTTGTCCGCGATATAGACGTTGCCGCTCCCGTCGACCGCGACCCCGTAAGGGTAAGAAAGTGTGCTGGTCGGCACTACGCTCTCCGCGTAGCCCCCGCCCGCCACTGGAGTCTCCTTCAAGACGCGCCCGTTGAACGTATCGCTGACATACACACTGCCGGCGCCATCCACAGCTATCCCGTAAGAAACGACGTAGCCGCCGGGCGCTAAAACGGAGCTTTCGGTGTAGCCACCTGCGGCGAGTGTCTCTTTCAAGATCCGGCCATTGATGGTATCGGCAATATAGACATTTCCGTTGCCGTCCGCCGCCAGAGCCTGGGGCGAGTGCAGGGTACTTGTAGCAAGCGTGCTTTGCGTTCCCGATGGGAAGTTTGCCAATGGTGCGACGCCTGTGCCCTGCAGGTATACAGTCGCAATCGGGTTCCCTGAGCTGTCGAACAGCTCCGCCGCGCCATACCGTGGTCCCGGATAAGCCGGAGCGAAATGGACTACGACAGTGCAAGAGTCTCCCTGACTATAGGTGGTCCCCGGAGCGCAGGTTCCGGTGCCTGCGTCCGTAAAGTCCAGCCCCGTCGCTCCTTGTGTGACCATCAGCGTCGAGCCCAGCGTCCCTGCCGAACCCATTGTGAAAGGCAATGAAATCAGGCTGGGGCTCGTGCTCCCCAAGTTGATTGATTGAATCGCAACCGGCGATCCGGAGTATTGCGCGGTCAGTCCGGCAGTTGGTGAGTTCACCACCAACGTGACAGTGGCGGTGGCGGTCGTCCAATGGACAGTATCGATTGGTGTGAACACCACGGACAGCGTTTGCGATCCCGCGGTGAGCACTGCGCCGGGGCCGGGTGTGTAAACAAAGGTACCCGCCACGGTGGTTGTCGCGTCCAGTTGTGCGGCGCCCAGCGGGGTATCCTGCGTGATCGGCGCGGGCGTAGGCCAGGTGATGGTGGGCACCCCCGGCGCGGTGGTAGACGAGGCGCAATTGGTCACCCCGCCGCCCGCAGTAATGGTGCACGTAGATTGGCTAGCGTCCTGCTGAGAACTCGAATTGTCACGGCTGGTGCCGGGGTTCCAGATTTTGAGGGTCAGTGAATCGAGGTTGGTATATTGCCAGCCGGATCCATAACCGCCGCCAAAACCAGTGATCACGATCTGGTTGTCAGTCCAGGAACTGACAGTGACCGTAACTCCATCCTCTCCATAGCCGGCTGACCAGTTGCCGCCGGTAACATCCCAGATGCCCATGTAGTAGGATGTGCCGGAGAAAGCCGGCTGCGTGCCGAAGCCGCTGCCGGTGATGGTGATGGTCTGGGTCTGCTCTGCCAGGAATGCGCTGACAGAGGTGACTATTGGCACGGGCGGTACGAAAACAGTGATTAGCTCGCTCACCGTGAGCGACGTACTGGACGTGAAGTTGGAGTCGCCGCTATACACCGCCTGAACGACCTCGGTCCCAGGAGACAGAGTGGATGTCGAATAGGACGCCGAGCCGGTGCCGTCCAGCGCCACTGTTGCCGCGGGCGCCCCGTTCAAGTTAAAGGTGACGTTGCCGGTGGGAATCGTGCTGCTGCTGACGCCCACCACCGACGCGGTGAATAAAACTGGCTGCCCGGCGACTTGTACGTAGTTGTCCAGAACTTCCTGGTTGCTGCTCGTGCTCAATGCGGTGGTGGTTGCGCCTGCGGTGTTGATGGTGCGCAGGTCCAGCTTAGCCACGAACGCATTGGTAAATCGCCCTGGAGCCCCATGATTCGTGGTTTGGTAAGCACCCGTCGTCACCGGAAAGTCACTGGAGGCGGCATACCCCGCCAGATAAACGCCGCCGCTCCCGTCCATCGCCAAAGCATTCGCAACGTCTCCAGTCGGCACGTCGAATGTAGGCGTTGGGTATCCGCCGCTTCCGCCCAGGTAGGTTGAATACACCAGAGCGCTTCCTGCGGAGTTCAATTCGCTTAAAAATGGCTCATATCCGGAGACCACGACCGCTTTGTTCGTGCTCTGGATCGCACCGCTTGTAACCGGGAAATCCGAAGAACCGGCGTATCCAGTCACATAGGCATTTCCGTTTGCATCCACTGCCACACCTGTTGCCCTATCCCCAAAACTGAAAGGGGCTCCATAATTAGTTCCACCAAGATAC
>PLPU01000137.1:0-4422 GCA_003159975.1 Acidobacteriaceae bacterium
CGACCAGTTCGATGGAATTCGAGTCGCCGGTGTAAGCGGACTGGGAACCGAAGTCTGAACCGTTGATAGTGATGGTCTGCGTCTGCTGCGGGAGGATTGCGCTGACCGACGAGATTGCCAGAGTGCAGGTATTGGTAGCGCTGCTCGCGGTGATCGGGTAAATCGCCGGGCCAGCCCCTGTTTTGGCATTCCAGACCCGGACGGAGAGTTGATCGCCGGGGCTGATGCACCAACCATTCGTTCCGTAGCTGCCGGAGAAGCCTGAGAGTACGATCTGTGAGTCGGTCCAGGAAGAGACGGCCAGGGTTACGGCGGACCCGCTGTGACCGGCGTTCCACCCGGCTGCAGTGGTGTCGACCAAGGCGATATAGTTCGAGTCGCCGGTGTAGGCGGCCTGCGTGCCAAAGCTCGCGCCGGAGATGGTGATTGTCTGTGTCTGCTGCGGAAGGATCGGGCTCACCGACGTTATTATCGGCAGCGACCCCGGCGTTGCGCCGATGAGCCGAATACCCTGAACAGCGTAATTCGGAGAAGCGGCGTTCAGGTTGTTATCGGTGAGTGCCAATTCACCGTTGAAACTGCCTGGCGTAGTTGGCTCAAAGCTGATGGACAACAGGCAGGAGGCGCCCGAAACCAGCGTTCCCGCCGTTGAACTGGCGGTGACCAGCGGGCACGCCGATTCCGCACTGCTGTTGAGAGTAAAGTTAGCCGAGATGCTGGGATTGTCTCCGGTACTGGGAACCTCGAAAGTCAGCACGGCGTTGCCGATGTTCTGCACGGTTACGGTTTGCGGGCTGTCGCTGCTGGTCGAGCCAACTGCTGTGGTGGCAAAGCTGAGCGAGGGCGGGGTGGCGCGGTTGATCTCTTTGGCCGCGTTGTTGCCTTCATCCGCTACATAAATGTTTCCGTTGCCGTCCAGCGCCACACTGGTGGGATAATCGAAGCCGCCGCCCAGCGTCGTCACGCAACTCGGCGAGACGCATCCAGCGGGCATCTCCTTCACTGCACTGCTGGATTGATCGCCGACATAGACAATTCCTCCGCCGTCCACCACCACGCCGGTGGGATAGCCGAAGCCGCCGCCCAGCGTGGTCACACAACTCGACGAGGCGCACCCGGCGGGCATCTCCTTCACCGCGCTATTGCCGCTATCGGCGACATAGACGTTTCCGCTGCCATCCAACCCCACGCCAGAGGGGTGGTTAAAGCCGCCGCCCAGCGTGGTCACGCAGCTCGACGAAGCGCATCCGGCGGGCATCTCTTTCACCGCGTTGTTGTCATAATCTGCGACATAGACGTTTCCGCTGCCGTCCACCGCCGCGCTCCAGGGATAGGAGAAGCCGCCGCCCAACGTGGTCACGCAACTCGACGAGGCACATCCGGCAGGCATTTCCTTCACGGCGCTATTGTACGTATCGGCGACATAGACGTTTCCGCTGCCGTCCACAGCAACGCCGAAGGGAAGGGAGAAGCCGCCGCCCAGCGTCGTCACGCAGCTCGACGAGGCGCATCCGACGGGCATCTCCTTCACCGCGCTGTTGTTATGATCGGCGACATAGACGTTGCCGCTGCCGTCCGCCGCAACGCCGGTCGGGGAGCTGAAACCGCCGCCCAGCGTGCTCTGCGCGGCCGGGCTGAAGACGACCTGCGGGCCCTGGCCCGTACCGTAAACGTAGGCTGTGGCGATCACGCTGCCGCCGGCGTTCAGCAACTCGACTGCGCCGTCGCGGGCTCCGGTGCGTTGCGGGGTGAAGGTCACATTCACGGTGCAGGTTTCGCCCGCGGCGTAAGCTGTGGTCCCGTTGCAGGCATTCGACCCCTGCGTCACCGCCGGTTTGAAGTCCAGATTCTTTGCGCCCTGCGTCAGCACACTGTAGGGAGTTGTGCTGTTCAGGTTCCCTCCACTCACAAAGGTAAAGGTCAGCGTCTGGGCCGCGCTGGCGCTTCCCACCGGGAGGGTCAAGAAGTTCACCACGCCCACCTCGATCTCTTTCACCACGCCCACCTCGATCTCTTTCACCGCGTTGTTGTACGTATCGGCGACATAGACGTTGCCGCTGCCGTCCACCGCCACGCCTTCGGGATAGCTGAAGCCGCTGGCCAGCGTGGTCACGCAGCTCGAGGAGGCGCAGCCGGCGGGCATCTCCTTCACCGCGCTGGCATCGGAGTCGAGGACATAGACGTTGCCGCTGCCGTCCACCGCCACGCCCCAGGGATCGCTGAAGCCTCCGCCCAGCGTGGTCACGCAGCTCGACGAGGCGCATCCGGGGGGCATCTCCTTCACAGCGTTGTTCAAGTAATCCGCGACATAGACGTTGCCGCTGCCGTCCACCGCCACGCCTAAGACCTGTTTGAAGCCGCCTCCCAGCGTGGTTACGCAGCTCGACGAGGCGCATCCGGCGGGCATCTCCCTCACTCCTCCGACGCTATCGGCCACATAGACGTTGCCGCTGCCGTCCACCGCCACGCCGACGGGATTGTTGATGCCGCCGCCCAGCGTGGTTACGCAGCTCGACGAGACGCATCCGGCGGGCATCTCCTTCACTGCGCTGTTGCCGTCATCGGCGACATAGACGTTGCCGCTGCCGTCCACCGCCACGCCGACGGAGAAGTCGAAGCCGCCGCCCAGCGTCGTGATCGTGGGGCTGAAGGATGCGGTCTGCGCGAACGCAAGGGAGCCGGACGCGAAGCCAAACACGACCAGCAAGACCCGAACTGAGCGCAGGAGCGGGGCGGCATGGCGGTAGCCTGTGCGCAATGGTGCATGCAGCGCACGCGTCGCCACGGTAACCCCGGCCCACGCCGAGGCGGCAAGAACGCCATGAATCAAGGACAAACCACGGACGCGGAATCGTAACATAACCGTTCCTCCAACTAATCGAGTGGCAGAGTTTCAGAAGCCGGAAGAGGCGACCCTGTTCACTGAGTTAACTCTCCCTGCGCCGCGCTCTGCAGCTGTCCTGACCCTCTTATCGAAGAAAGTGGGCCGAGGGCTGTCCGTCCGGCGCACACATAGAGGGGTAAAGAACTGGGGAAAAGGGACCGGGATTTATCTGCACGAACGCCAGCCCGGATTGCAAGTGAAAAATGCGCAAACCTCGATTTTCTCCGCATCGCGTAAGTCTTTATTTACCTTCTAATAACTGCGTCGGCAAGAGACTAAGCTTAGTGTTCCGGGCGGGTGGCGCACATCTCATTTTTTTCTCATACGTTGAGGCGCGCGAGCCCTTCCTGGATGGGAACTTTCGGGACAACATACTCGGAGCTGAGAGCTAGGAGCTGGAAGCTGAAAGCTGCTCTACCAGTTCCTTTGCTGCTCGGCGGCCCATGCGGATGCAGTCGGGGATGCCGATGCCTTCGTAGGCATTTCCCGCCAGGCGCAGGCCGGGGAGCGTGGCCAATCGCTCGGTGATGCGCTTGATGCGCTCCTGGTGGCCTACCGAATACTGCGCCATGGCGCGACGCCAGCGGGAGACTTGCACATGTTCCGGCTCGACGCCGAGGCTGAAGACGCGGTTGCCCAGTATCTCGCTCAGCTCGCGGCGGACCGTGGCCACCAGCGTGGCGTCAGATTCGGCCAGCAGCGCCTCGTTCTTCATGCCGCCCAGAAACGCGCGGAAGACAGCCTTGCCCGGAGGGGTGCGGCCGAGGAACTTGCGATGGACAAAGGTACAGGCCAGCATGGCGCGGCCCTCGCCGGAAGGAACCAGAAATCCGAAGCCGTCGGGCAGGTGGCCGAGCTTGGCTTCGTCATAGATCAGATTCACAGTGATGGAGGATGAGTAGGGGATGCCGCACAGATCGTCGCCGAGTTCCCAGTCAACCGGACGGAGCAGCACNNCTTGGTCTGCGCCAGGCCGCTGACGGGCGTTGCGATGCGCACGCTGCCGGGATGGAGCCGGCTGCCGAGCGCATCGACAAACTGCTGCATGCCGCCACGGAGCGCGGTAAAGGTCGATCGCGGGCGGGCTTCATGAGTGAGGGCAAGGCCGTTGCCGGCTGCGTGGCTGNNTCCATTTCCACCAGCTTGGGCAGGACCGTGCGGGCGCTCAGTTGCGACGCGTCGCCGCCATAGATGCCGCTCAGCAGCGGATCGGCCAGGCGGGCAACAGCCTCGGCGCCGAAGTGGCGCTTTACCAGCGTGGCCACGGCCTCGTCTTCATCACCATGCTCGCGAGGGGGATGCAGAAGTTCAAGGCCCATGCGCACCTTGGTGGACAGGCTGAAGAGACGGGTCATCGCCGTGGGAATAAGCTTGGTGGGGATCAGAAACATTAAGCCGTCGGGCAGGGCAACGAGGCGATTTTTCACCACGATATAGGTTTTGCGCGCCGCATCGTTGGAGGGCAGCAGCTCGGCGGCGAGGCCAAGCTCGCGGCACAACTCAGCCGCCGCGGGCTTCTCGGAAAGGAAGGAGTCGGG
>PLPU01000137.1:4447-4833 GCA_003159975.1 Acidobacteriaceae bacterium
CCCCCGCAAACATCGGACTCCTAAGCTTCCGGGGCAAGAACACCGCGAATCCGCCCGAAATCCTGTTTGCACCCTACACACTTAGAATCTAAGCGATGGGCATACGTTGCATGTGATTCAAATCACTTGGGGGTGCAATGTATCTCATCAGATAGTTTACCCAAGCGACTGAATGCGAGTTGGCCTCATCCCACCTCGACCTCCGAACCGGGCCAGACCGCTTGATGTACACTTCGCATCAGCTTCCGTAATTCTGTTTTCCCTCACAAATCCAACATGCGCGCAGTCATCCAGGTATCAGGAGTCCGCAAGACCTACGGCAAGACGGTAGCCGTCGCCGAGGCTTCGTTTGAAGTGGACGAGGGCGAAATCTTCGGCTTGATCGG
>PLPU01000137.1:4873-5988 GCA_003159975.1 Acidobacteriaceae bacterium
ATCAAGGTGTGGGAAGCGGTGGACCTGTGGGCATCGCTTTATCAGAAAAAGACTGTGGATGCGGAACGACTGCTGGAGCAACTGGGCCTCACGGATAAGCGCAATGCCTGGTTCATGAATCTCTCCGGGGGCCAGAAGCAGCGCCTGTTTATTGCGCTGGCGCTCATTAACGATCCTGAGGTGGTGTTTCTTGACGAGCTGACCACGGGTCTCGATCCGCAAGCGCGGCGGGCGATCTGGGAACTGGTGCGCGGCATTCGCGAACGCGGCAAAACTGTCTTTTTGACCACACACCTGATGGAGGAGGCGGAGCGGCTGTGCGACCGGGTTGCCATTATCGAGCACGGACGCATCATCGACATCGACACGCCGGAGAACCTGGTCGAGCGTCACTGCCCGGAACGAACCGTCATTCTGGATACCAACGACCTTAGCGCCGCAGACTACTTCCAGATGATTCCGGGTGTGGAGGAGGTGGCGCAGGCAGGCAATCGATTCACCATTCGCGGACGCGGCGAACTGGTGACCGAAACGATTCAGTGCCTGTCGGAAAACCGGGTGCGGGTGACCGATTTTCGCACCATTCTCCCCAACCTTGAGGATGTGTTTCTCAAGCTCACCGGACGCTCTCTTCGCGATTAGGATCGAACCACTATGCTGCGTGGACTTTGGAAACTGACCTGGATCGAGATCAAGATTTTCCTGCGCGAGCCGCTGGGAGCGATCGGCACGATTGTTGTGCCGGTGCTGGTGTTTTTGGTGATTGGCCGGACGATGAAGACCAACGCGCCGACACCGGCGATCTCGAATTTTGCGCGCGTCGGCCTGCCCGTGCTGGTGGCGATCCTGATTGTGATCAGCGCCGTGCTCTCGCTGGTGACCATCATTTCCATTTACCGGGAAGGCGGCATCCTGAAGCGGCTGCGGGCCACGCCGCTGCACCCGCAGACCATCCTGAGCGCGCACGTGATCGTGAAGCTGCTGTTGACTGCGGTATCGCTGTTCCTGATGTTCCTGGCGGGCAAGCGTTATATTCCGCCGGGTGTGCATCCACCTTTGTTTTCGTTCACTGTTGCGCTGCTGATCAGCACATGGAGCATTCTGTCGATCGGGTT
>PLPU01000144.1:0-5160 GCA_003159975.1 Acidobacteriaceae bacterium
CAGCAGGCTGAATCGGCTAGAAGCTGATTTTGCTCGGCCTGATCGGATCGAACCCGGCCGCCTGATTCGGCGCGGGGTGCGGCATGCAATGGCTTCTGGATTGGATCGGCGAGGCGTAGGCGCGGGTGACATGGAGCCGGTCCATCACAATGTAGCGCGCGCGCAGGCCGTCGATCGTGGCAGGTAACGCGGCCGGGACCCGCTTGCGGTCGACGTAGATTACCAGCGCAGCTTCTCTTGGGCTATCCAGACTCTGGCCCACGCCGACGCCGAAGAAGGCTGGATTCTGCTTCATCAGCGAGTGCGCAATCTGCTGCTTGGCAGCTATCGCCGCATTGAGNNGCAACTGCGCGCGCATTCGTGGGAATGACTACGGTGCGCACGCCATCCACCGTCGCCGGTGCGGCTACGCCCACCGATTCGTCGACATAGAGGATCACCGCCGCTTCGCCGGGGTGGTCGCTGCTCTTGCCCATGGCGACGCCGAGGATGCCGGCGGAGGGGTGGATCAGCATGCGCGCCTGGGCCAGGGCTTCCTGCGCGCGCAATGTTTCATTCCCGCTCAGCATGCGGGCCTGGGCCGCGGCAACCGTGTTGTCGCCGTAGTTGAGGCAACTGACGGCGTGGTCCGCAGCGCCGACAAAGGTGTAAGTCGTTCCCGCTCCCAACTGCGCGTTGAGCTCGTTCAAAACATCGGTCGCGGGGTTGGCTACGCCCTGGCTTACGCCCGACACGTCCGTTCCGCCCGCAAAGAACAGCCCGACCGGCTCGGCGTTAGCGGTATCCACCACCAGTGAGCCGGAGTCGCCCGCATCGCTGAACTCGTTGCCGCTGATGGCTACCTGGTTGGTGTAGGTTCTGGTCAGGTAGGGCTTGGTTTCAGCGCAGTCCAGGTAGTAATCGACGCTGACATCGAGAGCGAGGGCCGAGACGCCGGCACAGGTTAACCCAGTCGTCCGTCCGCTCTTGGCTACCGTGAGAGCAAGCGATGCGGCTTCGCCCCTGCCGCCCGTGGAGGAGACGCCCGGAGGCGCCGCAGCCAGCGTGCCATCGCCCAGGCGGGCGCCAAATTCAAGAATGTTGCCGCTTGCGCCGATGGCGTTGGAGTTGACCTGCGCAATCGCCGCGTCGGCATTGGTGGCGCTCGAACTGAGCGGCAGCCAGCCGGTGAGCGAGGCCACCGGAGTGGCGCCTGCGCCATCGCCGTAAGGAGTGCAGTTGTTGTCAATCAACCCCGGCTGGATGATGGCGTCGCCGACGCTGGCATGGTCGCTGCGCGCCAGCACGTGGTTGTTGCTCAGCAGGTACTGGTGGCTGTTGGTGTCCTGGATCAGTGAACCAAGCGTACCGCTGCAGCAGTCCACGATCTGGTTGCCCGAGGTGTCGTAGTCGTTGTTGTTGCCGCCCGAGCTGCCCAGCGAAACCGGCGTGGCCGTTTGCGCCTGGTGAGCCGTTGGGCTGCTCGAAACGCCCGCTGTGTTCAACAGCAATTCACCCACGGCCCTCGACACTTCGCCGGCGGTGGCCACAACGTAGGTGGCGCCGGTGAAGGCGACTGTGGCCGGCGCTGTGTAGGTCACCGTGCATGAGGTGAAGGTGGAGATACTGCGCTGGCAGTTCACCAGGCCCAGTGAGCCTTGTCCGCCCGTCGCACCCGTCGACGTATTGGAGAGCGTGTAGTTGATGCCGGCGCTGCCGCCCGCTTCAGCCAGGTAGCCGGTGATGGTTACTTGCCCATTGGCGCTGAGGGCCGCGTTCTCCGGCGTGAGCGGCTGCAGGAATCCCGGTGTTATGGTCAGCACGGCGGTTGCGGTGGCGGCGGTGCTGGAGGCGGTGTTCGATTCGAGGGTTGCGGTGACTGCGACGCGCACGCGGTCGGCGGTGAGATAGCTGGGCGGAATGTACTGGCCGCTTGAGGTAATGGAGCCGGCTCCGCTGTTCGCGTCTCCTCCGGAAACTGTCCAGGTGACTGTGGCCGCGCCTCCGCCCGAGAGGGTCGCGGTGAACTGCTCGACGGAGGCGCCCTGCGAATTCGTCGCATTGCAGCCGGTGCAGTTGGTGTCAATTGAGTTGGCGCCGGGAGAGATGGAGAATGTGGCGTTGGAGGGATTCGCGGATACGAGCCCACCGGCACAACCCGTCGCGAGGAGCAGCGCCGGCGCCAAAATCATCGAAACATTCCGTGATTGCAGGCGTCCCATGATCACAGTCCTAGTATAGGGTGGCTGCGCCATCCCCGGATAGACAAGATGGGAGCGAGCAGACGCCTCAAAAGTATGACGAGGAGCCCGGGTCGGATTGCGGCCACAGGCAAGAAATGCGCATGAATTCGTCGAAGGCGCAGCCCGTTCAGAGACAAAAACGGGAGAAGGCCATTGGAATGGCCCTCTCCCCTATTTGACTCACAGTATTGGCCTTGGTTAGTATCCGCCGGTCCATGTCGATTTCCGCTTCGGACCCTCCGGCCCGTTGACGTCGTCGGTCACGAAGATGCTCAGAATATAACCGGCAATCACCTGGAGAATCGGCGCGGCAAAGGTACCTAACCAGCCAAGCGCGGCCTTCAGGATGTCTGCGACGGTGCTTGGGCTCATGTGGGTAGTTGCGCCCTCGGGTCCCCAACGATAGGGGTAATTTAACCATTGCGGCTCGGGAAATGCGGAGCCGAGCCAGTCGGCGGAGACGATCTGGTAGTTCTTACCGCAATCCAGGCTCTTCCCTCCGTCGGCCGTATCGTTTCGGAGGAAGAACTCGATCCCGGCGGGAATGGCCGGATCGGGATACTTGCGGTGTTCGGTGTAGTTCCCTCCGGTCTGCGCATAGACGGCGTGGCCGTTGCGCGACGAATAGATGTTGATCTGCTGTCCGGTTCGCTTGAACTGGCCAAGTTGCGACGGGTTGAACATCTGGCCGCCGGAGTGCTGGGAAAGCCACGCCCCGATCATCGCCTTCGAGCCATTATCGATGCGAACCATGCAGCACTCCCAGTCGCCGTAGTGCTCGCCCATGGGGGCCAGATTTGGATCGCCGCTATGAACGATCGTATCGAAGAGCAGACCGTTGATATGCGCCGTGCCGGGACCGTTATAGGCGTAAAAGAACCAGAACTGCAGGTCGGTGTAGCTCAGGCCGGGCTTCCAATAGGCATGAAGATAGCCTTTGGCCGTTGTCAGGTCCCCGCCTTTGAAGGAATCTTCAAGGATCAGCCAGTAACGCCCATCGCCGCTGGTTCCAGTGGGCAGTTGCGAAATGGAGGGGTGGTTGATGTCCGTTCCGGTCTTGCTGTCATGGAGCTTGGCATGTTGCAGGAATGCCTCTATCGAGCACATGTTATAGATTTCGCTGGGGTTGAAGTGCAGGATCGGCCCGTAGGTCTGGATGGCGTGCTGCAGATCCGCCTGGCTCAGACCGGCCGACGGGCTGGAGATGAAGAACTTCTCCCACGGGCCGGCGGTGTACTGGGCATTCACAATGCCGCCGCCGGGACCCACAGGCGCGTTGACCCCTCGGCCGTCCATGCGCAAAAACACATTGGCGAACGCAGTCGAAGCGATCGACTGGCTTCCGTCCGAATTGTTCACCAGCCGGAATTTCTCATACGGCCCGGCCGTGTATTGAGCATTGGCCTTTCCGCCGCCGTTGTCAGCGGGCTTAGTGACCCCCGCACCGTCGAGACGCAGGAAAACATTGGGGAAGGCGGTTGCGCCAAAAGAGACTGTCCCGTCTGGATTGTTGATCAGGTTATAGGTCTCATAGGGTCCGGCCCCAAACTGGCAGTTGCAAACGCCGCCGCCTGGGCCGACCGGTTGGGTAACACCGCTTCCGTCAAGGCGAACATAAACGCCGGGGAAAGCGGCGGAACGAATCACTACTGTGCTCATTTCTCCTCCGAGACTCCGTGTGGTTTAGGGGAAGGTTTGATCATCCGGCGAGCTGCCTCATTCCGGCAATCGCTTCGTTCCAGGGTTGCCGACGCAACCTGGGGAATGCTGCCGGCTGGCTCCACTGAATATTCGGACAATGAATCGGGGCAAGTCGAATGCGCTGAGAGGTTTGGGGAGCTTCGACTGGCGCACGGTGTACCCACCCCTCATGTCGATTGGGTGCATCTCCTGCGCCAGCTACAGACAGTATTTAGAATTCGCGAGGATGAACAGATTACTAAGGTCGGTTTTTATACGTTGGACTTTAGTACAGAACCGTGCAAGGCCCACCGTGTGCCCCTCGGTAATGGACAGGCTTGAAACGGCGCGGTCCAGGACAACCCAGCCGACTGCTGGATTTTCCGTCCATGCGGCTCATTTCAGACAGCAGGTAAATGGAGAATCAAAACCAGCGCCCCGTCGATCGGGTCCGCCAATCCTTACGACAGGACTCTTCTCAAGAATCCGCGCAACCCCAACCGGCCAAGCGCGCTGGTAAAGAAGACCAAAGCGATCAGAATGGCCCACCAGGGCATGTGGGCAACGCCCGGCGTAACGGCAGCTCGCAGCCCCTCGCTCATGTAAACGATGGGATTGAAGAGCACAGCCACCGCAAGCCAGGTCACGTTCTTCAGCAGGCCCGCCCAGGTGTAGTAAACGCAGCCTAGAAACGTAATCGGCACCACGATGATGGAGAAGACCAGGCCGATCTGCCTGGGGCTCACGGTTGACCCGATGACCAGTCCCAGCGACCCGGCCAGCAGGCTGGCGAGCACCAGCACCAGCGCCAGCAGCAGCCAACTATGCACGTCGGCGCGCACCGGCACGGCGGGAATGTAATACGCCATGGGAATCACCAGCAGTGCGGCCACAATGCTTTGCATGGCGCTGAAGCAGACCTTCTCCAGCGCCACCGCCCAAAGCGGCAGCGGGCACATGACGCGATCGTCGATCTCGCGGGTAATGCCGAACTCCGATGAAAGCGGCAGCGCCACGGCGGCGATGCCCGAAAACATGATGGCTACGGCCATCAGTCCAGGCAGGATGATGGTGCCGAAGCTCGGGCCGCCTCCCGACGCGAGCGGATTCCCACCCGCCATGTGCGGCAGGATGAACGTGAAAACGAAAAGAAACAGCAGCGGCTGCATGCCGACGCGCAGCAGAAAAGGAATGAATTCGCGCGTCAAAACGCGCAGGTCGCGCAGCAAAAGACCCAGAAACGCCTTGAAAAAGATCC
>PLPU01000144.1:5173-9417 GCA_003159975.1 Acidobacteriaceae bacterium
TCAAGGTCGCGGAGGCCAAAGCGGGCGGCTGCCTGCACGAGATCGGGCAGCAGGCCTTCGGAGCTGGCTGCGATGACGCGCAGGCCGGCGGGGGTGGCTTCGGCGCTGGTGACATCCTCACGTGCTTTCAGGCTGGCGATCACCGCCTCAAGTCCTTCATTCGATTTGAGTTTCAAGTCGTATATGGTGTGTGCGCCGAAGGTCGACTTGAGCTTCTCCGGCGAGCCGAGAGCCAGCACCCGGCCATAGTCGATGATGGCGACGCGGTCAGACAGAGAGTCGGCTTCTTCCATGTAGTGGGTGGTCAGCAGGACGGTAATGCCTTCCTTGCGCAGGCCTTCGACGGCCGTCCACATGGCCATGCGGCTCTGCGGATCGAGTCCCGCGCTGGGCTCGTCAAGAAACAGCACGGTGGGCCTATGCGCAATGGCACGAGCAATTTGCACGCGCTGCGCCAGGCCGCCGGAGAGCGCCGCCGGGTAGACGTCTTTGCGCTCGGTGAGCAGGAATTGGGACAGGAGCTCAAGCGAGCGCGCCCTGGCGCTGGAGTGGCTGAAACCAAAGTAGCGGCAGTGATAGTACAAATTCTCGTAGACGGTCAGCGAGCGGTCGAGGGTGTTGAACTGCGGGACGACGCCGATGTGCCGGCGGGCGTGAGCGGGGTGCTGAACGACATCGATTCCGGCGATGCGGACGGTGCCGCTGGTGGGCAGCGTCCGTGTAGTGCATATGCTGATCGTAGTGGTCTTACCGGCTCCGTTGGGGCCGAGCAGGCCGAAGATCTCGCCCTGTTTCAGCTCCAGGTCGATGCCGTCCACGGCCACGACCCGCAGCTTGGATTCGTAGACCTTGGTAAGTGCTTCGATTTCAACAATCAAGGGTTTCACCCGGTACTGGAATCAAGATGCGTCCAGTGTTCAGATTAACGCAAGGAGGGGCGGAAGCGGGAACCGGGAAATGACTGCGCGTAAAATGGTGTTTGATGAGGTTGATTCTGGAGAAAGGGGTCCAGAATGAAACACCGGCCGGATTTGCGTCCCGGAATTGCTGCGCATTTGGGTACTTGCGCAGCTTTGACCTTGATATTCAGGTGATTGACGGTTTAAGCTTTGAATCTCACAGTCGATATAAAAGGAGAATTTGTTTTGAGAGGTAGCGACTAGCAGAATTCAGTCGGCGTTCACCCCTTTGGCCGTCACGATTGGTTTGCCTTTGTGCGATACCGCTACCTTTCCGCGAGAGAGCAGTCTCTCCGGGGAGGCCCTATTGAAGGTTCCGAACTACTACGAGCTGCTCCAGATCAACCCCAATGCGGAGCCGGACACGGTTCATCGCGTCTATCGATTTCTGGCGGCCCGATTCCATCCGGACAATCCGGATACCGGCGATGCGGACCAGTTCGCCTTATTGAAACAGGCCTACGACGTTTTATCCAATCCGGTGACCCGGGCCGAATACGATATGGCCTGCACAAAGGAGGCGTCAGACGCAGCTCCGCTCTCCTCCTCCGTCGATTTCATGGACAGCATGGAGGGCGAGTTGAACCGGCGGCTGGCGGTGCTGGCGCTGCTTTATTTTCGGCGCCGCTCGGACTCCTCGCACCCCCAGGTTTCGCTCTTCGAGGTTGAAGCGCGCATGGGATTTCCCCGTGAATATCTTGAATTCACGATCTGGTATCTGCAAAAGAAGGCATACATTGTCCGGGCGGATAACGCCGACTTTACGCTGACAGCGGAGGGTGTGGACTTTGTTGAGACACAGCGCGCCAACATTCCGGTTCTCAATCGCCTGCTCACCAGCGGCAACACACCGCTTTCCTCAAACGCTTCGTCCACGCCCATCATTGTGCCCGGCGGAAACGCTGTTCCCGAAGGAACGTCGGTTCAGTAACCTGGCGGTAGGATGAAGAGGTCGCGGAAAGAGGCCTGATTCCGGGCGAGGCCAAGGCGAGCGCGGTGGGGCTGAAGCCCAACGTTCATAAGGGCGGCTATCGGCACGACTGAAGTCGTGCCCTTTCGCACATCTACGTACATTGGAGTTTTTCCGCAGCCTGTGAAACCGCAAACCTGCTCCGCCGCACGGCGCAAGGGTTGGAACGCTCAGTCCATTGCATGCTCATACCGCTCCAGCAGAATGCGCCTGAGGATCTTGCCGTTTTGATTTTGCGGCAGTCCGCCGGGCTCGACAATCCAGATGCGCCGCGGCGCCTTGTAGGGCGCCAGATTCTTGTGGCCCCATTCAAGCAGATCGGCTTCGNNGGCAGGCCGAAAGCGACGGCGCGCGCCACGGCCGGATGAGCCAGCAACGCTTCTTCCAATTCCAGCGCGTAAACCGAGTAGCCGCCTGACTTGATCACGTCCTTCATGCGGCCCACCAGGCGAAGCAATCCGAAACGATTGCGGGTGGCCAGGTCGCCGGTGCGCAGCCAACCGTCTGCGGTCAGCAGCGCATGGGTGGGGTTCTCGTCTTTGACGGTGTCTTTCCAGTAATGAGGAGACAGGCCGCGGCGGCGGATCTGGCACTCTCCGGTCGCGCCGGCTGGTACGCGTTTCCCATTCTCATCCGCCACGCGAATCTGAAACGGCGGCATTGGGAAGCACAGGTCGCCGCTGCCGGGCAGGAAAGACAATTCGATGCCCATCATGGCCAGGCCGCCCAATTCAACCATGCCGTAGCCGTTCAGCAGCACCGGGGGAATGCGCCGGCCACCCGGAAGCCGGATCAGCGCGCCGTATTTGCGCAGCCGCATCCTCACTTCGGAGGGCAGGTGATCGCTGGCCGAGAGCCATAGGCGCACGGATTTCAAACGCGCGGGGTCAGGATTGCTGTTGACCAGGCGGGCAAACATGGCCGGCACACCGGCGACAGCCGTGATGCGATTGCGCTCCACCAGGTCCACCGCGCGCGCCACGTCGAAGCGATCGAGGAAGCAACCGCGAATGCCGGCCATGAGTCCATAGAGCGCGATGCTCACGGCCATGATGTGCGACCACGGCAGCGCGACCAGCGCAAGATCCTTCGGTCCGAGGAATAACCCCGCCAGCACCGTGGATGCGCGTGCCCCAAGCAAGGCACGGCTGGAAAGCGCCGCGCCTTTGGGAAAGCCGCTGGTGCCGGAGGTGTGGAATACAGCTACGGTCGCGCCGGGATCGAGTTGAGTGGGCGGGAACGGCCGCTCGGCGTCTGTCCCAGCGACGCGAACAAATCCATCCAGCGTTTCCGCCTCATCGTCGGCTTGAATCCAGGTGCGCACATTGAGCGCGGAACGGTCCACGATGGTGCGTTCGAACACGGCTTTGTCGGTGACCAGAATGTCTGTGCCGCTGTCGGCGAGAATGCGGGACACTTCACCGAGAGTTAGCATCGGGTTCAGTGGAACCGCGATGCCCCCTGCGCGGATGATAGCCAGAAACCAGCGGAAGCAGGCAGGATCGTTGCTGCGATAGATGGCGACCGGCTGGCCTGGACGCAGCCCGACGTGGCGGCGCAGAAACGCATCGATGGAGCTGACTTCCGATTGCAACTGCACGAGACGCCGGGGGATGCCGTCCTCGATGCTGACTTCGCAATCGCCGTTGCGCTCGAGCAGTTCGTCCACAAGNNTCGCTGGCCACGCAGTAGTTGAAGAGGCGGTCGAGATAATCGAGCACATGCGGCGGGGTAAGGCCGACCGGGCCGAGCAGGCGCTCGGCGTTCGTGGTGTCAAATTGCATGCGCATGGTGAAGTAGTCGCGGTAGGCACGGCCGTCACGCAGCACGCGGCGCTTGCGTCCCCATAGCGCCATGAAGAGCAGCGGACGAATGGCGGCGAAAAACAGCTTGGGATCGACATAGCGCGCTTCGGGAGCGTTGAAGTATTCCGCCGCGCGTTTGGCCACCTGCTGAATGGTTGCGCTGCCGCGCGGTCCGGCGCAGAGGTGAACCGTCTGGCCAAGCGCCGCCGGGTCAAACAGCAGGCGCGCGGTTGCGGCGGCTACGAAGTCAACGGGCACAATGTCGAGTACCGCGTCAGGGAAGCCGGGCACGGTGCGCCACAGGCGGCGTGCGTAAATCTTCAGCGGCCAGTACATCATTTTGAAGCTGGAGGTGACGCCGGTGCGTGAATCGCCCACGATGATGCTGGGGCGCAGGATGACGCCGGGCAGCGAGCCCAAGCGCGAACGCACCAGCGCTTCCGACTCAGCTTTGGTCTGTTCGTAGGTGTTGCGGTAGGTCTGGCCGACGGCGAGTTCGTCTTCGCGAAT
>PLPU01000305.1:0-6190 GCA_003159975.1 Acidobacteriaceae bacterium
GCTCCGAACGGGCTGACCGTCGCTGCGCACGTCAGGGTAACCGTGCCGCTGAATCCACCCGTCGGCGTGAGCGTGATCGTGGAAGTTCCTGTAGCGCCAGGGCTGGCGATCGTCACTGGTGTACCGGAAATCGCAATCCCCGCAACAATCGGCGCACTGACCGCAACCTGCACAGTGGTCGAGGCAGTCACTGCTCCTGTTGCCGCGTCCACGCCATTGACCGTGAGCGCATCATTGCCAAGCGGTGTCGCTGAAGTGCTTTGAATGTTGAGGCTGGCGGTCCCACCCGACGTGCCGACCGTCGCAGTAGCTGGCGTGCAGGTTAGGCCGGCAGTCGCGGATGAGCAGGTCAGGTTGACCACCCCGGTGAAGCCGTTCGACGGTGTAATGGTAATGGTCGACGATGTGCTTGAGCCAGGACCCGCGATCACCGCTGCAACAGAGCTGAGCGCAAACCCCGCTGGAGGCGGCGCCGTCACCGTAACTGGAATCACCGTTGAGGCAGTGATCTTGCCTGTCGCCGCGTCCGAGCCCGTCAACAACAGTGAGTATGTGTATGGAGTTGTGGTTGAGGTTGAATCTACATTCACCGTTGCGCCTGCCGCCGCGGTTCCCGTGATGTTCACATTCGCCGGTGTGCATGTGGGTATCGAGACTGCGTTCGACGGCCCGGTAATGACGCATGTCAGGTTGACCGCACCGGTGAAGCCGCCATAAGGCGTCACAATGATGTTGGCTGGCGAAGAAGCACCGGGATCCGAAAGGACGATGGTTGCCGGGCCACCCACCCCAAAACTCGGAGTCGGAACGCCGGTCACGTCAATCAGAACGTCGTTCGAAGTGGAAGGAAGATAGTTCGCATCCCCAGCGTAGATGGCAGAGATAAACTGGTTGCCGTTCTTGGTGAATTGGGTCCCGGCGATGGTAGCGGTGGCTGTGCCTGTATCGACGTAGGTATTAGGGTCTGTGCCGCCGACGATCTGCGCGCTTCCCAGCACTGTGGAGCCGGACATGAAGGTAATGGGACCGGTTGGAGGGTTGCCAATGCTGTCGGTTTCAATTGCGACAGTTAATGTGACGGATCCCCCATAGTTGAGGCCCGCGGTGGACGCGCTCAGCGCATTCGAAATCGGCCCCTTGGTGATGGTGATGGTTGAGGCCGCGCTCTTGCTTGGCTGGAAGCTGGCGTCGCCGGAATAGCTGGCGACCATCTGATAGGTACCGGCCGGCAACCAACTCGGGTTGGGGTTGGGGTTGTAGGTGTTGTCGAGTTCTCCCATGCCTGAGCTGTTGAGATTGACAGCCGGTCCAACTGGCGCAGTGCCACTGAGGAAGGTGATCGTTCCTGTAGGAACGCCATCCGGCTGGTTCTGCGAGTTCTGACTCTGCGGCGCTCCGTCNNGCCGTTGTCGAGCTCAGGAATTGCTCTGATATCGCATCGTAAAAGTATGTTGTGAGCGTGGTGGAGCTGCTCTCTGGATTGATGGTCACGGGTATAGCGTTGGACTTGCTTGCCGCGAAGTTGGTATCGCCGCCGTAGTAGGCATAAACGTTGTAAGAGCCGCCAGGCAGCGTATTCGTTGAGCCCGAAACGACTCCGCCGGTGACTATAGGAGAATTCACGGGAATAAGACTTCCGCTCACTGCGCCGCTATTCGGCATTAACGCGGTATTGCTATCGGTGACCAGCGTTAAATTGCCTGTCAATGCTCCCCCGTCAGGGCTGATTACGACGAAGAAGTCGACAGGGGTGCCGTGGGTAGCAGTAAGCCCGCTGGGACTTAGCGTGGCCTGGCTTTCTCCGAGTAGAAAAACCGGCTCATATGTGGCAGTAAAGACCGCTGTTGGCCACGCAGCGAGCAAGCTTGCCGCGTTGACGCTGCCCAGGCCAGTGGCCTGATCGTACCCCGGTACGGCGTTGTAGCCGTTCAGATAGAGGTCACCNNAAGGCCGGGGACGATGCGGATGTCCCACCGACGCCGGAGATGGTCGTGCTGCCGGTCGGCTTGCCATTGATGAGTTGGCAATCGGTGCCCGTCGTGTCATACACCGCACTGTCCGCGCATATGGCCCAAAGCGCATAGTTGAAGCCGTTGGACGCGAAAAGAGAAACGTCGGGAACATCCCGTGCGCCATCGGCTGGGGTGAGATTGGCCTGGAAAGCAGGCTTGGGATAACCGCCCGTGCAACCGCCGTTTGCTTGAAAAGCGCACGAACTCACGCCGCCGCCACCGCCCCCAAGGACCTCTTTAGGGAAACTCTGGTTGAGGTCTATCGTGGTGTTTGAAATCGTGGTGTTGTTCCACGGCGTTTCGGGAATATAACCGGTGGCGGAGCCATAATAGGGAGCCACGCTTCCGGTGCTCGTATTCATGTATTGGTTGAACGATGCCGGATAATTCGATGCCAGGACGGCAAAGTCCGTTCCGCCGACAGCAACGTTGTATGGAGTGGAGGTAAACCCGTTGACTGCGAGCCCGTTATAGGATGTCGACTGGCCCTGGGCATCGCAATTCGCTGAGCCTGTGTCACCCGTAGAGACGGCCACGGAGATGCCCTGCGCGGCCGCCTGCTCCCAGTATTGATAGAAGAGCTGATTCTCGCTTGATCCCATCAGCAATTCGCAGTAGCCGAAGCTCAGGTTCAGAACGCTTACCGCATTGTCGTCCAGGGCGCGTGAGATTGCCAGGAACAGGCCACCCTGGACTTCGGTGTTTGCTGCCGTGTAGAAGTTGATCGTTGCGCCCGGCGCGACACCACCCAGAACTTCATTGTCGAGGAGCGCCTCGATTGAGTCGTTGTTCAGCCCCGGGTCGTTGCCGTCAATAATCACGTTGGGCAGATGCGCCGTCGAAGTGTCATTCAGAAAGAAGGCGCGATAGTTCGCGACATCCTGCATGGTGAAATTGGCGTCTCCAATAATGCCTACCGTGACGCCGGTTCCGTCATAGGTCGGGCCGGTATAAGCAGGATTGAGCTGCGCATTGGGTGTGTTGTAGATGGCCGCCACATCGGCCGGAACCAGAAACAAGTAGGGGTCGTTGTCGATAATCCCGGTAAACTCACCGCCGGCCTTCTTCTCTGTGTTCCACTTGCCCGGCTTGCCAGGCATGACGTCCCGTTTGGGGTTGAAGTTATTCAGTTTCGTCACCCCTGCCACAATCGGAGCCAGCGCTGCCGGAATCTCCGGATCGGTGGCAATGGCAAAATGCTGCTCCCCGTTCATCACATAACTGTGGATCGTAGTGTGAAACGCCTCTTGCACCGAGCCGGCGGTGCCTGAGAACTCGATAGAATTGCGCGCCTTGGCGACCCGGTTGACCGTGAACCCATGAGACGCCAGCCAGTCAGTCGTGGTTTTCAGATCCGCGTCGGAGGGACCATACCTGGCGCCGAATTCTTCCGGCGAAAGCCACTTGTGATAGTTCGGCGAGCTCTTGTTCTCGAGTGAATCAATGTACTCCCTCACTGCCTGGGCCTGCGTGGGGCTGTGCTTGAGCACAAGCATGAGCCGTGATGCAGGCATGGACGCAGGCACTGCTCCCTGATCGTATTGGGATTGTGCCTGGCGCGGTACGTTCCCTTTCAGCACAACGCGAAGGCTGTCGTTGACCGGCTCGGTGATGCGTGAGACCGTCTGCGGCTGCGGCGCGTTCACAGTGGCGGCCGATACAACGCCACTGAGAACGAACAAGAGACTGAGGCAAGCAATCAATTTGCGTGTCATAAGCTTCCTATTGCCGAGACTGGCGATTCCGCGGGCGTCCAAGCCCTGCCGCCGCCTCAGAGGAGATTTGGGATAAATTGAGGTCATACCGCGCCGCAAGCAAACTCGGCGGTCAGAAAATCCTGATGAACGGCAACTCTGTTGAAAGAAGTTTTCGATCCGGTTTGAGCGGTTCGCATTTTGTACGGCGTGAAGGTTGAAGAAATGCTCAGGCGGCTTCTGGTTGCGGCCGCCTGATCACCCTTGTGCGAAGCGTTTCCTGTCTATTGCAGAGTCAGACTGACAACCGACGACTGGGATACGCTCCCAGAAGCGGCAATCACAGTAAAGAAGGTCTCTCCGGTAACCGCCTGTTCAAATCCACTGGCGGTCTTCGAGGCATCGTTGAGAGTGTCTCCGGCGTAGCTTGCGGTGATGGTGTGTACGCCTATGCTGAGCGAGTTGAGGGTCAGTTGCGCCCCACCGCTTGCGATGTCGGCCTGGCCGATCAGCGTCGCTCCGTCATAGAACACGATGCTGCCGGTTGCCGAGGCTGCGTTGGTTCCCGTCAGCGTTGCGCTAAAGGTTACCGTGCCTCCGTTTGCGATCTTCGTTGCCGACGAAGCCACCGCCAGCGTCGACGCGGCATGCCCCGTGACCGTAGTCTTCGTGGCCTCACTGCTTCCGCAGCCGATGGACAAGGCCGAGATTCCGGCGATCAAGAGCAGCACCGCCCAGCTCATCCGCTTGCGGCGACCCGGCAGCCAGATCATCAGCATCGATGCCAGACTCACCACTGCTCCGGCCGCAATCATCCCCGCTCCGGATCTGCTCTGCGCCGAGCCCGTTGATGAAGGACCGAGCGTCGTCACAGTCAGAGTGGACTGCAAGGGTCCAGCGCCGATTGCAGCGATCGACGGAGAGAACGAGCAAGTCACTCCGGCAGGCAAGCTGCCGCAGCTGAACGATACGTCCCCGGTGTAGCCCAGTTGCGGCGTCACCGTCAGCGTCTCCATGCCGGTTGTGCCGGCGGTGATGGTCATCGTCGGCTGGCCAACCGTGAGTGCGAAAGAAGGAGACCCGACAGAGACTGAGATGGCCGCCGCGGTGTCCGGGTTGAAGTTTCCGTCGCCCGAATAGGTCGCGATGATGCTTGAAGTTCCCGCCGGGAGACTGGTCGTTGTGATGGTCGCGATCCCCGTCGAACTGATCGTCGACGTCCCGAGCGCAAGCGAACCCGCAAAGAAACTCACGCTTCCAGTGGGAGTGCCGGTGGTGTTCGAAACCACCGTGTCAGTCAGCGTTACGCTCGCGCCCGCCGCAGCCTGTGTGGTGGACGAGATGAGCGTCTCCGTTACACCGGCCCTGACCACGTTGAAGACTGTCGTCGCGGTGCTCTGCGCGTAGTCGGTTGGGCTTGTTGGATTGAAGGTAGCCGTGATTGAATACGCGCCCGCCGCGGGAAGAATGGTTCCAGCCGTCACGGAACTGATAACCCCTGTGTTTGACTGCGCGACGTATGTGATCGCTCCTGGAACGCTGTTCGCCACCTGCGCATTGAGCACGCTTGAGGGAACCGCCGTTCCAAAGATCGTCGAATTCGCACCCGGTGACCAGCTCAACTTGGTCGCCATCATGGCATTCGATCCAGGCAGCGTGATCGATGGAGCGGTCGAGAGCAGGTTCGCGTTGTCGCCGGAATAATTCGCCGACAGAGTTTCGCTATCTGNNTTGAGCAAGACTCCGACAGAACTCCCCTGCTCTTCATCCACCAGAATGTCCGGGTAGCCACTGTTTTTCGTATCGATGACCGCCACCTGCCAGGCGCCGGCTGTATTGAATGTGGTTTGCGTAAATTGTGAAAACGTGAAGTTCCCGTTCGACGAACCGTACATAACCGCGACATGACCGCCGTTGTCTTCAGCTTGCACGATGTCAAGGATGCCGTCGTGGTTCAAGTCGGCGAGCACCACCTGGTTTGGAAAGTGGGAGACATACGTCGACGGATAGCCAAACGTTCCGTCTCCGTTGTTGAGAAACACCGATACGAACGATCCGGATCCGCTGGATCCGACCAGGTTTGGAATGACCATGTCCGGCCAACCGTCACCGTTCACGTCGCCTAGCGCGCCCTGTTCTGGAAAATTACCAGATTGGTATACCGTTCCAGTCTGGAAGGTTCCGTCTCCGTTGCCGAAGAAGACCGTCGCTGTCGCGTCCTGGGAGTCGAATGCCACCAAGTCCGCATTGCCGTCTTTGTTCACGTCACCCGTCGAGAGGTAGATCGTCGGGTATGTAGCCGAGGCAGAGCCTACGTTGGTGAGGATGGTCGGAGTGTTGGTGAAAGTCCCGTCACCGACCCCGAAAAAGACCTCGACCGATCCGTCGTTCTCAAGGCCGTAATTGGAGAAGGCGATGTCCGGGATGCCGTCGTTATTGAAGTCGCCTGTAACTATATTCCCTATCATCGACGTCAACCCGCCG
>PLPU01000305.1:6226-7430 GCA_003159975.1 Acidobacteriaceae bacterium
GCCACTGAGCCTATGCCGGGCTTGAAACTTCCGTCTCCGTTGCCCAGGTACACCATCAGTTGAGTTGGAAGATTGACGCTGGTGGCGGCGTAATCCAGTATCCCGTCTCCGTTGAAATCGCCAACCACGATCGCCGAATTCTGGCTCCCGGTAGAGGCTGTCGCCGGCGTAAGCCCGGCGACTTCCGTGTTCGGACTAAGAACGGAGCTGATCAATGAAAAGCCGAGGCTTGGCTCTTCCAGAGTCAACGTGCCGGAAGGCGCCGTTAAACCGCCTGCGACAACAGACGCCGTGACATCGTAATTCGCCGGCGTCCCCACGTCGCTGGTCGCGCTCAAGATTGTGTTTGTGATCTGCTCACCAGTCACTGTGATCGGCGGCAAACCATTGCCGAACGGGTGAATCAGATTCCCTGCCCCGCTGTAGATACCCACAATTTCGTGGGTCCCCGCCGGCAACCGCTTCACCAAGGTTGCTGTTCCGCTCTTCGCGCCGGCGCTGGGATTGAGACCGACCACCTGTACCTGCCCGATCGATTTGCCGTTGTCAAGGAAGTTGACCGTGCCCTGTGTTACGGGAACGCCATTGACCGTAAGCACTGCCTGAATGGAAACCGGTGTCAGGTTGGTGGCCGTGGTGGCGCTCGCGGTCATCGTCATACTGGTGGCCTGCTGGCCGTTAATACTCACAAAAGTCGATGGGGTGGACGTCGATGCAACGAAGTTCGGGTCGCCCGAGTAGGTGGCGGTAACCACGTCGTTGCCCGCCGGAACTTGCGCGGCTGGAACAACAAGAGTGGCAGAGTCAAATCCTGCCAGCGTAATCGGGTCCTGGAAGGGAGTCGCGGGAACTGTGCCTACTGCGGTGCCATTCAGTGAGAAAGTCACCGTACCGGTGGGCTCTGCGAAGTGGCTGTTTGAGACCACGGATGCGGCCAGCGTCACCGGGGTTCCGGGCGCCACAATGGCCACATTGGCATGTGCCTCGATCGACGTTCCGGCTTGAATGATGGTGTAGGACTGCGTGACGGGGCCGGCAGAGTTGTAATTCTGGTCGCCGGAATAAGCAGCGGTCAGGCTATAGGCGCCAAGCGGCTGGCTTGCCGTGGTCGTATACACGGCGAAATTGCCAGTCAGTGGCACAGTCGTGAGCACCTTGCCGTTTGAGGAGAAGGTGACGCTTCCCGTCGGAACAAGGACTCCGT
>PLPU01000305.1:7467-20325 GCA_003159975.1 Acidobacteriaceae bacterium
TGCGATACGCTGCTCTGATATCCGCCGTCGCCTGCGTAGTTTGCCGTCACGGCATAGGAACCCGGAAACAGGTTTTGAATCCCCTGGCTGTAAGAGCCATTCACTACTGGAATCGACGCCTGGTTCACTTGTGCCCCGGAGATCAGTCCCTCGATGGCAACCGCACCGGGAGGTGTGCCGGATCCAGAAAGTGGAGTCACCGAACCCGACAGGGTAATCGGCTGACCGTAGGAGCTGGACAAGCTTGAAGCTGAGAGAGTGACCACGGTGGGCTGTGTGGCCGCCGTCAACGCCGCCCAGTTGTTCACCAGGTTTGTGGCGTTGACCGATCCAAGCCCGGTCGCCATATCGTAGCCCGGGCTCGCGGAGTATCCCGGCGTGATTCCCGCGAGCTCGTTCGGTCCAGGGTTGCATTCCGGACTGCCGACCGTGCATGGCTGCTCAATGTTGCCCACGGTCACGTCATAAAAGGTGCATGAATTGACCCCGCCCTGNNCCCTTGCGTCGAATTGGTCTTCTGGTTCACCAATGCAACCATGCCGGCGAATGCAGGCGCGGCGAACGACGTACCGCCGGCGACCTCATAAGTCAACGCGGCGGAGCCGGATGTGTTGAAGTTGCAGGATGGGACGTACACCGGGTCCGTCAGGCAATAGAGATAGGCGGCATTGAACGTCAGGTCGGATGCAAACAGCGACACGTCCGGCACGTCNNGCGCAATAGCTCGGGTTAGGCCAATCGGCGAGGTTAAATGTCGAGCAAGTGCTTGGGCCGCCACCGCCGCCTTCGGAAGCTAAGTAAGTCGCAGGAATAGTTTCGCTGTCGCACCACTGTAAAGGAGAGCTAGTGCCGGATCCGCCTCCAAATGTGGCGAAGACCTCTGGGCTGGCACAGCTGGCATTCCACGGAATCTCGGGAATATATGAGAGCGCGGAAGCCTGGGTAGTCGGATCGTTGGTGGCGTTCCAGTAAGTAGAGGGATTGGTATAGCTGGCGTAAAAGTCGGTTCCGCCCACTGCGACGTCGTATGGAGTCGAAGCGAAAGCGCTGACCCCCATGCCGTTCGTACCATCCAACGGAATATAGTTGTCGCAGTCCGCCGAGCCGGTATCGCCGGCAGCCACCACCACCGTAATTCCCTCTGCCGCTGCCTGCTGCCAGGTTTGGTACATGAACAGATTCCCGGCGGCTCCCATCGTGAACTCGCAGTAGTCATAGCTCACTTCCAAAACCGGCGCCACGGCGTTGTCTACCGCATAGGTCATCGAAAGATAGAGGCCGGTTGTGAGCGGGGTCGACGCCGTCGAAACCAGGTCGATCGTCGCATTCTTCGCAACCGCACCTGCCCATTCCACGTCGATCTCCGCTTCCTGCTGGTCCGAATCGGCCTGCAGCCCCGCGGGTGGGCCGTTATCAATCACGTTCAAATGTGTGGCCGGCAGGCCAAACGCTGTACGAAACTGGTCTACGTCGGAGACTTGGATGTCGCTCTCCGCAACAATGGCAATCTGCTGGCCGGTACCATCCAGGCCTGCATTCCAAAGCGGCGTCAGGTTATAAATCGTCGCAAGGTCATAAGGGGTTACTGCATAAATGGTGTTGCCGCCCGGCATCTGGGTGGTCAGTTCCGGCTTTGCCGTCTGACTCTCCCCCGTCTGAGTCCCGCTAACTGCTTCACTCGCGCCCTTGTCCGCAACCACCGACCAGGTCTTCGTGGTTTTGTCCAGCGTCACTACCTTTGAACTGGTGTGCGCCCCTTTGATCGGGAAGTTGTTGAGCGAAACAAAGCCCGCCACCACCGGAGCCAGCGCCGTCGGGATCTCCGGATCTTGAGCGTTCGCCGTGTAGGTCTGGCCGTTCACCAGATAGGAGTGGATCTCTGTGTGGAATGCCGCGGAAACTTGCCGAGCGGAGCCTGAGAACTCGATTTCACCGCGAGCCTTTGAGACCGAGCTTACGTTGAACCCAGAGCCGGCCAGCCAGGCCGTAACCGTATTGAGGTCGTCCTGCGACACACCGTACCGCGCGCCAATCTGCTCTGCCGTCATCCACTGATGAAAGGTCTTCGAGCCCGGCCGCGACCTCTCCTTGATCGCGGCGGCCAGCGCCTTGTCCTGGGCAGCCGATCGCTTCAGCACCAGGATCATCCGCCCCATCGGCATCGACGGCATGATCGCGCCCGTGTCGTATTTCAGCTGCGCCAGCGGGTGGACACTGCCCTTTAGGACAACGCGAACGTTGTCGTCAATCGGCTCGGTAATGCGCGAGACGGGTTGCGACTGAGGCGGGTTCGCGCAAAGGGCCGGAACGGCGGTACCCAGAACGAACGAGAGACTGAGGCAAGCGAGCAATCTGCGTATCATGGCTGTCCTATTAGTTGAGGCGGCGACTCTTCGAGCGTCTGAAGTCCGTCCGGCGTCTCATGCAGTGTTGCGGATGATTGGGTCAAAGCGACGCCGCAGTCGTAATCGGCGGTCAGAACATTCGGGGGTGCGGCAAATCCGTTGACGGAGGTTGTTGTGCAAGTCTGCGCTGTTCGCATTCTGACGATGCGTGAAGGTCTGTGAAATGGAATGGCAGCGTCGAACAAGTGTCAGGAGCAGCGTCCAGACAATCAGTCAAGCAACGACGTGCACAGCCTAACCGAAATTGAAGCCAGCTCTCTATCCTCAAAAGCATATCTTTACGTACGCGAATTATCTGTAGACAACTTATTTCTTTTCATTGCTTTATGTAGCTACTGCGGCCCTTGCGCTTAGCTCGAAGGTGGAACTGCCCGACCCCGCTGAAGGCACCCCCGGACTTCTCAAGTTCTCTTGACCGCTACCTGGAGGACGATCCCAGGATCTACGGAGATCCCTACCCAATCAGAAATCTGTACTTTATGGACCAACCGGATTCCACTTCCTGCTCCTGAGATGACTCGAACGATTGGGGCTATCAAGCACGCCACCAAAGACCCGGATCGGTTGGTTGCGCCTGGTTATGTTGCGCCGAGCGCCTTGAGGCGTCCTTGCGCCAACAACCACGTGCTCGTGGGATCGAACTGGTCCTCAGGCCGTTCGACTTTGCGATAAGTCTCGATCGCGGCATCGGTGACCCCATACCTTTCGTAAATGAAGCCAAGGCCGAACCAGACTTCAGAGTTGGGTGTCGATTGACTATCGATCACGTAGAGATGCTTGATCAGGCTCGGAGACGACGGTGGGCCACTCGCTGACGAAGAGCATCGAAGGGAACCATACGGCGAGCGACTATCCCACGTTTTGTGCGTATTTGCGGATTTGGCTGGACTATCTAAGCTGGAGCCTTTTGCGGAGGAATTGGCGATTTGACCACGAATTTCGCCATTTATCTATTTTTATTGACATTTTGTTCATTTATTGACTACGATTTTGTCCACATTGCTTTCTAGTCGATGCATCCGTTGAAAGCTCCGCGGCTCGACGGTCCAGATTCATCCAGTTGAAGGCAATCGCGCTGGCACCACCGAATTGCGGCCTTTTGCAACGGTGGCGCACAGGGACTTCACTCTGACTTTTGCGGCGCGTAATGCTTAGCGGTGCTTTCAGCGTTTTCACCGGCCAGACTGCTTTCTCAAAAGAGTCGACCCTAAACATCTTCCCGCCGAATGCGGACAGATTGACCGAATCAAAATTGAGGCCACCATGAAAACGAATTTCCTGCGAATTGCTCTTGGAATTTCTCTTACCCTACTGGCGTGCATAGCGGTCGCTCACGGGCAGTCAGTAAGCGGATCAATCACAGGCGAAGTGACCGACCCCAGTGGCGCGGTGGTCCCGGGCGCCCAGGTGGTGGCGCATAGCCTCGACACCAATGTCGATTACCCAACCAAGTCGAATGGGGCGGGTGTATACCACATCGACTTTCTGCCGATTGGCCAGTACCAGGTCACGGTGCAGGCCAACGGGTTCAATACCGAGGTTCTGCCGCCCTTCTCGCTGGAAGTGTTGCAGACCGCAAACTTTAATATCAAGCTGACCGTGGGCAGTTCAAAGGAGACTGTAAGCGTCTCGGCAGCCGCGCCCATTCTGGACACAACGGACCCGACGATTTCGAGCACTTTTACTGCCAACACCATTGAAAACTTCCCGCTCAACGGCCAGGATTTCTCTGCGCTGACTCTGTATATGCCGGGTGCGGCCTCGACCTACGGCACATCGGGAACCACCAGTTTCGAACGCAGCACCTATAACTCCGACACACCCAACTTCAACGGCAACCGTGCGCAGGCGAACAACTACACGCTGGACGGCATCGACATGAACGAGACCTATAACAACCTGATCTCGTACAGCCCGTCCCCCGCGGCAATCGAGCAGATGCAGGTTCTTACTGCGGATTCACCAACAGACTACGGTAACGTGAATGGCGCGGGCGTGGTGATTGTGCTGAAGAGCGGAACCAACCAGTTTCACGGCTCGGCCTTTGGCTATGCACAGGATTACCGGTTTGACGCCAACGGCTACTCGCATGGCTATCAGGACCTTCCCACCAGCCCGTATTCGTTCTCGCAGTTCGGCGGCACCGTGGGCGGACCCATTCTGCACAACAAGCTGTTCTTCTTTGGAGATTACCTGGGATCGCGCTACCACGTGGGTGGGAAGGGTACCGCGAGCGTGATTACGGACGCGATGCAGGGCGGTGATTTCTCGGTCCTGCTCACTGGTTCCAATCCTATCCAACTCTACGATCCGCTGAACGGCTTTGCTCCTTATGCGGGCAACAAGGGCGTGCCGGTCACCAATCCGGTGGCCAAATTCCTCTTTGCCAATCCAAATCTCTACCCGCAGTGCGGCGGGGACAATCCGACGACGCCCAGTGGCGGCAAGTGCGTGTCCCCCAGCGATGGAATCGCGAACAGCAACTACCAGGCGCCGTCGCGCAACTACAAGGGCAACGACCAGGGCGACGTGAAGATCGAATACGATCCACGGACAAAGGACAAGATCACGGGATTCTATTCGATCTCCCATGCCTATGATGGATCGACGCCAGTGCTGGCCATCACGTTCCCCGGCGTCAACCTTTATCCCACCTGGCTGACGGGCGCTAACTGGGTGCACACTTTTTCGCCGTCGCTGGTCAATTCGGCGCGAATCGGATTTACCCGCACCGACTGGAACCAGGGCTTCCCGGTGGATCCGACCGGACTGTTCGGAACCTCGGGCAACGCCAAGGTCGGCATCTCCTTCCCCAACCAGAGGTTTAACGGCTTTACCAATCAGGGGCTGAATGGCAACCTGAGCGACGTGGGCACGCCGGCATACGACGGCGGCATCATCGACAACACCTACAGTTATGTTGACAACGTGATCTGGCAGCTCGGCAGGAACTATATCAGCATGGGAATTGAAGCGCGCCGCTACCAGAACAACTATCCGACCGGCAACAACGACGGCTATCTCGGCTCACTGAACTACTCCGGCGTCTTCACCTCAAACGGTAACGGTTCCGGCGGTTACGGCCCGGCGGATTTTGTGCTGGACCGCGTACAGTCAGGCGGAGTTACGCTGGGCAGCGTCAACGTCGGGCAGCGCCAATGGCGCACGGCAGGCTTTGCGCAGGATAACTTCAAGCTGTTCCCCAACCTGACGCTGGTCTTCGGCGTNNGGGCAGATCAGCTATGCGGGGCGCCTTCCCGCCGGAGTTCCCGCGGGAGCGGGCATCTGCAGCAACCTGGCCTGTTACCAGCCGAATTACAGGCAGTGGATGCCACACCTTGGGTTCGCCTACCAGATGACCGACAAATTTGTGGTCCGCGGTGGATACGGGGCTTCCAGCTTCTATGAAGGTAACTCGTACAACCAGCGCCTGACGGCCATCTATCCGTTCCTCCAGGCCGCCGGGTTCTCGGTGAGTTCGCCGACCACCAAGTCTGTGCCCACGCCCAACACGGCCGAGGAAGGCTTTACGGGTTCGGACACAGCCATTCAATACAGCAGTTCCAACAACGGTTACACCGCGTATCCGCAGAACATCCAGCCCGCATACGTGCAGGAGTACAACCTGACGGTGGAGTACGCGCTAACCCGCACCGCATCCGTGCAGGCCGGGTATGTTGGCGAAACGGGCCAGCACATTGAAGACTACGGCAACGTGAACCAGTTGACCGTCAACAACGTTCAGACCTCGGCGCCGTTTTACAACAGCCAGTACATCGGCGTGAACGGCATTGACCCCGAAATCGGCGTGGGCGGCAACGGTGGACTGCTGATTACCGAGTCGCGGGCAATGATGAACTACAACGCGCTGCAGGCGGTCTTCCGCCAGCGCCTCAGTCATGGCCTGGAGTACACCGTGAACTACACCTACGGCAAGGCAATGACCAATAGTCTGGGCAACTACAGCTTGAACGTGAACGGTTACAGCGGCGCTTTCCAGAACTACTACAACAGCGGCGCGGACGACGGCCCGGCCGGATACGACATCAAGCACAACCTCTCAGCCACCGGCGTGTACGCAGTGCCGGTCGGACGCGGCAAAGAATACTTCTCCTCGGCAAACCGGGCGCTGGATGAAGTGATCGGCGGCTGGAAGCTCTCTACCGCGGTGGTCGCTTACTCCGGCTTCCCGGAGGCCATAACGGGCGGGTCGAGCAACTCCAACAGCTACGGAAGCAATCGAGTAAACCAATACCGCGCGCTGAAGGTTGCGGGACGCAGCAATGCAAACTGGTTCGGTACCGACCCCTCGGCACAACCATGCCTTACCGCGGGCGTGGACAACGGCAGTTGCGCATTTGGCATTCCCGCCAGCAACACTTTCGGCACGGAAAGCAACGGCGCGGTGCGTGGACCCGGCTTCTTCAACACGGATCTGGCGGCATTCAAGGACTTCCACATTGTTGGCGAGCACACCCTGGGCTTCCGCTTCGACGCCTTCAACGCATTCAACATTGTCAGTTATGGCAATCCTGACACCGGCATCACCGATAGCACCTATGGAAACGTCTCGATCCAGGGCACACGTTCGACCGAGCGCCACCTCCAGTTCTCCTTGAAGTACTCTTTTTAGCGAGCCGTGTTCTGCTCTGGTTAGCGGCAGCACGGGGCATCGCGGAGTTTTAGAACACCACGTCCATCGGCGATGGATGTGTTCTTTTTCGAGGGACGTGGGCTTTTGGGGAATGGGGCGCAGTCAGTATGAAACTTGAAATTTGTGTCGATTCCGTGGAATCCGCGATTGCCGCGGAGCGCGGAGGCGCCCATAGGGTTGAACTCTGTACCGATCTGCTGGAAGGGGGCATTACTCCGAGCGCGGGGTTGATCACCCTGGTTCGGAGGAGCATTGCGATCGGGGTTTTCGTGATGATTCGCCCTCGCGGCGGCGACTTTTGCTACACCGAACTGGAGTTCGAAGTGATGCAGGAGGAGATTCGTCAGGCCCGGCGTCTGGGCGCGGACGGCATTGTACTGGGAGTGCTGGACGAACAGGGCCGCGTGGATGGGGCTCGCACGCGACAGTTGGTGGAGATGGCTAGGTCTCTGCCGGTGACTTTTCATCGCGCCATCGATATGACGCCGAGCCCATCGCAGGCAGTGAACGACGTGGTTGCGACTGGCGCGAGCCGCATATTGACTTCAGGCGGAGCTACGAGCGCCAAGGCGGGCGTGCACGAGATTGCGCGCATGGTCGAGGCGGCGAAAGGGCGCATCGCGATTATGGCCGCCAGCGGCATCACGCCTGACACCATCGGCGCCGTCGCAGAGGCCACCGGCGCTACCGAGTTCCATTCAAGCGCCAGGACAGAATTAAGCAGCCCGGCTCAATTCCGTAAAAGAGGCATGGCGATGGGAGACATCCGGGATCGCGAATACAAACGGTTCGTGGTGCGCGAGGAGAGCGTGCGCACGCTGACAGATGCGTTGGAGCGATTGGCTGCGGAGAAGTCTTTCATTCAACGCCGTTAATGTGCCGTCTCGCGGCGCACGTGTAAGAATCGTAGAAAGTCATCGTCCTGGCTCCACAAACACATGTCGACAAAAACAGACCAACGCGCAAAGAGAATCCTGCAGGTGCTTTTGCGCCAGGGCAATACGACTGTGGATGCGTTGTCGGAACTTCTGGACGCATCCGGTGCAAGCGTTCGCCGCGACCTGACACGGCTTGAGGAGCGCGGCCTGGTACATCGCACGCATGGGGGCGCGAAGCTGGCCGGTCAGACGCAGTACGAGCCGTTTCGCTTCGACTCGTCCTTCCAGGAGCGCGAGGGACGCTTTGCCGAGGAGAAGCGACGCATCGGCGTGGCGGCAGCGGACCTGATCCGCGAGCATGAAACAATCGGTTTTACCGCTGGAACCACAACCACGCAAGTGGCGCGGTGCATCCGTCATCGCAGCGGGATTCACGTGATCACGAATGCAGTGAACATCGGGATGGAGTTGAGCAACCAGGCCGCTCTGAACGTGACACTCACCGGTGGCACGATGCGCTGGGCGGGCGCCTTCTCGCTCACCGGCCCAGCGGCAATGGAGACGCTGAGCGGCGTGTTTCTTGACAAGGTCTTCATCGGCGCCTGCGGTGTGGATGTGCTGCGCGGGGCAACCACCATTGAGCCGGACGAAGCCGCGGTTTTCCGCGCCATGGTCAGGCAAGCCAAGCAGGTGATTGTGGTGGCGGATTCAAGCAAGGTTGCTATGGTGAGTCCGGCGCTGATCTGCCCTGTCACCGACATCGATATATTGATTACCGATTCCGGCATAGCCCCCGATGCGCTCGCGGGTTTCAAAGCCAATGGCATCCAGGTAATTGCCGTATGAATCGGTGCCGGGCAGACACTGTGCGGGCGCGGCAATCGCAGGCTGCGGAGAACGGGCCCCTGGCGGAGACGAATCGATGAAGTACTCTCACAATGGATGGTTGAGCTTTGGGCTCATTCTCTTTCTTTACGCTTTCCCTGCCTACGCTCAAAACTTCTCTGACGTTAAGCCTTCTGCCCAGCAAATCGAATGGCAGGACCTCGAGTTTGGCGTTATTATCCACTTCTCCACCAACACATTTCTGGATCGCGAATGGGGAGACGGCACCGCCGATCCTTCGGTCTTCAACCCGACCCAGTTTGACCCGGACCAGTGGATGAAGGCCATTCGCGACTCGGGCGCAAAGTATGTTGTTCTTGTCGCCAAGCATCACGATGGCTTTTGCCTGTGGCCGACGGAACAGACAGATTACAGCGTGAAATCGAGTCCGTGGAAGAACGGCAAAGGCGATGTGGTGGGTGACGTTGCCCGCGCCGCACGCAAATACGGCCTGAAGTTCGGTGTCTATCTTTCGCCATGGGACCGCCATGAACCGAAATACAAAGATTCGGCCGCTTACGACTCGTACTATCAGGCGGAGCTTACTGAGTTGGCTACGAATTACGGCGACCTGGTCGAGTTTTGGCTGGATGGAGCGGGAAGCGCCGGCCACGTCTATAACTTCGAAAAGATTGTTGAAACTCTGCGCACCTATCAGCCCAACACCATTGTATTTGCAGACACCGGCCTGTTTGAATACGGCGATGCGCGCTGGGTGGGCAACGAAGGTGGCCGGGTTCCTGACGAAAACTGGAACGTCATTGACCGGCATGGCTATCTGCGCTGGCGCCCAACAGAAGCGGATACGCCGCTGCGCAGCGCGCATTGGTTCTGGCATCCCAACGACGAAGCTTCGCTCAGGGGCCTCAACGAGCTAGTGAAGACCTACGATGAAACGGTGGGGCACGGGGCGCAATTGATGCTTGGGCTGGCTCCCGATCGCCGCGGCCTGCTGCCCGACAGCGATGTAGCCCGCCTTGAGGAGTTCGGCATGACGCTCCGCGAGCGCTCTTTGCACAATCTGGCCCTGACGCACGCACCGTCTTCTAGAGAGGTGTCCGCCGCGCTCGACGGCAATCCCGATACGTTCTGGAGTGCGCCCGCGGGCTCTCATCACTCCACGCTCGAAGTCAGCTTCGCACAGCCTATCACTTTCAACCGCACGGTTACGATGGAATGGCTGAACGACGGGCAGCGCGTCCAGAAATACTCGATCGATATATGGACCGGAACAGAATGGAAGTCGGTTGCTGAAGCCGAAGCCATCGGCCATAAAAAGATCGACAGCTTTCGGCCGGTCACCGCAAGCCGGGTCCGGTTGAATATTCTCGCAAGCACCGGCGCCGCCGCGATTCGCGAGTTCCAACTCTACAACAGCGAGTAAATATCCACGTTCGCGCGATTTTGATTGGGCTATTTGTGAGCGCTCTGTAGACCTCATCTTGTTGTGCGGTGGTTTGTGCGGCACATTGGTGTGATGAGGCAAAGCCGCACGGAGCAGTGGGCGAAGTGGCGAGGGCTATTTGTGGAACTGCTCTCAAGCGGGCAAACGATGGCGGCATTCTGTCGTGACCGCGGGATTCGTGATTCGCAGTTCTACGATTGGAAGAAGCGACTTCGCGAGAGCGAAGCGGCGAAGTTTGCAGAAGTGAAAGTGAAGGCGTCGTGCGAGCAACGAACGCCGGCGCCGGAACGTTATCCGGCAATCGAGATTCGCCTGAGCAAGGGGCGCAGCATTTTGGTAGAGCCTGGATTCGATGCGAGTCATCTGCGAGCCCTGCTGACCGTGCTGGAGACGGAAGCATGATCGGCCTGCCAAGCCTGCATGCGTTGGATCATTCGCAGGGTCCGCGCATCTGGCTGGCGGCTGAGGCCACGGACATTCGCTGTAGTTTCGATCACCTCGCGGAGCGAGTGAAGTGGGTGATTGGCCAGGACCCTTCCCGCAACAGCCTGTTCGTGTTCCGCTCGCGTCGTGGAGACAGGTTGAAGATTTTGACATGGGATCGTGACCGATTTGTGATGTGGTACAAGCGCCTTGAAGCGGGAGTTTTCAAGCTCGTCAAATTCTCCCCGCTTCAGCTTCTCGTAGCTGACCACCTCTTCCTTGAGCTGAAGGTGGAACGACTCGAACGGGTCGATGACTCGCTTGATTTCATCTTCCGCCAGACCGGCAGTCTTGAGCCTCGCCTTATGCTCGACGAGGCGTTGCCGTTCCTGAGCGAGATGCTCTGACGCTTCCTGGTATTCCGTCTCGTTGCGAATCATGGCTGACCTACATATGTGATCTTCACAATCCCTCTGGACTTGCCGTCGCGGCGCGATTGTCGAAACGCAGATGGAAACTCCAATTCATTGCCATACCGGTCGAGGATTCCACAACCGATGCCCATGCCGGGGATATGCGGGTAAAGCTCAATCCGATAAAGGCACGATATGGGGCCTCGTCTTGATTTTCATCCGCTCTTTAGGGATGCGCCAAACTCTTTCATCCAAGTCGATCTCAGGCCAGAGACCACCGATCAACTCCGCCGTGGCGCAATCGTGCGTCGGCCAATGACACGTCGGGGTATTTGCCCAGACCCATCTGCTTCATCTTTCCATCAAAGCGATAGCGCCAGCGCCACAGCTTTCCACCTTCAGGCTTTATGAGTAAGGCTAGGCCGCCCCTGTCAGCGACTCGGTAAGCTTTGCTCTTCGGCAGTGCTTTCTGGCATTTCAGATTAGATAGTTCGACGTCCGCTCTCATCTTTCCCGCTTCCGCTGTGGTCATTTCTGTGGTAATTTCCCTTTGCTGTTTCGCGTGACCACACACATTTGTGGTCACTTTCGAGAGAAAACACTTCAGAATGACCACAGTAAAGTGCCGGTTGGCAGGTGACTCACTTTAATCGTCTTGGCGCAATTCGCCTGATTGGTGGCCCCGTGAATGCCAGTAAACTACTGATTTTAAAGCGATAGAAGCATCAAGAGGAGTCGAGATACGTCAAGCGAAGTCGAAAAACGTCGAGAATATATTAGGGTTCTTGGCTGCCCCCCAGGGATTCGAACCCCGATAGGCTGCTCCAGAGGCAGCTGTCCTACCATTGAACGAGGGGGCAGCAATTTTGATTCGGCCGGCTCATTCCAGAGCCGCATTGGCCAGGCCACGGCAGGGCGCCGCTCGACCTATCCAACCCTCTCATCATAAGTGGATTCCCCGCCTCGGTCAAACCCCGCGGCTCACCCGCAATCCGTGCGCAAGATGGCCCCTGCACCGGTTCCTCATGTCCGGGCAATCTCGCCTTATCAAATTCCTTAGTGAATCCTTACCTTCCGCCTAATAAGCTCTCTTCAGACCAGGCAGCAACATGCCGTTTTGATACCGCGTCGTCGTGAGATAGAATCGTGGGGAAGAATGGAGCTAGTCCTCAATCTCGCTTGGGCGCTCTCAGCCATCGTATTTTTCTGCATATGGCTGCGGCACGCCCGGCACGCTGGCGCCGACCGGCGTACGCAGCTCGTTGCGCTCGCGGTGCTCATTCTGATTCTGTTCCCTGTGATCTCGGTAACTGACGATCTGCAGGCGATGCAGAATCCAGCCGAAGCGGATTGCTGCCTGCGCCGTGACCACGTTGTCTCGAACGCGCACTCCATCTTTCCCGCTGTCGCGGCGATTCCGCCGCCGGCCTTCGCGGAGCTTTCCTTTGGTTTTCTGCAACTTGCGGCGCCGGGCAGCCTGCCCGCCCCGGTTGCAGGTCGCCCCGCCCTCGCTCCGATTCAGAACCGGCCCCCTCCGGTCGCCTGATCCTTCGCTCGCCCTCCTTACATTTCTAGCCTCTTTACCTCCTGTGTCCGCCATGCGGACCACGGCCCAAAGGTTGTGTATGAAGCATCATTCCATCTCTCTGTTTGTCCGAGCGATAGCTGCGCTGCTTGTGCTGGCGCCGGCTCTGGTCCCGGCCCAGCAGGCCCTCACCTGGGATCAGGTAAGGGCAAAGTTTGAAGAAACCAACCCCACCCTCAAGGCCGATGCCCTCGGCGTCGACGAAATGAA
>PLPU01000014.1:0-7046 GCA_003159975.1 Acidobacteriaceae bacterium
GGCGTTCCACCGAAGTTCAGCGTGTCGCCGCCGGAGTTGGTGGCCGTCAGTCCCTCGCTGCTCGGAATCGTTACGGGTGTGTTGTTGGTGGGCACGGCGGTGCCGTTCACCGTCCAGGCGTAGTCCCCGCCGCCCGGCCCGCCCGAGGCGTTGATATTCCCCGAGTAAGGCAGGCTGACGAGCGCCGACCCAAGAGGATTGCTGCTGGCGGCGGGCAGCGATACCGGCGTCTCGTTGTTGATGACGACGGTATAGGTGACCGTGGCGGTGTCGCTGGAGTTGGTGGTGTCGAAGACCTCGACCTGGAGCGAAACCGATTCGGCCGTGGTTGGCGTTCCGCCCACAAAGAGCCCGTTGAAGCCGTTGTTGGCGAAGGTCAGCCCGTCGCTGTTGGGGACCGTGACATAGTCCATGTTGGTGGGGATGGTGGCGCCGTTCACCGTAAAGTAATAGTTTTGGTTGCCCGCACCGCCCGACGCATTGATGGTTCCCGAGTAGGGTACGCCGACGACGCCCGACGACAGAGGATTGGAGCTGGCCGCCGGCAGCGATACCGCCGCCGTGACGGTCTCGAAGTTCATCCACGCCTGCGCCGAATTGCCGTTGCTGTCCTGTGCTTGAAGCGACCAACTGTAGTAGGTGCCGGCGCTCAGGCTGGAGGGCGACGGCGCGTTGCCGGAGTTGGTCGGATCCACGCCCCAGACCAGCGGCGGCGTAATTTGTGAACTGGAGAAGTCGTTGGAACCGTTGTTGCCTGGTATGTCCCAGATGTCCCCGTTATTGCCGCAGCAAAGCGAGAACTGATAGGTGTAACTGCTGGCGCTGGCCGGGTAGGTCCAGTCGAAGCTGGGAGTATCGCCGACACCGGTGCCGGTGGGAGAAATGAGAGTGGGAAGCGCGCTGGCGCCCAGCACTCCGGTGATCGTGCCGGTCAATGTTTCCTGCGTGCCACCGCTGTAGGTCACCAGGAAGGTGTAGGCCTGGCCGACTGTCGGCACATCGGGACTGATAGTCACGTAGTACTGCCATTGTGGAGTGCCGCAATTCTGGCAGTTGCTGCCCATGTCGATGGGTTGAATCACATTGGGGCCGGACATCAGCGTGACGGAAACGGGCAATTCGTTCCCCTCGCGCACATCGAAGTTGAGGCTGTACTGGGTATAGGTGCCGTTCTGGTTTGTCTGCTGCGAGTACCCCGTGGTTACCGAGACAGTGCTGTTGGCGGTGGGCAGGGTGACGTCTTGACCAGTCAGGTTACCGGCTACAGCCAGCCCGGCTGAATTGTTGTTGTTCGTATTGCTGACGTCTGCAACATCGATCAGGCCGTTGTTGTTCTGGTCGAGGATGGCGAACAGGAAGTAATCGGGGCTGGAATCGGCCAGGGCGCTGACGGTGTAGGAATTGGCAGCGGAGTTCGACGGGCTGGCGATTCTGGTTGCGAAGATGGCTCCGGTGTTCTGGTTATAGACGCCGACATAGAGCGGGCCGGTTGGGGTGATGGAGGAGGGAATGGTGACCGAGCCGGCGATGGTGTGATAGCCGGTGCCCGAGGGTGCGCCGATGGTTACGGCCGTGGGAGTGGCCCCGCCCCAGGTTGTGAAGGGCCCGCTTCCAGCGGTCACGTTGCCCTGAACGCGGAAGTAGTACTTTGTGCCGTTGACGAAGCTGCCGGAGATGCCGGCGGTCGAGTTATTCAGTATCCAGACATTGGAGTGGGTCCCGATGGCAGCGAAGTTGATGCTGGAAGGGCTTGTGAATGAAGAGCTGGTGCTCCACTCGACGGTATAGCTGGAGACTGCCTCCTCGCCATTGGTGGTGATGGAACTGAAATTGATGGCCACTCCCAGGTCGGTTGGGGTGATGTTCTGGAGGCTCGGTCCGGAGGTTGGAACGGGCACCGTGGGATTGGACATGGTGACGGAAGCGGCATTCACATTTGCCGTTGAAATGTCGATATTGGACGAGGCTTTGCCCGCCGGGTCTGCGACGTTCTGCGATCCCTGGCCAGTGGTGTCCATCCAGGCCTGCAGGGTGTAGCTTCCGGGTTGCACGCCGCGGATGGAGAAAGCGCCGCCCGCGGTGAGAGTGGCCGGGGTCATGCTGGTGCCGTTGCCGCTGCCGCAATTGAGGCTGTTCAGCACGACGTAGGTCTGGCCGGTCGACGGTCCGCCATAGTTCACGTTTCCTGAAACGGTATAGCCGAGTGCGGCGCCGAAGTTGAGTCCGGTGATGGGATTGCCGCTGACGGTGACGTTCTGGGTGGCGGGATAGAAGACCGATTCGGCTCCGGTAATCGACGGCGTGACGGTGTAGGACCCGTTGGGAATGTTCGAGAAGGAGAAATTCCCGTTGGTGTCCGTTGTGGTGGACTGCGTGGTGCTGGTGTTGATGCTGACAGTGATGGGAGGTAGATTGCCGGTGCCGCAATAGTTGTTCAGGACGATTTGCCCGCTGATGGTGGCCAGGCTGGTGACGGCGATGGTGTAGGTGTCGGTTGCAGTGCTCTGGCCGGCGCTGTCTGCCACCGAAGCGGTGAACGAGATCGGGGTTCCGTTGGTGAGGGTATTGGGCGTACCGGTGATGGTTAACGAATTGCCATTCGCGGCGACGCCCAGGTTGCCGTTGCCCAGGCCGGTCGTCGTGCCGCCGGACAGGACATTGCCATTGACAGTCCAGGTGTAGGTCCCGGCGCCGCCGTTTGCATTGACTGACCCGTTGTAGAAGGCGTTGACGGTTGCCGATGGCAGAGAAGACGGGTTGGGGGCGGGCAGAGATAGCGCGGCCGGGTTGGTAACCGCGATGCTGTACGAAATTGGACCGACGGTGGCGCTCGTAACCGTGTCCTTCACGGTGACGGTGAATGAGACCGTGGTAGCCGAGGTCGGCGTTCCGCCGATGTTCACGTTGGCTCCGCTGATGGAATCACTGAGCCCGTCGGACAGCCCCGTAACCGTAAGGGAATAGCTGCCGCTGCCGCCAGTGGCGGTGATCGTTTGGTTATAAGAGAGTCCTGTGGTTCCTCCTGGCAGCGTACTCGGAGAGAGCGCCAGCGGACCGTAGACAGCGATCGTCAACGGCTCGGTCGCGACGTCGCCATTCGAATCCTTTACCTGCGCGGTAAAGCTTGCTGTGCCTGTAGCCGTCGGCGTGCCTTGGATGAGGCCGGCTGCCGACAGGGTCAGGTTGAAGGTGGAGAGGTTGCTCGTGCCCGTGGTCGACCAGGTATTGCCGCCTGAGCCGCCGGATGATGCCAGTTGCTGCGAATAGGCCGCTCCCGTGGTGGCACTGGGCAGCGTCGTTGTCGTTATGGCCAGCGAAGCATTGATCACGATGGAGAGTGTTGCCTGTGCGCTGGTGGACGAAACCGAATCCGCGACGGTGACGACTACGGAGGATGTTCCAGCCGCGGTCGGCTTGCCGGAGATTACGCCCGCGGTCGAAAGGCTCAAGCCTGCGGGCAGCGATGATCCCGATGCCGCGGCCCAGGTCCAGGAGTAGTTTGCACTGGAGCCCGATCCGCCTGTCGCGGCTAAGGTCACCGGCGTATAAGTCGCGTTGATGACGCCGCTGGGCAGCGGCGACGCGGTGGTGATGGACAGCGCGGCATAGGTGACACTGATCGAGAGAGTCGCGGTCGTATTGGTCTTGGAGACCGAATCGGCCAGGGTGACGACCACTGAGAATGAGCCGGTCGCGGTTGGCTTGCCGGAGATGACGCCAGCGGACGAAAGGCTCAGGCCCGCGGGAAGCGAAGATGTTGGAGCGGCGGCCCATGTCCAGGTGTAGTTCGCGCTGTTGCCCGATCCACCCGTTCCAGCCAGGGTTACCGGGCCATAGGTGGTGTTATAGAGGCCGGCCGGCAGCGAATTGGTGCTGATGACGAGCGTGGTAAAGCCGATATTAAACGGCAGCGTTGCCTGCGCACTGGTCTTGGAAACGGAGTCGGCAACCGTGATCACCACGGAGTAGGAGCCACCCGACGTCGGCGTTCCGGAGAGCACGCCGGCGGTCGAAAGGCTCATGCCGGGGGGCAGGGAAGAACTGGCGGCCGCAGCCCAGGTCCACGAGTAGTTGGCGGTCGAGTCCGATCCGCCTGTGGCCGCCAGCGTCACTGGGGAGTAGGCCGTATTGAGGATCCCATTGGGCAGCGAACTGGTGGTGATGGTGAGCGTGGGATAGGTGATGGTAATAGGCAGCGTCGCCGTTGCGTTGGTCTTGGAGACCGAGTCGGCAACCGTGATGATCACGGAGAAAGAACCTCCCGCCGTCGGCGTGCCGGAGATAACGCCCGCCGTGGAAAGATTCAATCCTGCCGGCAGCGACGAACCACTGGCCGCAGCCCAGGTCCACGAATAATTCGCGGTCGAGTCCGATCCGCCAGTGGCCGCCAGCGTGACGGGTGAGTAGGTCGCGTTCAGGGTTCCGTTAGGCAGCGACGCGGTCGAGATGGTGAGCGTGGGATAGGTGATGGTAATCGGCAGCGTGGCCGTTGCGTTGGTCTTTGACACCGAGTCGGCAACCGTGACGACCACGGAGAAGGAGCCTCCCGCGGTCGGGGTGCCTGAAATCACGCCTGCTGTCGAAAGGTTCAAACCAGCGGGCAGGGACGATCCGCTTGCCGCCGCCCACGTCCAGGAGTCATTGGCGCTGGAACCGGAGCCGCCCGTCGCTGCCAGAGTGGTGCTCGGATAAGCCGCATTGAGCACGCCGTTGGGCAGGGAACTGGTGGTGATCGAAAGCGCGGGATAGGTAATGGCGATCGGCAGCGTTACCGAAGCGTTGGTCTTGGAAACCGAGTCAGCAACGGTGATGACGACCGAGAAGGAGCCTGCCGCCGTCGGCTTGCCGGAAATCACGCCCGCCGTGGAAAGGCTCAAGCCGGCTGGGAGCGACGATCCGCTGGCCGCGGCCCATGTCCAGGTGAGGTTGGCACTGGATTCTGATCCGCCCGTTGCCGCAAGAGTTACCGGGCTGTAGGTGGTGTTGTAGAGGCCCGCAGCCAGCGAAGTGGTGGTGATCGACAGCGTCGGATACGTGACCGTGATCGAATAAGCCTGGGAAGCCGAGTCGCCAAACGCGTCCGCTGCCTGAATGGTGAACGTAAATGTTCCTGTTGCAGTGGGAGTTCCAGTGATGGCGCCGCTGCTTGCGTTGAGCGTGAGACCCGTAGGCAGTGAGCCAGTCAAGGTGTACGTCAGCGCGCCCGCACCTCCCGTTGCTCCTACTGAGCCGGTGTAGGCCGTATTGAACACGCCCGCGGGCAGAGATGCCGGCGCTGGCAGCACAATGGCCTGCGCCCCGTTGATGGTGATGGTAAGTGCCTCAGTAGCCGTAAGAGGCGTCGGTGCTCCGGAATCGGTAACTTTGAAGGTCACGTTGTATGTTCCCGCGCAGGCAGCGGTGGGCGTGCCGGAGAGAACCCCCGCGGGAGTGAGCGTCAGGCACGACGGCAGGGTGCCGCTGCTAACAGTCCATGTATAAGGAGAGACACCGCCCGAGACGGTCAGCGATTCGGAGAACTGCGTTCCCACCGCGGCCTGCGGGAGCGTGCTGGTAGTAATGGAGGGCGCGGCCGGCACAGCGATGGTTACGGACGCGGTCTTGCTGGTGTCAGCGACCGAGGTGGCAGTGACGGTCACGCTGAGCGAAGATGCCGAAGCGGCGGGCGCGGTGAACGTTGCGCCCGTGGTGGTGGTGTTCGACAGCGTTCCGCCGCCGCTTATGGTCCACGTCACTCCGTCAGCGCCCTTATCGTTCACGACAGTGGCCGTCATCGTCGCGGTATCGGTCGGATCGACCGTGGACGCGGACGATGTCACGGTAATGCTGACAGGCTTGGAACTGCCGCCGCAACCAGCCAAAAAGCCGGCAATGAGAAGGCAAGAAAGCGTGAAAGCAGCAACCCTCAACGTCCGCGTGAACGATCCAGTCATCATGCCGGCAATCTCCTCAGATCACAATCTCGCCCGACGGGGAAGTCGGAAAAATCGATCGGGAACAAGTTGCCGAAATATACCGCACGTAGATGCGACTGTCAATTCATGAGATACGGGATAGAGTGAAGTCATCAGAAGGTAAATAAGGTTTCATCTTTGCTTAGTAATCCGGTGCCTGATGAAAGGGTCCGACATGCTTATAGGTTAAGTGCGAATGCGATATTAGTTGGCCACGGAGGATTCAGCCCGAGGCGGCTCCGCTGTTTGAAATAAGTGTGGATATGCGCCGTAAAATCAGGGAACCACTCGCTCGTTACTTATCTGCTGATACATCTGCACCCTACAATTGTGCACATAGAACGGTGCACTTGTTCTGGACCTTGTTTCCGTAGGACACGAAGGTCAGTCGCCTTCTAACATGCCACAATCGGTGCGCATAATTGAGTTCATTGAAGCAAATAGATTTCGATAGGATGAAGAAGCCGTCAGAAAAGCGCTTTCACCGATCGGGATGGAGATTGCCGCACGAGACATTGCGGCGCGGCTTCCCTGCTTCTACCGGAAGAAATCGAAGCTTCGCGCTATTGGGTGAGTCCGGAGCCTTCGCCCCCTGATGTTGTGGCGGCTTTTTGGCGAGGCGCGGCCTGTCGAGCGGTTGCTCCGGGTTGTGATCTCCGGCAATCCACTTGCGTTCAACGTGCGGCTCAAAGCGGGGAGCGCCGGTCCTCAACTCGCATTCTTCCCGAGGCTGCGCCGCGCAGACGGGACAAACGAAATCCAATATTGGACGACGACTCAGCATTCACAGTTTTTACCGCTCTGAGGACAGCAATGGCTGGTCAAATGGGCACGCTTGCTTGAATTGCTTCACGCGAACTGCCGGAGCTGAGTCTCCCTGGAGCCTCGCCAGGGCAATCGCATTTGGAATTTTCTTGACAGCCGAGCCGCTGAAAAGGCCCGACCCTGTTTGAATTCGGCTTCTTATTGTGTCAATTTGCTTGTACAGTCCCCTCAAAAGAGCGAATTCCCGCATCGAGAAGTCGGCCGATGTCGCAAAGATCCACTTTCCGGCCTGCAATCTATGTGCAAAGAATCCAAATGCGATTGCCC
>PLPU01000407.1:0-8708 GCA_003159975.1 Acidobacteriaceae bacterium
GCGCTCTCCACAGCGGAAGCCGTGGACCTTGCCAAAGCCGCCCACGACGCAGGCTGCTCCGGCCTCATGATTCTCCCGCCCTACGTCTACAAAGGAGACTGGCGCGAGAACAAGGCGCATGTGGCGGCGATTCTCAAGGCCACTCCACTGCCCGGAATGCTCTATAACAACCCCGTTGCCTACGGCGTCGATTATCTGCCGGAACAAATCGCAGAACTGGCACAGGATTATCGCAATCTCACCGCCGTCAAAGAATCGTCGACTGACATTCGCCGCGTCTCCGCTATTCGCGCGCTGGTTGGCGATCGGCTTGAGATCTGCGTCGGCGTCGACGACGCCATTGTCGAAGGCATCGCAGCAGGAGCCGTGGGCTGGGTCGCCGGCCTCGTGAACGCCTTTCCGCGCGAATCGGTCGAACTGTTCAACCTTGCCCGCGCAGGTCGCGACGCCGAAGCCTTCGAACTCTACTGCTGGTTCCTGCCCATGTTGCGTATGGACACCGTGCCCAAGTTCATCCAACTCATCAAACAGGTGCAGGAAGAGGCGCACATCGGCTCAGCCCGTGTACGCAGCCCACGGCTTGAAGTCGTGGGCGATGAGTTGGCCGCCACGCGCAAGGCCTTCAAGTACGCCAAGGCACACCGCCCCGCCGTCGCAATCGCCAGCACGCCGTTCAAGGCTTGAGAATGTAGTATCGGACCTTAACCGCTGAATCCACCAACGACACTGCCAAACCACGATCGACTAAAACATTGTTTCATCCACGAGAGTCAAGAACATGCCTTTGACCGGACAATCCTTTCTCGGCAGCCAGCGCGGCGCGCTCGGCGGCACCGCGATCCACGCCATCAATCCCTCCACGGGCGAGGAGCTCGACCCCGTTTACTCGTCCGTCTCTGCGCAAGAGACGGACCATGCGGTCCAGCTCGCAGCGCAGGCCTTCCCTGCCTATTCCGCCGCAAGCGGAAAAACTAAAGGCGCATTCCTGCGTCAAATTGCCGATGGCCTCGACGCAATTCAGCAGCAACTGGCCGAGCGCGCACATCTTGAAACCGCTTTGGCCATGCCGCGTTTGCTCGGTGAGGTGAGCCGCACAACCGGTCAGCTTCGCCTCTTCGCTTCGGTGGTTGAAGAAGGCTCATGGGTTGAGGCGCGCATCGACCCTGCATTGCCAGACCGCAAGCCACTTCCCCGCCCCAGTCTGCGCTCCATGCTGCGCCCACTCGGTCCGGTGGTTGTCTTCGGAGCCAGCAATTTTCCGCTTGCCTTTTCCGCGGCCGGTGGCGACACTGCCTCCGCACTTGCCGCCGGCTGCCCGGTCATTGTGAAAGCCCACTCGGCGCATCCTGGAACCAGCGAGTTGGTTGCGACCGTCATTCAGCAGGCAATCGCGAATTCAGGCTTACCCGAAGGCGTGTTCTCGTTGATCTACGGCTCCGGTGTTGAAGCCGGCGGAGCGCTGGTGCGCCATCCTTTGGTTCAGGCCGTCACCTTTACAGGCTCGCTCGGAGCAGGCCGCACTCTCATGGGCATGGCCGCCGCGCGTCCGCGTCCCATCCCGTGTTTCACTGAAATGTCCAGCGGCAACCCGGTCTTCATCTTGCCCGGCGCTCTAAAGACGGGGCCAGAGACTCTTGCCCAGGGGCTCTTCAACTCCTTCACCCTCGGCGCCGGCCAGTTCTGCACCAAGCCAGGAATCGTCCTGCTCCCTGAACAGCCCGAAACCGCAGGCTTCCTCGCCAAGCTCACTGAACTTGTGGCCCAGGCACAGCCCTACACCCTGCTCACCCCCGGGATCGCCCGCGAATACGCCCGTGCCGCCAGCCATCGCGTCACGCAGGCCACGCTCGCCTCAACGGCTACCGCATCCGATCCCGCGCCCGCTTGTCCCGCCAACGCCCAACTGTTCTTAAGTTCTCTCGATGAGTTTCTCAATCAGCCCGAGCTCTCTGAAGAGATCTTCGGCCCCGACACTCTCCTGGTTCGCTGTGATTCCCCTGCGGCGTATCTCCGCGCCGCCCGCGCGCTCGATGGACACCTCACTGCTACGTTGCTCGGCTCGGAAGAAGACCTCGCCGCCAATCGTGAACTAATCGCGATCCTCGAAGAAAAGGCCGGACGCATCCTCTTCAATGGCTTCCCCACCGGCGTTGAAGTCTCGCACGCCATGGTGCACGGTGGACCCTATCCGGCCACCGCTGACGCCCGTTTTTCTTCCGTCGGGACACGTTCCATCTATCGCTTTGCACGACCCGTCTGTTTCCAGAACTTCCCAGACGCACTGGTCCCGGCGGAGTTGCAAGCCGCAAATCCGTTGGGAATTCTACGTTTGATCGATGGTGTTCCGAGCCGCGAGGCAGTCCCGCTCTGATCGCTAAACAAATTCGGCGGCAATCAACCGGCTATTGGCTTTTGCTGACGCCAAGCTAGCTACCAGCTACCGCGTTCGCCGTAGAGATCGATGACTTTGCCGAGGCGACCGCAGCCATTTTCCCAGTTCACTGTGATCGCACGCTCCAGGCGGTCGGGATTGCCCTCAACGAGAGCGGCGATAATCTCTTCATGCTCCATGACGGAGATATGCAGTTCCCCGATGATCGAACTCGCATAAAGCCGCCAATAACGCTCTGTTTGCGGCTCAATTGCACGGTGCAGAGTGCTTAGGCGCGGTCCTGAGCCGGCTGAAATCACAAGCCGATGAAACTCGTGGTCAAGGTCGAAGATGTCCGGCCCGTTGAAGCTGTGCTCATGAGCAATCTGCGCCAGCTTGCCGTTCACCACCCTCAATTTGGCTGCCAGTTCCTCGCGATCCGGCTTGGGCAAAGCTGCGGCGAAGCGGCCGGCGAGCCCCTCGATCCGGCCAATGATCGGATACAACTCGCTCGCATCTTCTTTGGTGAGCGGCGCAACGATCATGCGCGATTTGCTGCCATTGCGTTGCTCAAGGACGTAACCCTCGCGCTGCAGCAGGTAAAGTGCGCCGCGAACCGGGGTGCGGCTCATGTTGAGGTGCTCGCACAGATCACTCTCGGAGATCCAGGTGCCGGGAGCCAGGCGCGCATGCACCACCAACTCGCGAATCCGCTGAAAGGCAACGCCTACGCTGGTTCCGTGCTCTGCCTTCTCCGGCTTTTTCTTCGAAACCCGAACTGCTTTCAACGCTGAAGGCGTCACGTGCTTCACTCTCCGGCTAGTTCAATCTCACAATTACACTGTGGCTTTGAAGACCGGCATACACGGCATTCTTAAGGAAAACGATAACCGAGCGCCGTCTTCTTCTCGCAGCAACCGTGAAGATGCATTCGTCCCCGCATCGGAACCATGTTCCGGCATCTTTTGCGAGTAACTGGTGCTCCCTTACATTCTAGCAACAATTCCTCCATTTACCAGTTGGCTATTTGCGCACCCACCTCAACAACAGCGCAGCCACCATTAAAATCGGACTCCCGATATGAAGACACCCCCGGTGCCCCAGGAGCGGACTCGCAGTGAGATAACTGAGAGCCCCCGCTCCTGGTTCCAGCATTCAGGATTTCTAGAAGCGGAAATTCCCGCGGATTTCAATGTTCCTCGGACCGTTGGCCGTTCCATTCGTCGTTCCAAACGTACCGTCCTGAACACCGGTATCCATGCCTGCCCAAGCCACATGATTGAAAGCATTGATGAACGCGGCCTGGAGGGTAAAATTCGTATTCTCGGGCAGCGGTATCACTTTGGTGATCGCCATATCCGTGCTGATCCACTTCGGGTCATGCAGCCACATCAGTGTGCCAAATTGGCCGGCCGTAAACTGCGGGCTGATGTACTGGGTATTAGCCTGTCCACTGCTCGAGTTAATGTACTTGGGATCGAAGAGACTCACCCGCCCGCTTCCCGGAACGCCCGGACGAACGCCGATCTGTTTCTGCAACTGTGAAACGCTAACACCGGTCAGACTGATACCTGAATCGCTCTGGTTGAAAGTCTGTGTTCCGCCATTAAAGAGATGCGGATCGCCGGTTTGCCGCGTGAGTATCGTTCCAATGGTCCACCCCCCGATCACGGCGTTTGCAATCGGGTTCGTGTTGAAAAAAGGCTGCTTATGGCCGAATGGAAGGTCGTAGGTCCCGCTGAGGTGAAACACCTGGCGAATGTCGAATGAACTCGGAAAATAATTCAGATGCCTGTTGCGCAGGGTGTAATAGCCCGGGGCGCTGTTGCCAGCGGGGCCGTTGCCACCTGCTCCGTTCCCGCCGCCTCCGTAAATGCCTGGAGTTATGCTTCCCTGGACGTTATTGTCCAGCGAATGACCCAAGGTGTAGTTTGCATCGAACTGCATTCCGTGGTTCAGCCTTTGCCGGAAATCTGCTTGCAATGAGTTGTAGTTGGAGTATCCGGAATTCGTCATCTCATCGATGCCTTGCCCAGCAGCGAAAGGATTCGCCTGGAAGAAGTTGATGGGATAGGTTCCAGTGGCGGGAGTGCCAATCTGATTGCACCCGCTGAACGTTGAGATCATCGAACAAAGGTAGCTGGGGTTGCCGGCGAGAGCATTCGCGAAAGCACCGGCCTGCCCCTGATTGAGGTACGTAATGAACTGGCCGTTGGTGTAGTTCCCGGCCGCTCCCGTTGCCGCAAAGGCTTCGTCAAAAATTGGCGTTGGATTCGATCCCTGAAATGTCGTTCCTCCTGAAGCGGCCAGGTTGGCTTGTGCCGCCTGGAAGTCCTTCAGGAAGCCATTCTCAAAGATGTTGACCTCGTTGTAATTCACACCCAGCCATTGATCTTTTGAAACATTGCCGACATAGCGAACCTCAAGCACATTGTTCGCACTCAGTTGGCGCTGAATTCCGACCTGCCAGGATTCGACATAGGGTTGCTTGATGTGGGGATCGAAGGTGAGATACCCGGTGCCGCTGAACGCTTGGTACACCTCAGGGATCACCGGCTGGAACGGCGATGGCGAGGTTGATGTAAGCGCAGGAAGTGAGCCGCCCAGATTCACAGAGCCTGCGTTGTAAAATCCCGGCGCTGGGGTGCCGCCGCCAGGAGCAACCGGATTGGCATAATAGTAAGTATTGAAATTTGCTCCATTGTTCGATCCGAAATTCCAGAAATTCTGGGCTCCTTCCGTGTAGTTCTTGAAGGTGTAACTGCCGCGAATGACGGTTTTCCCGCTGCCGAAGAGCCTGCCCATCAGAGTTCCCGGATCTCCCTGCGGATTCCAGGCAAAACCTACGTTCGGCTCTGGGTGCACATAAGTTGGGCTATAGGATTCAGCCTGGGGACCTTCGACTGGATTCTGGTCCCCCGTGAGCGAGCCCGGCTGAAAAAGCTGGCCCACTCCAGTCGGTCCCCACAAGTCAGCTACAGTCGGATGAGTATAGAATCCCGTCTCGTCTTTCGAAGCGCCGGTAAAGTCCCAGCGCAAGCCAAGGTTCAACGTGATCGTGGGTTTCATCTTCCAGGAATCTTCTAAGAACAGCGCGGTCTGGTTAAGCTTCTCGTGCAAATCGAATGAGATGCCCGGCTGGAACTGTTTCGTCTTCGTGTTCACGAACTGTCCCAGGCTGTAATAGGTCATACGCCCCGTCAGCGTTGCATAAAGGCCTTCAACGTCTCCTGCGGCGGAGGCGGGCGCATTAGGAGAAAGTGAATTAACAAGCGAACTCGTGACCGGGTCTCCGGATGAAATATAGTTCACCCCGATATAGGGCACAAATTGGTTGTTGTAATAATGATCGATCTCTGTCGCGCTCTCAACACCGAACGCGAAGTTATGCCTGCCACGTTGCCAGATAAAGTCATCCTTCACGCTCAGCACCGGATAAAGCGAACCGCCCTTCAGAGAGTTGAAGCCGTTGACACCACTATTCAGGCCGAAGCCAAACTGCAGGTCGCCTTGCTGGACCATGGTCGCGGTTGGCGTACCCAAACCCTGCGAGTTATAGGTGAANNGCCTGGTTGGCATAGAGCGGCCCTGGAAAGGGGGGGCCGCCCGCGTTGATGTTGTAGGAATTGGTCTCATTCGCCGATCCCGTGAGACGGAATTTCTGGGTCAGGTTGTAGTCAAGACGCACGGTCGGATACTTGTTGATAGTCGTTCCTTTGATAAGAAAATTAAGGTTCTGATGGTTAGTATCCAGCGGGCTCAAGGTCGCCCCCGTCAAGCCATAAGTGGACGCTATGTTTGCTAAGTCACCCGCGATCAATGGGTTGATCGTACCGGGACAATTCGAGCACCCCGCGCTGGCGCCCGCTTGCAACACGTTGTCAGTGACTGCAGTGCTGGAGCCGTTCGGAAAGTAGGAATAAACACCGGAGAGCGCCAACGGCGTCCCTACCGTTGTGGCCACCGGGAAGCTGGCAGGCTGACGGAAGTTTGCCAGGCTCGCGAAGAAGAAAAGCTTGTCCTTGAGAATCGGGCCGCCTACGCTTCCCCCGAAATCATTCTTGAGTAGAAATCCGCGAGGTTGACCGACGTCGTTGCTAATCCAGCCATTGGCATTCAGCGCATCGCTGCGGTAATCCTCATAGAGCTCCCCGTGAAACTTGTTCGTGCCACGCTTGGTGAGGAAGCCAATGTCCATCGCGGCGGTGCCGCCCTTGCTGGCATCCAGTTCCCCGGACTGCACCGTCATCTCCTGTGTGTCTTCCAAGCGGTTTTCGATGGATGACCCATCAGCATCGAAACCGCCGCTCTTGAAGCGGTTTGTCATAGTAGAGAAGCCATTGGCGCCGATGTCGACCGCTCCGCCCGGAAGGTTGTTGAAGTTGTTCCCCACGGCTCCGGGAACCAGGAAGGCCAGCGCATACAGATCGCGACCGTTAAACGGCAGGTTATCAATCTGCTTGAGGTCAAGGGTCGTCGAAAGCGTATTCTGCGTGGTATCGAGAAGCGGACTCGAATCACCTGAAACCGAAACGGTTTGAGTAGCGACGCCAAGCGTAAGCATCACCTTGAGATCGGTGACTTCGTTCGTCTGGATCGTCACAGATGGATAAACTTCCGTCTGGAATCCATCTTTGGTGACCGTCAGGCTGTAGTGGGCGGGGTTCAGAAAAGAGAGAACCGCGTTGCCCGCACCCCTGGTGGCCGCAGTATGAACGTCATTCGTTTCGAGATCCTTCAACACCAACTGCGCCCCATTGACGACCGCGTCGCTCGGATCCACCACGGTAACGTTCAGTGCTCCCGTCGACAGATCCTGCGCCCCCGCGATCGAACTCGCTGAAATCCCAGCAAGAAGGCCGAAGGCAATCACCGCGCCCGCCAGACGCATTGGAAGCTTGTTTGGCGCAATGAACGCACCTCGCCGACTATCAGTCGTCTTCTGTCTGTTCTTCGGCACGCACTCAAGCCGGCCCGCAATTGAGCCCAGCACCTGACAAAATCCTTGCGTCATCATGTTTCTCTCCTCCACTAATGGCCTTCGTAAGTTGGGGATCAATCGATTCAGGGAATCCGCTCGAAATACATCGACTCCGCGATGTGCTCATTTGGGATCGCGACCGTTCTGCAGCATCTGCTTTTGGTTCTCATTCCGCGGCAAACGTATTCCCGCATCGAACTTGGAATAAAATTATGTATTCACTTTTGTATTTATTGCAAGACTTTTTTTAGAATTCTTTACATTACCCTTCACCAGAATCCAGACCGCGGCCTTTGCGCCCCCCCAAAAAACATGATGCCCAACCTGTGATTGCCCCTATCTAATTCATTTTTATACGGATATTTAGCCAATAGGAATCTGTTCTTTTGAGAGTGGAAGGCGAGCTGGGCTCACAATTCCCAACCCCGCTCGAGATTGCCAGCTGATTGCTCAAAACCTCCCACTCGTGCGGTCCATACCGATTTCGAATGATTGCCTGGTTCCTGGCGGCGAAAACGGCTGCGGATCTGCACTTCGTTTTGCACAGAGGACACACCGCTGGCCTCATTAGGACGGACAAAAGCGGTAAACTTCTCGGCTTGCGATCAGTTCAACGCACCATTGCCGCGTCAGGCAGACGGGGTGCAAAAGAATAGGGATGACTTCGCCCAAGAGATAATAGAACAAGTACATAAAACGATATACGTGGTCGAGATTATTACCCGGAGTCGGCACCAAGGACGTCGCGAATCGTGGATGTGACGCATTAATCCAAGAAAACCAGTTTTCCGTCTTGCAAAAAATACAATAAGTAATACATCAGTTCGTTCATCAGCGAATGCGAGTAAGCGATTTCTCACTGAGGAACCCCCTCCAGAACGCGCCACCACCCGAATCCCCATGAAATCCGAAGAGGAAATTCGAAACCGGTGCGAAAAGGTTTACCAGGAATACGTGCAACGCCAATTGCCAGTGGCGAAGGAGATGGAATGATAATGAAGGGATTTTGTAAACTGCTGAGCGCGGTCTTGCCCTTTGTAGTGCTCACCGCACTGACTGGAGCCGGATGGGGTCCTCGACCCGACCTGTGATATGTGAAGACTGTTAGGAAGACTTCCTAACCCCTTACAAGCCCAATTAAATCAATGTTTTGCTGGATTTTTGGTGCTGAAGAAAGGACTCGAACCCCTGGCACCTTCCAGGACGTCCGAATCCTCTCCACGGTCTCCGGTTCAACCCCTCAGCTTTTACAAGTTCACTTTCAACTTATGGGGTCAAACTTTCACCTTATGGGTGCACCCACAAGCATTCCACAGTGAAATTCGCTTGTGCTCTAGCTGCACCCGCTCGTCGATC
>PLPU01000296.1:0-387 GCA_003159975.1 Acidobacteriaceae bacterium
GGGAAATAGGGGACATGATACCTATTCCCCCGCGCAGCGCCAACCTCCGTGTATGTCTCGACTCGCTCGTATGCGCTGCTCTCCGATTCTTCCGTTCATCCTCCCTTTCGTATCGCCCAATGTATATACAGAACGCATATGCAAGGCGTAAATGCAGAACGTATATACAAAACGTATATACATTTCGTATCACGCGGAAGATGCGATCTCTCCAGGTCGCCGCGCGAAAACGAACCTCGAAAAACTTCCCGCACTTTTGCCGATAATTAGCGTCCCCTGGCGCACAATGTACCTATGCACTCAAACAGAGCCCTGAAATCTCCTCAAGTCCCGGTTCGGCATGTCAGGAAAAGGGCCCGGTCCGCACCCCAAAACAGGTACCCCCCC
>PLPU01000296.1:398-1268 GCA_003159975.1 Acidobacteriaceae bacterium
GAGAGAGGTAAAATCACGAGCTGGGAAATAGGGGGACATGATACCCGTTCCCTGGAGTTGGCTCTATTGCTGCCCAGCTGCTTTCAAATCGACTGCAAAAGTGGCAAGCGCCATAACCAGGGTGTTCGGTGCGTCCTGCAAGGACATCGCACCATAACCGCCATACCACTTGGCCGCCCGCTCACTTTTGGCGTCGATGATCAGGATCACGCCGCCAACTTCGCTCGCCGCTCTGATGCAACGCCTGGCCGCCGCTGCCAGAACTTGGCCACCAAGCCCCTGCCCCTGTAGGCCGACGTGCGTGGCGAGACGCGCCAACCTAAAGCCCGGCACATCATGACGGGCGAGGCCATGGCGAAGAATTTCCGGTACGCGCTCATAGGCGAGCGAAGCCGGAGCCAGGCTGTAGAAACCAAGGATTTTTATGGGGTTGCTGTCGTCAACCGCCAGAAAAGTCTTCGCGCCACCCAGTTCATGACTCTGCCGCGCATAGCGCCGGAGAAAGTCGTTCATCTCAGCATTGCCGCAATCGAAAGCCTTGCGATCATGCGTCTTGGCTATCGCTTCTTCGCGCCAGAGCGGGAGTGTCATTCTATTGCTTCGGCATCGCGGCGATAGCCGCCCGCAGCTTGTCGTTGGGAGCGGGCGGGTTTTCGAGGAGATTGAGCACGCGCAGGCTGTCGCGCGCCGACAGCGTTACAACCTCGGACGCCTCAATCACGGCGTCCGCTTCGCGGAGTGCCGCCTGGGTCACAAAATCCGTCAGATCGGTGTGACGCAGCGCCGCCGCCCGCACAAGTTTCGACTTCGCTAGCGGCGTAATCCGCAGATTCATGCGTTGATTGTCATCCACAGCAACACGCGGCATCG
>PLPU01000296.1:1401-1549 GCA_003159975.1 Acidobacteriaceae bacterium
CGGTCTCGCGCACGGCTCCGCGTAAGTTCTCCGTTTTCAGGAATTTGGCTTCCAGATGACTGAAAACAATAGTTCTTACCATAGAACCGTGCCGCCAACCCATTGAAAACAGCCAATTTGTCCCAAAACACCCGGAGGGGATGGGGGG
>PLPU01000296.1:1564-12558 GCA_003159975.1 Acidobacteriaceae bacterium
CCCGTCCGCATGAAGTCCGCATTGGGTAGCTTGGGTAGCTTGGGGACAGGATACCTATTCCCTAGTCCCTAGTCCCTATTCCCTGTTCCCTGCCTTATTCATCTCTAAACATCGGATGCGGAATCAGCCGGCGATAATCTTCCTGGTGCGCCCCATCCAGGCAGGCCTGAACGATGTCGCGTCCCAGCGGATCCAGGTCCGGCACAAGGAACTGCCCCAGCTCGCGCGCGAAAAACTCCCGCCACTGCCGCGCGCCTTCCTCATACACATCCATCCCGCCCTGAATCTGCTCTTCCACCGCCAGAAACACCCGCGGAATCATCGAGCCCTCAATCCTCAACTGGTGCGGAATATATCCCAGCAGCGGGCAAATCGCCTCCCGCACCTGCTCCCGCGCAAACTTCGCGCTGCCCCGCCGAGCCAGGTATTCGCGCGCAATCCACTCCGCCATGAATCCCACCTTCCACGCCCCGATATGCTGATTCGGCAGCAGCACATACCGCGTCTCCGGCGTCTCCACAATCTGCCGCAGCAGTAAGTTCGCCTGGTCCACTCTGCGTCCCGTAGCAAACGCCCAGTACGAACCCACGCCCTCCGACTGCATCTCCAATCCCGTCTGCGCCTGTATGCTCGGATTCGCGTGCCCGCGCGGCGCAACCAGCCTCCACAGCCACGCCAGCGCCGGGCTCAGCACGTGAATCATCGCCAGAATCCCATACAGCCGGCTCTCGCTATGCGTCGGCGGACACCGCACTCCAAAGCTCCGCACATCCACCCTCTGCGGCCCATCCAATATGTCGTCCAGCATCCGCCTCGGCAAAATCACCCGCGGATTCGAGCACAGCTTCCCCGGCGCATCCTCCACGTGCTCCCAAGTCAGGCACGTCCCCCCCGGCACAATGTAGTGGTTCAGAAAAATCAACGGCTCCGGCGGATCGATGCACAGCCGTTCCAGGCTCGGCGCGGTCCCATAACTGTGAATGTGGTCCACGCGCACAAACCACCCATTCTCCGCATCGGCAACATTCAATCGTTCACTCGTTCCTTGATTCGACGGATGCGCGCATGCCATATCGTCCGCAATCGGCCGCAAGTGGCAAGCCTCGGGCAGATTCAGCGTCCGCTCCTCTTTTGTCACCACGTTCCGCCCCAGCAGCAGCCGTCCATCGTCCATGCGGTGAATGTGTTCCGTCATCTCGCTCTTCCCGCCGCCGCTCGCCCCCTCGTGCATCAGGATCAGCTGGTTCTCATACGGAGTCACCACCGCCACCGCCGCGCAATGATTCGTCGTCCATCCCTCCCGCTCGCCCTTGTCCAGCAGCATCGAGTAGACGCCCTTCTTCGCGCTCGGTCCCGGGTACAGGTTGTATGCAAAAATCTCCTGGTGAGTCTCCGTCCGGTCATGCACCACCACCTGCCGTCCGCCAAAATGCGTATGCCTGAACGGAGGCGCCACAAACAAGACTCCGCCTGTCACCTTGAAATGCGCCGGCACCTTGCTGCGCGGAATCATCCCCTGTAAATCCCCCAGCGCCGCCGCAAAAAATGCAGCCTGCCGCGGCACAATCAACAGCGACCCATACCCCAGCGCGTCCGTCCCCGCATAAAACGGCATCGCCACCAGTTCCTGCGTCTTCAGCCAGTTCAGCGTCGCAGCCCGCGTCTTCTCGAACCCCTCGCCAAACCGCTCTTCATAGGTTGGCTTATCCGTCGGCAAACGATCCCCAATCACCATCGCATCCGGGTCCCGCCTGCGCATCGCTGGATCGGGAAAATTGATCGCGAGGCCATTCCGCGCCTTGGTAATCACCGCCTCCACCACGCGGCCCCCTCCCCCAGCCCCGCCCGCCGTCTGAAACACCGCCTCGTATACCCCGTGGTCTTCGCGATTGCCCAGCGTCCAGTCCGTCTCGCCCGTCGCCCGTCCCAGCGCCCAATCCAGCAGTTGCTGCCGCGTCTCCGGCGCCTGCACCAGCGGCGCAGCGCTCAGCACCTCGCGCACATGCGCCGGCAACTCCAGTTCCGCCCAGCAAGCCTGAAAATCGACAACGCTGCCAACAACAGCCTCAGTGATCATCTTTTCTCACTTTCCATTAGGGAATATCTAATTCAAACCCGGCCACAGCAATAACTGTCCACTCTTCTTATCGCATCCACCGCCACGCTTGGCAGTGCCCAGCGTCACGTGCCGAACCCCTCGAATTTCCACGCCAGCCAAACACTCAATTGAACCACCGATTTCCCGCGACTTTCGCACAACAGCAACATTCCGTTCAACTCGTTCACCATTCGTGGCTACGCTGGGAAATCGCACCGTTCGCCCCGCATCTCCTTTGCCGGAAATTCGTAGAATCTTACCCCAAAACTCTCCCGAGGATGGTCGAAGTTGAGCCCCGTCCCTATCGCCTTCGTATGTTGAACGCGGCTAACTCCCGCACCTTCGTCTTTTCTCTCTCCAACCGCCAGAGTTACCACCAGATCGGCTCCGACCAGGGCCTCCTATCCGTCCCAGTCGAAGTAACCCAGGTCTCCCTCTCGCCCGGCGAACGCGCCGAGATCGTCATCGACTTCAGCGAGTCCTCCGGCCTGCGCATCACCCTCAACAACCAGTCCTGGGAACTCATGCAATTCCGCGTCTCCGGCGCTTCAACGCAAAGTCCCTCAGTCCCTTAGTCCCAGGTCCTTTGCCTTCCGTCCTCCGCACCATCCATCCCATCCCCGAATCCGCCGTCGTCAAATCCCGCCTCATGATCCTGCGTGAATACATGGATCGCAACCGAAAGCGCATGTTAATGCCACTCAACGGCACCCGCTGGCATGAGCCTGTCACCGAACGCCCCGAGCTTGATTCCGTAGAAATCTGGAGCTTTGCCAACGCCACGGCGGACATACACCCCATCCATCTCCGCCTGGTTCGCTTTCAGATCCTCCACCGCCAAAGCTTCGACGCCGATGAATACCTGCTCTCCGGGAACTCAACTTCAGAGGCGCGCCCACGCCACCCCCCACCCGCCGACCAAGGTTGGAAAGACACAGTCCAGACTTATCCCGAAACTGTAACTCGAGTCATCGTCCGTTTCGAGGGTTACACCGGCCGCCATTTCTCGCACTGCCACCTTCTCGAGCACGACACCAACGGGATGATGCGTCCTTTCGAAGTCGTCGCCAAATCAACCTCCTGGGTGGTGCCCTGATTTGCAGCTTCTTTGAAAGGGCACGACTTGCCGGGGTCCCCAGTGACAGATCTTCGTCGCTGGGGTGGCTTGAGTCGTGCCGTAAACAGCCAGNNGTGATTCGGTTCGGCGGCAGCTTTTCGTCCAGGAGGGATTCCGGTGCAGTCGCAGCAGCGCGCAAGGGGCATGAGACACATCGATTTGACCGATGTTCAGCTTGCTTCAAGTGAAACCGCCCGGCTCATCAACCGTGACATCGTGCTGGAGCTGATCCGGGCGAATCAGCCCGTCTCGCGGGCCGATCTGTCGCGCCGTTCCGGCCTTCAAAGAAGCACCATATCGCAGATCGTTGAGCAGCTCATCCGGGAGAAATGGGTATGCGAAGGCGCTGTAGCAACCCGGCCCCGCGGGCGTCGCCCTACCCTCCTGGGACTGAATGACAGCCTGGTGGTGATCGCGGTCGATATTCACCCAAAACAGGCGATTCTTGCCACGGTGGACCTTCACGGTCGCTTGCTTTCGCGATCGCTGGTTTCACTCGACCTCGACCCGGCCGGGTCCACCCGCCGCATCATTGACTGCATGATTCGGATGCAGCGCAGTTTGCTCCACAAATCCATTGAAGGGATTGGCATCAGCCTCCCCGGCAGAGTCGATCCTGACACCCAGCGGTTGATCTTCGCGCCCAACCTCCACTGGCCCGACTTCGACCTGAAAAAAGTGATTGAAAAGAAGATGCGCTTGCCGGTGCAGATGGAAAATGCCGCCACCGCATGCCTGCTGGCGGAGCTGACCTTCAGGCGGATCGACGGAATCCGCGATGTAGTGCTCTTGACCGTCTCGGAGGGCATCGGTACTGGAGTATTCGCCAACGGACAACTGATCACCGGCCATCACGGAATGGCTGGAGAATTCGGCCACGCTTCGCTCGATCCATCGGGCCTCCTCTGCACATGCGGCCAGAAAGGCTGTTGGGAGACATTCGCCTCCTGCAATGCGGCGCTCCGGTATTACAAGGAACTCCAGCCCCAGAGCCGGGCGGTTGCGTTTCACGAATTGCTCACAATGGCCGATAACGACCAGCACGCTGCACAAGCGTTGGCCAGGCAAGCGCTCTACATCGGACGCGGATTACGCATGATTATCGCCGGTCTCGCTCCCAGCCTGATCCTGGTCGCAGGCGATATCACCTCGGCCTGGCACCGCTTCGGTCCGGTCATCGAGAAGGAAGTAGCGGATCGCACCCTTGCCGGAACGCCTCCGCGGATTCTCCCCACACATGAGGGGGAGATCGCTCGCCTTAGGGGCGCCGCGGCGCTTGTGTTTCAGCGCCGGCCTGTGCGCAAACAACTTCAGGTATCCAACCGTTCTGGGGCGCGCCAGCCCTAACGGGATCTCGCGCGCACTTACACGCCGGAGTTGCCGGCGGGCCGCGAACCTCGCAGCCCCAGGATGATCGCACCGGCCAGCAGGAGCGACATGGACATGACAAAATATCCGGCTCGCGAATTCCCCGTCAGCGCCTGCAGACCACCAACAATCCACGTCCCCGCAAACCCGCCCAGCGCCCCGCAGCTATTGATAAGCGCCATCACTTCTCCCGCCACGTTCTTCGGCAGCATCTCCGGAACGATCGAGAAGAATGGGCCATAGGGCGCATACATGGCCGCGCCGGCAACAATCAGACCAGCGTACGCCAGCCAGAAATTGTATCCCGCCGTCATAAACGAGATGAACAGCGCAACTCCGGCGAGCACCAGGAATGGCCAGATATAGCTCTTGCGGCTGAGCGTTCGATCGGAGAAATGCGCAACTCCCAGCATCAGAAGTATCGCCAGCAAAAATGGCGCCGCGCTCAGCAGGCCAACAGTTTCAATCCCGCGAGCCGATCCCGCCCGAATCATGGTAGGAAGCCAGAGCACGAATCCGTAGACCCCCGCGCTCCAGCAGAAGAACTGGAAGCACAGCAGCAGCACACCGTGCACGCGCAGAGTCGCTCGAAGATTAGCCATGCTCGGAAGCCAGGTCTGCTCCAGTGCAAGTTCGCTCTGCAGGTGGTCGCAACAATCCTTGCTCATCCATCGCGTTTCCTGCGGATGGTCCCTCACCAAAAGCACCCAGATAAACGCCCATAAAATCGAAGGGACGCCTTCGAGAATAAACGTCATTTGCCAGCCGAATGCCTTGATCAGGAATCCTGTAACAGCGGACATCCACAACACTGTCACTGGATTCCCGAGGATAAGAATCGCATTGGCCCGCGACCGCTCGGCGCGCGTAAACCAGTTTGTCAGCAAGATCAGCATTGAGGGAAAAATCAGGCTCTCCGCCACGCCAAGCAACAGCCGGTCGAGAGCCAGCAGCCAGAATTCCCTGATCACGCCCGTCAAAGCCGCCAGCGCGCCCCAACTCAGCAGCGCGAAAAACACCAGCCGCGTAGCGCTCTTGCGCCGAGCATACGCCGCGCCCGGAATCTGAAACAGGAAGTAGCCGAGGAAGAAAAGCGATCCAAGAAACGCCGACCGCGAATCGCTGATGTGCAGCGTTTCCGCCAGCCCGGCTGCCGCCCCAAACCCGTAATTCGCGCGATCGAGATAAGCCAGGCTATAAGTCACAAAGACCGCGGGCATGAGGTACACCCAGCGTCGCCGCAGCCCCCGCTCCCGCTCCGCACTTTGCTTATCCGGCACACAAGGTTTATAGCATCTCCCGCCATAACTGCTTCAACACAACTGCTTCAATCCAACTGATTCAATCCGCGCTCGTCTCTATACTTGAAATTGAATGGGCCTTCCAATCGCAGACATCTCGCTCGCATCGGTGCTTGAGACGGCAGACAGCAGCCTCCTCAGCGTCGCCACGCACGCCCCCGGTCCTGCCGGCGTGCTTCCGCTCTCACCGGAGATGCTGCTCACTCAGCCCTCCGGGAATCTTTTCGGCCTGAGTCAAAATGCCGGTATGGGCTGGGACCCGAATCGCCTGCTCGATCCTGAGTTTCTGATCCTCAGCACCCACGGCGGCCTGCGCGCCGACAGCGGAGAGCCCATCGCCCTCGGTTTCCACACCGGCCACTGGGAAGTCGGTCTCCTGGTGGCGGAAGCAGCTCGCGAATTGAAAGCCCTGCATGCTGTCCCCTTCGCCGGCGCCTGCACCGACCCCTGCGACGGCCGCACCCAGGGCACAACCGGCATGATGGACTCGCTCCCCTTTCGCAACGACGCCGCGATTGTCCTGCGCCGCCTGATGCGATCGCTGCCCACCGGCAAAGGAGTCATCGGCATCGCCACCTGCGACAAGGGTTTGCCCGCCATGATGATGGCTCTGGCGTCTGCTGGAAAGCAGCCAACCGTTCTTGTTCCCGGAGGCGTGACGCTTCTGCCGGAGTCGGGAGAGGATGCCGGAAAAGTCCAAACCATCGGCGCGCGCTTCGCTCAGAATCAAATCACATTGGAGTATGCCGCCGAGGTTGGTTGCCGCGCCTGCGCGTCTCCCGGCGGAGGATGCCAGTTCCTCGGCACCGCCGCAACCAGCCAGGTGGTTGCCGAGGCGCTTGGACTCGCTCTGCCTCACACCGCGCTCTCCCCCTCAGGCCAGCTCATCTGGCTCGACGCAGCCCGGCGTTCGGGCCGCGCCATTCTGCGCCTGCATCGGCTGGGAATCGGCACTGATCAAGTCCTGACGCAATCGGCGATTCGCAACGCCATNNGTGCCGCGTCTCGTCGATGCGCTCCCCAACGGCCCTCGCAATTTTGCTACCGTGCAGGTCTTTCTTGCCGGCGGCGTGCCCGAGGTCATGCTTCACCTGCGCGATTCCGGACTCATCGATTGCGACGCAATCACCGTTTCCGGAGAGACACTCGGTACTTGTCTCGATTGGTGGCGCGAGAGTCCCCGCCGCCATCAACTGCGCCGCACGCTGAAAGAACGCGATGGCATCGATCCTGACGATGTAATCATGTCGCCAAGCCGCGCGCGGTCAGCTGGACTAACCTCCACCATCTGCTTTCCGGTTGGCAATCTGGTGCCGGAGGGTTCGGTCATCAAGAGCACCGCCATCGATCCCTCGCTCGTCAATGAGAACCATGTGTATCGGCATCTTGGTCCAGCCAAAGTGTTCGTCTCTGAAACCTCAGCGATCCAGGCCATCAAGAGCGGTCATGTCGCGCAGGGCGATGTCATCGTTCTCATCTGCGGTGGCCCCGCCGGCGCCGGCATGCAAGAGATATATCAAATCACCGCCGCACTCAAGCAGCTTCCCCACTGCAAGCACGTAGCAGTGTTGACTGATGCCCGTTTCAGCGGCGTCTCAACCGGGGCCTGCATCGGCCACATCTCTCCAGAAGCTCTCGCCGGCGGCCCCATCGGCAAGGTTCAGGACGGCGATCAAATCGAGATCACCATCGATCGCGAATCGCTGGCCGGTTCCGTTCATCTCGTGGGAGATGCGAACGAGACCTTCGGCGCTGCGGAAGGCTCGCGCCGCCTGGCACTTCGCGAGCCGCGCCCTGACTTGCAACCGCATCCTCAACTACCAGACGACACCCGTCTCTGGGCCGCACTGGTCAATGCCAGTGGAGGCGTCTGGGCAGGCTGTGTCTACGATGTCGACATGATCGTTTCGAAACTTAAGCAGTGAACGTTAAACGCAGTAAGCATTAAAGGAGCAGCCGTGAAGCTCTATTGCACCACCAGTGGATTCTACGTAGAAGAAGCCGCCAGTTATTATCGCGTTCCCTCAACTTCCTGGGATGCGCTAGTGACGCACGACAATCTGCATGCGTTTCTTCTCACCATCGTCACGAAGGGCGAACCTGCGGAAGGTTTTTCGCCGGCGACGATCCAGGCTCCAATTGGCAGTCAGGAAGTGTGGGCCGCCGGCGTCACCTACTACCGCAGCCGCAGCGCGCGCATGGAAGAGTCCAAAACTGCCGGTGGAGGCGACTTCTACGATCGCGTCTATTCCGCCGAGCGCCCCGAGCTGTTCTTCAAGTCCACGCCACACCGCGTAGCCGGCCCCTTGGAAGACGTCCGCATCCGCAAAGACGCTTCGTGGTCGGTGCCCGAGCCGGAACTCACCCTGCTCATCAACCATCGCGGCCAAATCATCGGCTACACCGTCGGAAACGACATGAGTTCGCGCGACATCGAGGGCGAAAATCCTCTCTATCTCCCCCAGGCAAAGGTCTATGACCGCAGTTGCGCCTTGGGCCCCTGCATACTCATCGCGAATGAACCGCTCTCAACCTCCGCACCCATTCGCCTGGAGATACTCCGCGACGGCCACACCGAGTTTTCGGGCGCCACAACACTGGCCGAGCTGAAGCGCGATCCCACCACTCTGGTTGAATACCTGTTCCGGGACAACAGCTTTCCCAATGGCGCGTTCCTGATGACGGGCACTGGCGTCGTTCCCCCGGATAGCTTCACCCTTGCAATCGGAGACCAGATTCGAATCACCATCGACCCAATCGGCACACTCGAAAACAAAGTGGCACAACGAGCTTAGTGTCCTGTCTCTAAAGTTCATAACAAAACAGAGGCTGTCATTCTGAGCGAACGGGGCCCCGAACGTTTTTCAGTTCGGGGGTGGTGAGTCGAAGAATCTGCTTTTGTTCTTTCGCGCGTTCTACAAGGAACTTCAAAGACAGGAGCCTAAGGGTTGAGGATGCCTTCGATAGCGATTGGACCGCCGTAGCGAACCGCGCCAAAGCTTGAATGGTTGACGATGTTGTAATAGTTCACCTGCGTGGCTCCAGCGCCTTGCAGGTCGCGGACGGTGCAGACCCAGGCCTTCGAATCCACGTCGCATAGAGTGGACATGGCTGCGGCCGTTGCGAATGTTGGCAGCAGGCCGTCGCCCATTTGCGTCTGTGGCGGAATGCCATTGTTCGAGGCGACCTCGCCGTACCATTGGATGTTGAAAGCCTGCGTGAATGGGATGTCCCACGCTGAGTCCGGAATGAAGCCCAGCCACTGATCGTTGAACCAGGCCCACCAAGCGCCCTTGTAGTAAACCCAGCCGACGTAGACCTGCTGGCCAACCAGGGAAGATAGATCCATGCCCGCGTAGTAGGTGTTGCTGAGCGGAAACCAGTTGCAGAAGTCGTAGCAGGTTTCATTGCCATTGTTCCAGTGATAAACGAAGAGATGCGGATCGTTGTCACCCCACTGGTCGGGGGCGACACTGAAACCGATTTCGACATCGTTGAGTCCGGCGCCCGGGTTGCCGAAGCCATCGACTGCAATCTCTCCAATCGAATGTCCGCCACCGCCGCTGTCGTCTACAACGGGCTTTTCAATCTGAAGCGTCATACCACCGCCGTCAGCAACTATGTTCTCGCCCGCACTCGCGTAGAAGTAGCACGCCCCATACCATGCAATCCCGTTGCATGGCGGATCTCCCGAGCCCTTCACTGCCTTCGGCACCGGACGCGTCGGGGTGCTGTCTCTCTTCCAGTACACCTGGTCAAACGGAAGCATCAGATTGCTGTTCACAAATTTCCCCGGCAAAGCATGCTCCGGTCCAGGTGCGGCGTACGAGCTGAGCATGGGGTTGCCCTTGTGAAAATATCCCTCACTGTGCGGGTTTCCTACCGCGACTTCACCGGCGGGACAAACCGGCTCCAGTCTGCGCGCCGGCTCAAGCTTCTGCGTCTTACCGCCGAGTAGGCGGCGTTCCGGCAGCAACGCGCGAGGCGGCTCTGAAGCCACAGTGCGCTTCTCGCAATGAAAGGGCGCAGCCGTTTTTTGTTGAGATACTACCGTGGCGGGCATCGTGCAGACAACCGCAGGCAGCCAGATCGCGGCAGTGGTGGCCGCAAGCCGAAGAGTAATCTCTTTCATCGATGACCTCGTGTGCTGGGAGGGTAGCGTTTGAGCAGGAAATGAATGATTTTTTGATAGTGCGCCTCGGCAGCCAGTTTGTCCATCCAATATGAATCTTGGCGAGTTCCTGGTCAGGAGCGAACTTCTGAGGCAAGCAATCAGCTCCAACCTCTGTTTATGCACCCGCGCCACACCATTCACTCCTTCACTAATTCACTAACTCACTCGTTCACTCATTCACTTGCCCTCCGCCTCCATCAATTGGAAACCGCTCCCGCACCATCCGCAACGCCTCTTCCGGAGTCGCAATGATTCCCTCCAGTTGCGCATCCTCCACCGCCCGCAGCATCTCCTTGAACCCCGCTCCCGGCGCGTAGCCCGCCGCAATCAGCTCCCGCCCGGTAATCAGCGGCCTCGGCCGCACCGTCTCCGCCGGCATCGCCTCGAACCGTTCCCGAACAAACTCCCAGTGCTCCAGGTTCCCGCTCCCGGCCAGGCAATCCATCCGGTGCAGCGCCAGGTGCTCCTCAAACTCCGGGAGCCGGAAAAACCGCTTCAGCGTAGACGTCTTCATCCTGCCCGCATCCGCAAAACGCATGTGGTTCTCAATCAGCGCCAAAATCTGCCGCGTCTCCTCATTCGAAAACCTGAATCGCCGCAGAATCTCCGCCCCCATGGCCACGCCCACATCCACATGTCCGTCAAACCGAATCCGATCCGGCGCCCTGCGAAACGTCGGCGGCTTGCCTACATCGTGCAACAGCGCGCCCCACGCCAGCGTCGCCGAACACCCCTCCTCCAATTGCCCTAGCAGCCCCAGCGTATGCACCCAAACATCTCCCTCCGGATGGTACTGCGCCGGCTGTTCCACGCCCTTCATCCGCGCCACTTCGGGCAACACTTCGGTCAGTAGCCCTGTCACATCCAGCAGCTCAAACGCCCGCCGCGCGCGGCCCTCCGTCAGCATCTTCGTCAGCTCATCCCGAACTCGCTCCC
>PLPU01000296.1:12637-14155 GCA_003159975.1 Acidobacteriaceae bacterium
AGCGACCGAAGGGAGTCGAAAGCCTGCCCTCAGCCTGCCGAAGGGGACCTGCGGTTGCTCTTCGATGTTTCGCAGCGGATCCATCAGCAGCCCATTGATCGTGAAATCCCGACGCTTCACATCCTCCTCGGCGCTCTTCGTATACCGCACCGCATCCGGATGCCGTCCATCGGAATACGCCCCATCCGACCGAAACGTAGCCACCTCGGTAATGAAATATTCTCGTTCTCTGGAATTCTCTCCTGCCCCGCAAGGGGCGTCTGCTCCACCGCAGGTGGCAACAAGCACCACCCCAAAATGCGCCCCCACAGCAAAAGTTCTCTCGAATAACCCCAGCACCACATCGGGCGTCGCGGAAGTGGCCACGTCATAATCCTTAGGCTCTCTTCCCAGCAGCAGATCCCGCACGCACCCTCCTGCCAGATACGCCTCATATCCCTCGGCGCGCAGCTTCCCGATCACCCCCACTGCCACCTCGAACTGTCCCGTCCCTCGCGCCATATCCCACCATTCTCTCGCAGTCGTCTCCTGCGCCGCGCCAGCGGCGTCTGCCCCACCGCAGGTGGCTACACTAGAAACATGCCCGGTTCCGGCCTAATCCTCGCCATCGAATCTTCCTGCGACGAGACCGCCGCCGCCATCGTCCAGCGCGGTGCTCGCACCCTCAGCTCCGTCGTTGCCTCCCAGATCGCCACCCACGCCCGTTATGGCGGAGTCGTTCCAGAACTGGCCTCCCGCGAGCATCTCCGCGCCATCGTTCCCGTCGTCCGCGCCGCGTTGGCGAATGCCGGCATCACCCTTGCCGGCCTCGACGCCATTGCCGTCACCAGCGGTCCGGGCCTTGCTGGAGCCCTCCTCGTCGGCATCACCTACGCCAAAGCCCTCGCCTTCGCCAACAACCTTCCCCTCATCGCCGTCAACCATTTGGAAGGCCACATCCACGCCGTCCTCCTCAACGAACGCGAGACAACTTCCCAACCCCAACAAAGCTGTCATCCTGAGCGAGCGCAGCGAGTCGAAGGACCTGCTTCTGTTCTTCAGTTGGGTGCCCCATCCTTTCCGCGTCCTTTTGCGGAAAGGGTGGGAGACCACGAACCTCAACCCGTCCTTGACCCCGACCCCGCCCTCGCCCTGGTCGTCTCCGGCGGCCACACCCATCTTTATCTCGCCAGCCCCATCAACGACACCTGGCACTACAAGCTCATCGGCCGCACTCTCGACGACGCGGCCGGAGAAGCCTACGACAAGGTCGCCAAGCTGCTAGGTCTCGGTTACCCTGGCGGTCCCTGGATCGACGCCCTCGCGCAGCACGGCAACCCTCGCGCCGTCCCCTTCGCTTTCTCGCGCATCAAGACCAAGCTCCATCTCGCCGGCCGCGCCCCCCGCACCAAAGCAGCAACCACCGCTCCCATCGCCAACCTCGACCCCCGCTTCCTTTTTTCCTTTTCCGGCATCAAGACCGCCGTCCTGCGCTACGTCGAACTCCATAACCTTCGCCCTGAAGCCGAATCCCGCCGC
>PLPU01000296.1:14182-16669 GCA_003159975.1 Acidobacteriaceae bacterium
CCACAGACCCTCGACCTAATCGCCAGTTTTCAGCACGCCGTCGTCGGCGACCTGCTCAAGAAAACCTTCGCCGCCGCCGAATCCCTCGGCGCCCGCCGCATCTTCGTCACCGGCGGCGTCGCCGCCAACCGCGAGCTCCGTACCCGCTTTACCGTCGAAGCCGCCCGCCGCAACCTCCGCGTTTCCTTTCCCACCCTCGCCCTCTCCACAGACAACGCCGCCATGATCGCCGCCGCCGCCTGGCCCCGCTTTTTAGCCGGCGACTTCGCCCCCGAATCCCTCTCCGCCGACCCCTCGCTCGCCCTGGGAAACTGAATGCTCAAGTCTTCGTCTTAGCCTCTGGTCAGCCTCCCGCCGAGATGACATACTATCTAAACACCAAAACCTTATTCCCTAGGGGACATCGATGAAATTGATTGGCAATATTCTGAGTATCATTCTGTTGGCCCTCGGCGTGCTTTGGATCGGCCAGGACGTCGGCCTCATTCCCAGCAGCTTTATCTACATTCCGTTTTCCTGGGGCCCGCGCGGTGCTGTTTCTATGGGCTTGGGCCTGTTCCTTTTGTTCATCATCAACTTCGAAGGCCGGCGCCGGCGCTGAACCTGCCGCATGTGCGGCCACGCCAGACTCCGCAATCGAAGCGGCCTCAAGGCAAATCCTGAAGCAATGATGATCAGCCGCCTTTCCCCGCCGGGCGGCTGCCCCCTATTCCCTACTCCCTACTCCCTACTCCCTATTCCCTATTCCCTGATCCCCGTTCCCCGTTCCCTTGTTACAATCGGAAGGGCCGAAAGCCCCCGGATTGCGACTGCTCCCCGAGAACGATTCCAGACCAACGAATCCAGACCAAAGAATCCAGATCAGGAATGATGCCTCTCCGCCTCTACAACACCCTTTCCGGAACCATCGAGGAACTCTCGCCCCAGGGGGACGTAGCCCTGCGCATGTATGCCTGCGGCCCTACGGTCTACGACTACGGCCACATCGGCAACTTCCGCACGTTCCTCCAGGTTGACGTCCTGCGCCGCACCCTCGAGCTGCTCGGCATCCCCGTCCGCCACGTCATGAACATTACCGACGTTGACGACAAAATCATCCGCAACGCCGCCGCCGCCGGCATTCCCATCCACGATTACACCGCCCGCTTCGAAGAGGCTTTTTTTGAAGACCTCGACTCCCTTCGCGTCGAGCGCCCCGAGATCATCGCCTGCGCCACCGAACACATCCCGCGCATGGTCGCTCTGATCCAGAAACTCGCCGAAGCCGGCGCAGCCTACCAGACTGAAGACGGCTCGTGGTATTTCCGGCTCGCATCGTTCCCCGAATACGGCAAGCTGAGCAAGAAGGACTTGAGCGGCATTGAAGACGGCGCGCGCGTCGATCTGGACGAGTACGAGAAAGACTCCGCCCGCGACTTCGCCCTCTGGAAAGCAGCCAAACCCGGCGAACACTCCTGGGACACCCCCATCGGCCGCGGCCGCCCCGGCTGGCACATCGAGTGCTCCGCCATGGCCATGGAATACCTCGGCGAAAGTTTCGACCTGCACGCCGGCGGCGAAGACCTCATGTTTCCGCATCACGAGAACGAGATCGCCCAAAGCGAATCCGTCACGCACAAGACATTTGCCCGCCACTGGATGCACGTCCGCTTCCTGCTCGTGGACGGGCGCAAGATGTCAAAGAGCGAGGGCAACTTCTTTACCCTGCGCGACCTGCTTCTCAAGGGCTACAAGGCCTCCGCAATCCGCCTGGCGCTCATCTCCGTCCCCTACGGCCACCAGCTCAACTTCACCTTCGACGGCCTGATCGAGGCCACCAACGCCATCGACCGCCTGCGAACGTTTCACCAGCGCCTGGTCCAAGGCACGGCCCAAGGCACCTTTGCCGAGGGCTCCAATCCCGCGCTTCAAGACGCCGCTAAAACGGCACAAACAAACTACGTAGCCGCGCTTTCCAACGACCTCAACACCGCGGAAGCCCGCGCCCCCATCTTCGACCTCATCCGCGCCGCCAACACGGCCATCGACCAGGGTCATCTCTTCTCCGCGGATAAAGACGCAATCCTAGGCGTGCTCTCCAGCTTCGACTCCGTCTTCGATGTGATTGAGGACCACGATGCCGAGCCGACCAGACGAGCCCTGGAATGGGCTGAGCAATCCGGCCGCCTCGACGACGTAGCTCCCGAACTGCGAGCCCGCCAGGGCCTCACCGACGAGGCCATCGACGCTCTCATAGCCGAGCGCACGCTAGCCAAAAAGCAGCGCAACTTCGCCCGCGCCGACCAGATCCGCAACGAGCTAGCCGAGAAGGGCATCGTCATCGAAGACTCCAAAGACGGCGTCCGCTGGAAGCGCAAATAAACCTCGCGATGTAAGATCGGGTCCTTCGCATTCCCACCGCGACCGTGCGAAAGGGCACGACTTTAGTCGTGCCGTAAGCTACCCTAATTGAGAGAAGGGGCTTTAGCGGGAGTTTACTGCGAAGAG
>PLPU01000607.1:0-10305 GCA_003159975.1 Acidobacteriaceae bacterium
GCGGCAGACAAAGCCATGTACGACGAAAAACGCCGAAAGAAACAAGCCCACAGCAGCCCCTCTGTCCCTTAGTCCCTGCCCCTATTCCTTATTCCCTATTCCCTATTCCCTATTCCCTGTTCCCTGTTCCCTGTTCCCTGTTCCCTGAAGAATCTTGCATACTTATACAATTCTGCTGTATATTTATACAAGCGCGGCCGCGGAACTGCGAGCCGCGTTTTTCACGTTTATCCGGATACGCCGAAAGGTCGATCCAGCAGGGTGCAATGAAGTTTCAAAGACACAACGCGATCCGTGACCTCGTAGCCCACTCTCTGGTCTCCAACCAGGACGAGCTGCGCCGCAAGCTGCGCCGCCGCGGCTTCGAGGTAACCCAGGCCACGCTCTCGCGCGACATTCACGAAATGCGTCTCTCCAAAGGCCCCGGCGGCTATTCCCTGCCCAACGGAAATGGAAATGGCCACGGTCCCGCCGCGCCCCCGGTCGACGACGGCCCGCCCACTGTCGCAGAGATGATCGAGAGCTTTGGCCTGCGCGTCCAGCAGGCCATGAATCAGGTAGTCGTAAGAACCGTCATGGGAGGAGCACAACCCTTCGCTGCGGCACTCGATCATGAAGGATGGTCTGAAGTCGTCGGCACCATCGCCGGCGACGACACCGTGCTCGTCATCTGCGCCGATCCGCGCCGTGCAACTGAAGTCGAAGCGCGACTGAGGAAGATTCTCGAGTCATGACCAATACAGTTCAAACCGCAGTTGTGGGAGTCACAGGATACGCCGGCGCAGAATTGGCCCGGCTGCTGTTGCATCATCCCCGCCTCAAGGCCAAGCCCCCGGTCTTCGCCGGCCGTTACCTTCCCGAGAGCGATGTGGTCGCGGCCATCCAGGCCACTGGCGGCATTCCCCTCGGCGAAATCCATCCCCAGTTGGTCGACAGCCAAGGCAGCGGCGATCTCAAACAAGTTCCCTTTACCTGGGAACTGTTCGCAGAGCGCGCCGTCGATATCCTCTTTCTCGCTACGCCCCACGAACAATCCCGCATGTGGGTCCCCGAAGCACTCAGTCGCGGCCTGCGCGTCATCGATCTAAGCGGAGCATGGCGGTTGAACGATGCGGAAAATCGCGCCGTGTATGCTTTCTCGGATGAGGGCCCCCGCTCGCGTGAAGAAGCCAGGGCCCATGCCGTGGCGACGCAAGCCCATGCGGTCTACGGCCTGCCCGAGTTGCATCGCGACGAAATCGCATCCGCGCGTCTCGTCGCCAACCCCGGCTGCTACGCGACGTCCGTCATTCTTGCTCTCAAGCCGCTTGTAGCCGCAGGCCTGCTCGATCTTGACCACGGCATCGTCGCCGACTCCAAAAGCGGCGTCAGCGGCGCAGGCAAATTTCCGACGCCAACAACGCATTTCATGTATGCTGCCGACAATCTCTCCGCCTACAGCGTCTTCGCTCATCGCCACACCGGAGAAATGCTCGAGCAAATCGGCATCGATCAAAACCAGATCGTCTTCACGCCGCATCTGCTGCCCATTCCGCGCGGAATTCTTTCCACCATTTACGTGCGTTTTAGCGCCCCGCAGACCGCAGAGAGCATCTCAAACATTTATCGAGATTTTTTTGCCGGCAGTCCCATGGTGCGCCTTTATAGTAAGACGCTGCCACAGATTCAATATTCGGTTCGCACCAACTACGCCGACATCGGTTTCCAGATCGCACCCGACGGCCGGCGTGCCGTCATCGTCAGTTGTCTTGATAACTTGCTGAAGGGCGCGTCCTCGCAAGCCATCCAAAATCTCAACATCATGCAGGGCTGGCCTGAATCAGAGGGCCTCGCATGAATCTCCCCGCGGAAGGTCTCGCATGAAGTACGTCGTAAAACTCGGTGGCGCAGGCCTTGAAACTCCATCGCTCCTCGAAGGCTGCACTCGCGCCATCGCCGAACTCGTGCGCGACGGCAATCAGGTCGCGGTAGTCCACGGCGGCGGCGTGCAACTGACCCGCATGCTTAAAGCCCTCGGCAAGCAAAGTGAATTCGTCGCCGGACTCCGCGTCACCGACGCAGAAACCCGCGACGTTGCCCTCATGGTCCTCGCCGGCAAAGTGAATAAGAGCCTCGTCGCTGCTCTCGGCAACCTCGGCCAACCGGCTGTTGGCCTCTCCGGTGGAGACGGCCTGATGTTCCGCGCCCGCAAGAAGCGCGGCTTGCTCGAATTTGGGAGGCCCGACCTCGGCTACGTCGGCGAAATCGTCGCCAGCGATCCCCGCTGGATCGAAGCCATCTGGAATCTCAACGGCGTCCCCGTCATTTCGTCAATGGCCCTCGGCTTCGACGGTGAATACTACAACATCAACGCCGACGAAATGGCCGCCGCCTGCGCCATCGCCTGCCACGCCGACGCCCTTGTCTTCCTCACCGACGTTCCCGGCGTCAAAGGCGCAACGGGCGAAGTGCTCCGATGGCTGTCTATCGATCAGATTGCGGAGATGGCCAAGAACGCCGTCATCTCCGGCGGCATGTTACCCAAACTCAGCGCCTGCCGTGAAGCGCTCTTGAACGGCGTAAAGCGCGTAAGAATTCTGCCCGCCGAAGCTGCCGGTTCGCTTCCCGACCTGTGCAGCTCCCGCGTAGCCCACGGCACCGAAGTCATGGTCGCCTAGCACTTGTGGATTTTGGAGAAATGAAATTGACCAAACTCGATCAAATTCGCGCCGCTGAAAGCCGGCTTCTGCTTTCCACCTATGACCGCAACNNCCATCCGGTCATCGAGGAAGCCATCGCCCGCCAGAGCCGCGCGCTCATCCACACCTCGAACCTTTACTATCACGAGGGCCAGGCCGAACTTGCGCTCCGCCTCACTGAATCCACCGGCCTCGACCGCTGCTTCTTCTCCAACACCGGCACTGAAGCCTGGGAAGGCGCAATGAAACTCGCCCGCGCCTATTCAGGCCTGCGACGGAGCGAGGGAAACAAGAACGGTACGAAGTACCTCGCGCTTGAGCAGAGCTTCCACGGCCGCACCTTCGGTTCTGTCTCCACCACCTACAAGGCAAAATATCGCGAGCCATTCGGTCCCGTCGTTCCCGGCGTTGAATTCGTGCGCTTCAACGACGTCGCCGATCTGCGCGCAAAATTCTCCAATGAGGTCTGCGCCATCCTCGTCGAAGCCATTCAGGGTGAAGGCGGCATTCGTCCCCTCACTCAGGAGTTCTTCGCCGAAGCACGCGCTCTTGCGAGTTCCACCGGCGCACTGCTCATCGTTGATGAAATCCAGGCCGGCATGGGCCGCACCGGCAAGTGGTGCGCCTATCAGCACTACGGAATTCAACCGGACATTACCACGCTCGCCAAACCCCTCGCCGGCGGCATTCCGCTTGGCGCAGTTCTCTGCACGGAAGAGGTCTCGCGCGCCATCCACGCCGGCATGCACGGCACCACATTTGGTGGAGGCCCGCTTGCCTGCGCCGTCGCCATCGCCGTCATCGACTACATCGAACGCGAAAACCTTCTCGCCCACTTGACTGTTGTAGGCGACTATCTTCAGCAGCAGCTCCGCTCCCTCGCCTCGCGCCACGAGGCCATCATCGACGTGCGTGGCAAAGGCTTGATGATCGCCGCCGAACTCGATTCAGCCGACCTCGCCAAGCTCACTGTCGCTGAAATGCTCAAGCGGCACATCCTCATCAACTGCACCAGCGACACGGTGTTGCGTTTCCTGCCGCCCTACATTCTCGAGCGTGCCCACGTAGACACCGCCATCGCCGCATTAGACGACATCTTCACTGAACATGCGGTCGCCGCACATTCCACTCAGACCGCGGGTCAAACCGCTGGAGGTAAACTCAATGGCTAGTAAGGCAACTCTCGATCGTCCAGAAACCAAGGTCCCCGTACAACAAGACCCCGATATTCTCGCCGCCGCCGCCCGTCTCGCCGGCGAAGACTGTTGCTCCATTGCCGATCTCTCCAGCGCCGAGGTGCGCGCCATCCTCAAGCTCGGCCACGACGTCAAGCGAAACCCCCGCGACTATCGCCATGCACTCGATGCGAAACAGATGGTCCTCATGTTTGAGAAGGCCAGCCTGCGCACGCGCCTCGCCTTCGAGACCGGCATCAACACCATGGGCGGCAACGCCATCTTCGTCGATCAGACAAACTCACCCCTCGGGGAGCGCGAGTCCATCGCCGACGTAGCGCGCAATGTTGAGCGCTGGGTCGACGTCATCGTCCTGCGCACCTACGCGCACGACACNNGTGCTGCGCACCTACGCGCACGACACCATCACCGAGATGGCCGCCAACTCGCGCGTCCCCGTCATTAACGCGCTCTCTGACTTCGAGCATCCCTGCCAGGCGCTCGCCGATTTCATGACTCTCGAAGAGCACTTCGGCAACGTTGCAGGACTCAACTTCACTTACGTCGGCGACGGCAACAATGTCTGCCACTCGCTCATGCTCACCGGCGCGCAACTCGGCGTCAACGTCACGGTAGCCACGCCGCGCGGCTACTCACCCGACATTGAAATCGTGACCAAGGCGCGCGAAATCGCCGAGGCCAACGGCTGCGAAGTCCGCCTGACTCAGGACCCGCAACTCGCCGCTGAAAACGCCGACGCAATCTACACCGATGTATGCGTCAGCATGGGTATGGAGCACGAATCCAGCAAGCGCGCTCCCATCTTCCGCCCCTTCCAGGTGAACGAAGCGCTAATGTCCAAAGCCGCGCCCAACGCAGTCTTCATGCACTGCCTGCCCGCGCGCCGCAACGCCGAAGTCACCGACGCAGTCCTCGACGGCCCGCAGTCAATAGTCTTCGACCAAGCCGAAAACCGCATGCACGCGCAGAAAGCATTGTTGCTGTTGCTCCTCGGCGGCCTGCCCAACGCAGCTAGCTTTCAATAGTCGGTTTTGAAAGGGCACGGCTTCAGCCGTGCCACAAGCTAAGCAAGAATGATCGCGGGCTTTAGCCCCTGAGGCACTGTAGATTGTAACTTCGAATCTTCGAGACCCTTCATGAGGAAGCGATGAAAGAACTCGAAATCACGCGAGAGGAACTAGACGAGGTTAGGATGCTCCACGCGAAAGAAAACCGGGGTATGCCTGTCTCCTTCAGCATCAACAATAAGGAGAGAATCTGGCTTTCACCTGGCAGTGGCTTGATAGCCCCTGAAAAACGGGAATACGTCGAGCATCTATCAAAACGTTTAGTCGAGATTGGGAGAAGATATGTCAACCACAGAGATGATCGCGAGAGAGCTGGTGGTAAGTTCTTCATTGATTGGGACGGAGCCTTTTGGAAAGACGAAGACGCGAAGCCTCACAGGTTCATTTGCTGGAAATCCAACGAACCTCTTCAACCGACAATCACGCAACCAACATGGGCGGAGCTAAGGGAGAAACAGCGGGCGGCCGCGAACAATCGTTCCCGCTAGCCGCACCTGATCTCTGACCCCTGATCTCTACCGAGGCCCTCACGCATGTCCGTAATTCTCGAATCCCTGCCCGTTGGCCAAAAAGTCGGCATTGCCTTCTCCGGCGGGCTTGACACCTCCGCCGCCCTCCATTGGATGAAGCAGAAGGGCGCCATCCCCTATGCCTACACGGCCAACCTTGGCCAGCCCGACGAAACCGACTACGACGAAATTCCGCGCAAAGCCCTCGAATACGGCGCAGACAAGGCCCGCCTCATTGACTGCCGTGGCCCGCTCGTTCGCGAAGGCATTGCCGCGCTCCAGGCGGGAGCCTTCCACATCAGCACCGCCGGCGTTACCTACTTCAACACCACCCCCATCGGCCGCGCCGTCACCGGCACCATGCTCGTCGCCGCCATGCAGGAGGACGACGTCCACATCTGGGGTGACGGCTCCACGTTCAAAGGCAACGACATCGAGCGCTTCTATCGCTACGGCCTGCTCGCCAATCCCGATCTCAAGATTTATAAGCCCTGGCTCGACACCGCATTCATTGACGAGCTAGGCGGACGCGCCGAGATGTCCGCGTTCATGCAACAGGCCGGCTTCGCCTACAAGATGTCCGCCGAAAAGGCCTACTCCACCGACTCCAACATCCTCGGTGCAACCCACGAAGCAAAAGACCTGGAACATCTGTCTACTTCTATAAAAATAGTTGCGCCCATCATGGGTGTGGCCTCCTGGCGCGACGATGTCGAAATCCAGCGTGAACAGGTTGCCGTCCGCTTTGAAGAGGGCTTTCCCGGCGCGCTCAACGGCCGCCATTTCAGCGACCCCATCGAACTCCTTCTCGAAGCCAANNCGCCACGGTCTAGGCATGTCCGATCAGATTGAGAACAGAATCATCGAAGCCAAATCCCGCGGCATCTACGAAGCCCCCGGCCTCGCCCTGCTCTTCATCGCCTACGAGCGTCTCATCACCGGCATTCACAACGAAGACACCATTGAGCAGTACCGCGATAATGGCCGCAAGCTCGGCCGCCTGCTCTACCAGGGCCGCTGGTTCGATTCGCAGGCAATCATGCTCCGCGAGTCCGCCCAGCGTTGGGTCGCGAAGCCCATCACCGGCGAAGTTACGCTTGAGCTCCGTCGCGGCAATGACTACTCGATTCTCAATACCGAGTCGCCCAACCTCACTTTCCATCCCGAACGCCTCAGCATGGAGAAGACCGAGTCAACCTTCTCCCCGCGCGACCGCATCGGACAACTAACCATGCGCAATCTCGACATCACAGATACCCGCGATAAGCTGCTCACCTACGCCGCAGCCGGCCTCCTCACCCTCAGCAAAGGCAGCGAGATGCCCAAGTTGAGCAGCTCCAAAGAAAAGGAATGACGTCGCCTGAATCAATGCCCAACAAACAACAACCCGTGAAGATGTGGTCCGGCCGCTTCCGTGAACCGCTCGACAGCGAATTCGAAAAGTGGCAGCGGTCTATCGTGTTCGACTGGCGGCTTCTTCCTCAGGAAGTAGCCGCCAGCAAGGCCCACGCGTCGGCGCTTTGTGCTGCGCAAATCTTGACCAAAAGTGAAACAACAGAGCTGCGCGCCGCGCTCGACTCCATCGCAGCCGACCACGCGTCGGAAGCGGGCCAGGCCCTCGTCCGCAACCACCCCTCCGCAGAAGACATTCATCACTTCGTCGAACTCTCTCTCGTTGAACGCATCGGCACGCTCGGCCTTAAGCTTCACACCGGCCGCAGCCGCAACGAGCAGATTGCAACTGATCTGAGGCTCTATGTTCGCAAGCAGATTGCGCTCACTCTTGATGCCCTTATTGAATGGGTCCATGCGCTTGCGGAGAAGGCTCACGAGGCGGGCGATGCGGTGATGCCTGGCTACACGCACCTGCAACGCGCCGAGCCGGTCATGGTGGCGCATTGGCTGCTTGCGTATGTCGAAATGATCATGCGCGATGTCGCTCGGCTCATGGATTGCAAGGAGCGGCTCAACTATTGTCCGCTTGGCTCAGGAGCCGTGGCCGGCGCAACCCTTGCGCTCGACCGCACCATTTCCGCTAAGGAATTAAGCTTTCGAGGACCCACCAGCAATTCGATGGACGCTACCAGCGACCGCGATTTCATTTTGGAATATTTGCAAGCGCTCACCTTCGTCGGCCTGCACTTGAGCCGCTTTGCCGAGGAAATCACGCTTTTCGCAACGGCGGAGTTCAACTTCATCACACTGCCCGAAGCCTTTTCCACCGGCTCCAGCGCCATGCCGCAGAAGAAAAATCCCGACCTCACCGAGCTCATCCGCGCCAAAGTCGGGCGCATTCACGGAGCGGCCCAGGCGGTGACGCTGCAACTCAAAGGTCTGCCCTTGGCCTACAATAAGGACATGCAGGAGACGCAGGAGCCAGCCTTTGCTGTTGAGTTTGTGCCGCAGATGCTTCGGCTGGTAGCGCGCTTTACCTCGGCTCTCACTTTCAACCGCGAGCGGATGATTGAGGTCGCTCAGTCCGGCTACTTGAATGCGATGGCCGCTGCTACTTACCTTGTGCATAAAGGTGTTCCCTTCCGGACAGCGCATGAGAAAATCGGGAACGCGGTGCGGTTCGCGATAGAGAAGGGTGTTGAACTCAACGCGCTCACGCTCGGTGAACTGCGGCAATTCGGAGAAGAGTTTGAAGAAGACTTCTTTGCTGCCATTACACTCGAAGCCACGCTCGACTGCCACGATGTGATCGGCGGAACCGCGCGCCAGCGAGTGCGCAAGGATCTAACCTCTCTGCGGAAGCGTCTTGCGACTTTGCCCCAATTCAAAGAGCACCAGGAGGTCGCACATGCTGGTGCGTAAAGCCCACCTCCAGGACGCCTCCAACGTCTACGACCTGGTCAACTCGCTCTCCACTGACGGCACGCTCCTCAAGCGCGCATTCGCCGAGATTTGCGAAAACATCCGCGATTTCACTGTCGCCGAATCCGATGGCGGCGTCTTCCTCGGCTGCGGCGCGCTCCATCTCTACGGCCCTCATCTCTCTGAGGTCCGCTCCATCGTCGTCAAGCCCGAGGCCAAAGGCCAGGGCGCCGGCGGCCGCATCCTCGGCGCGCTCATTGAAGAAGCCGAAGAGCACGGCATCCAATCCGTCTGCCTCTTCACGCGCATTCCCGACTTCTTTTTCAAGTATGGATTCCGCACCGTCGAAGATAAGTCCGAGTTACCCGACAAGATATTCAAAGACTGCCAGAACTGCCCGCGCCTTCATCGCTGCGATGAAGTGGCGATGGTCCGCGGCCGCATCCCAAGAATATCCATCCTCGGCCCCAAACTGGAAGCCCAGCAGTTGGTCCGCCTCTCCGGATAGGGTCTTTCCGTCGTGGATCGACTGGGCGCCCTGCCGTTGGCTCAACTCAGTTTGGGCCCTGGGAACCCGCCTGCGCAGGACTTTGACATTCCTGAAACACGGCCTGCCCGGCTGACCAGTCTTCCTCGGAGATCGGAAACTTTTGTGCCATATGCGCATAGGTAATCTTGTCGCTCTGCATCCAAACGGCAGCCTGCATGGCGGGAACGGTTAACCTTGTTCCCCTTCTGGCGATGCAGGCCAGATTTGGGTCTGGTCGCCCGAGGGAAAATCTAGTGGAATTAGAAGGGTTTTCTTTCTCGAATTGTATGCAATAAGCCCTCAGTACATAGGTGACCGCCTCGCCGTCACTTAGCACGATTCTTGACTCTGGTCTGTACTTACCACCGCCTAGATCCACTCCTCGAACACTTGCAACCATCATGCTTTGTGCGCCTTCATCGCGACTCATCAAAACTGAGCCAACTGGCAGGACCTCCTCCAACGTCCCCGGGCTAGATTTGGAACCCTTCGACACCTGGACCCTTACCGAATCCCCGCTGCTACCGCCATTTCCACTAAAGTCCGCAACGACCAAGCCAGAGGCAATTGCATCCTGAAGCGTCGAGATCGGGGTTCGGCTGATCGCTGGAAACGCGGCAACTAAATCGCGAGTTGATCGATCGATCACAGCGCGTGGGCTCAGCCTAGAATCACCCTTGTGCGCGCCGAGGTAATACCCTGCCATAATGGTTCCTGCTAACAACGCGCCAATGCACACCAAAGCAAGCACCCGCTTCCGACCGCTCATCCCAGGCAACAGTCCCATCTTTGGATGGGCGCTGTACCGGTCATCTGGGAGTGCGATGGTAAAGAGCAGATGGCAGGTACCACAACGAATCTTCTGACCAAGGTACCTCTCGTTTGTCGCGTGCCTACTTCCGCAATGTGGACATGAGAATTCGATCATCCCGTCCTCCGCCATGTTCGCCTGAATTTGTTGGCCCGATTATATGCGCTCGCCCTGCCGTAGCATCCAACCGTTGAGCTGATTTTGGAGGACCGGGCGGAATTTAGCCAATTTCACTTAGCCAGCATCGCTGCCCCGACCACCGCCTGCCCATAACTGAGCCCACCATCCCCAGGGCTCACGTTGCGATGCTGCAACACAGTGAACCCTTCCTCTTCAAGCCCAGCGCGCAGCAGCCGCGCCAGCCGCCGGTTCGCCATGCAGCCACCACTCAGCGCAACCGTATTGATATCCGTCTCAATCCGCGCATTCGCCGCCGCATTGATGAATCCTTCAGCAACGCCCGCATGAAACCTGGCCGAGATGCGTCGCGCCGGAACACCGCGCCAAAGATCATCAAGCACCGCCTTCCACATCTTCCCCGTCTTGATCACCGCCACACCGTCAGAGCCTTCTTCTCCCGAGTGCAACTCCGGAACATAATCCCCCTGCTCAAACCGGTCCGGCTCATCTACAGCGATTCCTTCCAATTCAATCGCCGCCTGCGCCTCATAATCCACCACGCGCCGGTTCAGCACCAC
>PLPU01000607.1:10329-10648 GCA_003159975.1 Acidobacteriaceae bacterium
CATGCAATGCCCCCAGCGCCATCCGCCAAGGCTCCTTCACCGCTGCATCCCCACCCGGCATCGGCACATACTCTAGATGCGCAAAACGCTCAAACCCATCCAGCCGTGCAATCAGCACTTCCCCGCCCCAGATCCTTCCGTCTGTGCCATACCCCGTTCCATCCAGCGCCAGCCCAATCGCAGCGTCCGTCAACCCATGCTCCGCCATACACCCCGCCACATGCGCATGATGATGCTGCACCGCAATCGTCGTTAATCCACGCTCTCGCGCCCACTCCTTCGCCCATGTAGTCGACAAGTATCCCGGATGCAAATCATG
>PLPU01000607.1:10656-12439 GCA_003159975.1 Acidobacteriaceae bacterium
CGCGCCAGCGCAAATGCATTCTTCAAATGTCCGCCCACAGCCAACAACGGCGCAGCATCCAAAGGCAACTCCACACCCAGCGGCACAAATCCTCTCGCCCGCCGGATCAACTGAGGCGCGCCATCCACCACCGCCGCCACAGAATCGTCGCACCGCTGCAAGATCGCGCGATCGTGCATCAGAAACGCATCCGCAATCCCACCAAGTCGCGTCAACGCCTCGTCATTGTCAATGGCAATCGGCTCTTCGCTCAGGTTTGCGCTGGTCATTACCAACGCCTTCACGCGAGCATCCGCAAACAGCAAATGCTGCAGCGGAGCATACGGCAAAAACAATCCCAGCCACGGCACTCCCGGTGCAACTCCCTCCGCAATCCCGCTGCCTTCNNCGCGCCGCCTCCAAATCGCGAACCATCACGGCCAGCGGCTTTCCATAGCGATGCTTGCGTGCGCGCAACCGCATCACCGCGTCTTCATTAGTCGCGTCCACACTCAAATGAAATCCGCCAACCCCCTTGATCGCCATAATGTCGCCGGCCATCAATCGATCCACACACTCAGCCACAGGGTCAGCAACCTCAATTCCAACCCCGTCGGCACTCAAAAGCCAAACCCGCGGCCCGCAATTCCAGCAGGCATTCGGCTGCGCATGAAATCTTCGGTTCAACGGGTCGTCATACTCCGCCTGGCACTGCGCGCACATCTTGAATCGCGCCATCGAAGTCTGCGGCCGGTCATAAGGAATGCGCCGCGTAATCGTGAACCTCGGCCCGCAATTTGTGCAGTTCAAAAATGGATAGCGATATCGCCGATCCGCTGGATCCGCCAGTTCGCGCAAACAATCCGCGCACGTCGCAGCATCCGCCGGAATTCCCGTGCTTACTCGTCCCAGTACTTCGCTCGCAACAATCCGAAAGCCCGTCTCTCCAACCACCACCAGCTCGCGCACCACAATTGAATCGATCCTTGCCAGCGGCGGAGCCTCCGCGCGCAGCCGCTCCACAAACGCCTCCACGCGCGCCTTTGGCCCCTCCACCTCAATTGTCACGCCGTCCGTATCATTGCCGATAAACCCCGCCAGCGCCTCCTCCATCGCCAGCCGGTAAACAAACGGCCGAAACCCCACCCCCTGCACCACGCCACACACCACCACCCCGCGTCTTTGCTGGGCATCGTGTACTTGTCGTCCAGTTTGCATTTCGTCCATCAACTAGAACCGCCCCCACACCGCAGTCAAGCATAGCGCATTAATAACCTGCGCTCTACCTTGCAGTTACACATAACTCCAATCCACCTTGCGCAAACGGGGCAACCATTTCATTTCCCTCTCCTTCCAATGGTGAGCAGTGAAGCAACGTCCTGGCCACGCGCCAGCGAACGTGAAGAGCATTCTAATTCCCTTGCGTGGCCAGTAAGTTCACCCAATTTCACGCTGCGGCGCGCGAACCGCGTCATGCGGCGAAACCTGCGAAAGGTGAGACCTATGAAAAAGTTCATGGTGTTAGTTGCGTTCCTAAGTCTGACTACTTTCAGTTGGGCCGACTCCACGCTTGAAGCGACAAACGACCGCCTCGCGCACGCCGGTGAGGTCCTTCACCAGATCATGGCCGCTCCGGATAGAGGCATCCCGGAAGAAGTGCTCGATCACGCGAAATGCATCGCCGTCGTGCCCCACATGGTCAAAGGCGGATTCGTGTTCGGCGCCGAAGGTGGTCGTGGCGTAGCTACCTGCCGCACCCGTGAGGGTTGGAGCGCCCCTGCATTCTTCGCCATCACCGGCATGA
>PLPU01000607.1:12574-20386 GCA_003159975.1 Acidobacteriaceae bacterium
CATGATCCCTCCACCTCCCGCAGCCTTACCCTTCCTTGACGCCGTCCGCGGCGCCAAAGAGCAAGCCGCCGCCCAGTAACCCTCAACCCAACTGAAAGTCAGCTGTGACACTGCGAGCAACGGGGATATGAACCTCTCCCCGTTGCTCATCTTGCCCATCAATTCCATAAACAAACGCAGCTCTCCTGCTAGGCTCGTCTGAGGAGAACTCTTCCCATGGCAATTCACCTGAGACGAACCGTCGTCTCATGCCTGCTGGCGCCACTTCTCTTCGGCGCTCTCGCGTTCACCGCCCAGCAGCCCGACCCCGCTTTCATCATTCAGCACATCGACGCAACCGTCAAAGCCAGAATCGACTCAATCGCCGGCTACACCGCGACCGAACATTACGCTGTCTACCGCAACAACGACGAGGCGCATCCGGCGGCTGAAATGACCGTGCATACGGTCTACCGCAAGGAGTCGGGCAAGAGTTACACCATCGTCTCCCACTCCGGCTCCGATCTTATTCAGCACTTTGTCCTGAACGCGCTCCTGGAGAATGAAAAGCAGATCAACCTGCCCGCCAATCGGGAGGGCTCCTGGCTCACCTCCGCAAATTATGAAATGAAGCTCAAGCCCGGCGGAGTGCAACGCGTGAACGGCCGGGATTGCCTGCTCCTCGCCATTTCGCCCAGACGCAAGGCCCCTTATCTGCTTGAGGGAACCGTGTGGGTCGACGCGCGCGATTATTCCCTCGTTCAGATTCAGGGTACCCCCTCCAAAAGCCCCTCCATGTTCTCAGGGGCCACGCTGATGATGCGCCAGTACGCCAATGTACAGGGCTTTGCCGAGGCCACGCATGCCCGCGCCGTTTCCAGCAGCTTTATGTTCGGCCCAACGATCGTCACCATCGACTACAGCAACTACTCCATTGAGCTCGTTCCATCCAAATGATCTCCGTCGCTCTCGAAATTCCAACTGCGACAGTGATCTACCTCACTCCAACCACCCCATTCTTGCTCTATACTGACCCCGTGACTCCGATCTTCGGTGACTGGAAACTCGATGCCGCGCTCGCCTCCTGCCTCCTGCTGGGCCTCCGCCACGGTTTCGATTACGATCACCTCGCGGCCATCTCCGACATCACCGCCGTTCAGCGCAACTGGCGCAGCGGATTGCGTTTAGGCATGACTTACGCCCTCGGCCACGCCTTCACGGTCGCCGCCCTCGGCATTTTCGTCCTTCAAATGCACCTCGGCCTGCCTCAAGGCCTCGACCACTGGACCGAGCGCCTCATCGGCCTCACCCTCATCGTCCTCGGCATCGGCGTCGTCGCCGGCATCCTCCGCAAAGACGCCCACGGCCACTCCCACTCGCGCATTGAGAGCCGTCTCGCCATCGCCATCAACGGCGTCCTCTGGATCGCCTGGCAAGTCCGCCGCTTTTGGAACCATCAGGCCCCCAAGCCGGACCGTTTCCAGTGGATGTACACCGGAAAATCCGTCTTCCTCATCGGCATGCTCCACGGCGTTGGCGCTGAAACCCCCAGCCAGCTCGCCCTCTTTTTCCTCACCGCCAATCTCGGTGGAACATCACGCGGCATCATGGGCCTGGTCGCCTTCTCCGCCGGCCTCGTCGCCATGAACGCCCTCATGACCGCCTCCATGGGCGGAGCCTTTAGCGCCACCGGACACCACCCCCGCTTCTACCACGCCATCGCATGGGCCGGCGCGGCCTATAGCTGCATCATCGGCGTCATCTTCCTCTTCGGTATCTCCGACCACCTCCCGCCCCTCGGCTAGCCGCACCAGCCTCTGAAATCCATTGAACAAATCCCAACCGACAGCCGGCAATGGTCTGCGGTGGAGATTCAGCGCACAAAATACGCCTCAACGCCAAACCTGTCCCGAATTGCTCAGACGATGGACCTTCCCCGGATTTCCAATTTTGGGAAGACTACAAGACCGTGCCACAGTTTGGGATAGGTCCCACGCTACGTGATGAATGTCACGGCCCTTGCCAAGCCTCCGCTCGTACAACAAGACTAGACAACCGCGGACGCCAACACCCAGGGTCTCCGGAGCATTTGGGAGGGAATTGTGCCAGCTTTCACACCTCCGCCGCTGCCAAGCGACGACAAACGTTGGAAGATCGTGAACGGCACCATGCGCAAAAATGGGTTTGCCCGCCACGCACTCATTGAAACGCTCCACACCGTGCAGTCGTCGTTCGGTTACCTCGACGACGATTCCATCCGCTTTGTCGCCCGCTCCCTGCGCGTGCCGCTCAGCCAGGCCTACGGCGTGGTCACGTTCTATCACCACTTCAGCCTCAAGCCCCCCGGCAAGCACACCATGACCATCTGCACCGGCACGGCGTGCTACATCAAGGGAACCGACAAGCTGGTTGCCGCTGCCGAAAAGCGCCTCGGCATTCCCCAGGGCCAGACGACAAAAGACGGCAAAATCAGTCTCATGACCGCCCGCTGCGTCGGTGCCTGCGGCCGCGCCCCTGTGATCCTCGTTGACGGCGAACTGCATGGCCAGATGCCAAGCGAGCAGATGCTCGAACAACTGGAAAGGTGGGCAGTCGAATGACCTTCGAAGAGCTCGAACAAATCGCCGAATCCACCCGCGCCGAATATGCCAAATACGATCACGAAATCAACGTCTGCATGGGTACCGGCTGTCTCAGCCAGCACTCCGACCAGTTGAAAGACGCGCTCGCCAAGGCCGTTGCCGACCAGGGCAAGAACGTCTTCGTGCGCCGCACCGGCTGCATGGGACTCTGCGCCGCCGGCCCGCTGGTTCTCGTGGACCCGGAAGAGATTCTCTATCAGCATTGCAAAGCCGACAACGCAGAGACCATCGCTGCCAGTCTCGGCGGCGAGCCCGTGGCCGAGCTGCAATGCAATCTGCGCGAGCACTTCGACCAGCAAGTCCACGTCGTCCTTGAAAACTCCGGCCACATCGATCCGGAAAAAATTGACGACTACATCGCCCGCGACGGCTACCAGGCCCTCCTCACCGCCCTCAGCGACATGACCCCCAACGGCGTCATTCGCCAGATCACTGAGAGCGGCCTCCGCGGACGCGGCGGCGGCGGTTATCCCACCGGCCTCAAGTGGGGCACAGTTGCCAAGGCCCAGGGCGACATCAAATACATCATCTGTAACGGAGACGAGGGCGACCCCGGCGCGTTCATGGACCGCAGCGTACTCGAGAGCGACCCGCAGCGCGTGATTGAAGGCATGTCCATCGCCGCCTACGCCGTTGGCGCCAGCAAAGGCTACGTCTACGTCCGCGCCGAATATCCGCTCGCCGTGGCGCGTCTCACCAACTGTCTCCGCGATGCCCGCCGCCGCGGCCTGCTGGGCAACAATATCTGCAACACGCCCTTCAACTTCGACGTTGAAATTCGCCTCGGCGCGGGAGCCTTTGTCTGCGGTGAAGAGACCGCCCTCATCGCATCCATTGAAGGAAAGCGCGGAACGCCCAAGCCCCGCCCGCCCTATCCGGCCGTCAGCGGCCTCTGGGGCAAGCCTACCCTCATCAACAACGTTGAAACCTTCGCCAACATCGCCCCCATCATCCGCAAAGGCGGCAAGTGGTTCGCCGGCATGGGTTCCGAGCGCAGCAAGGGCACCAAGGTCTTCGCGCTTACCGGCAAAATCACCAACACCGGCCTGGTCGAAGTGCCCATGGGCATCAAACTCCGCGACATCATTGAAGGCATCGGCGGAGGCGTCCCCGACGGCCACACCTTCAAGGCTGTCCAGACCGGCGGCCCGTCCGGCGGCTGTCTTCCCGCGGAACTGCTCGACATCGGCGTCAGCTACGATGCCCTCGTCAAAGTCGGCGCCATGATGGGCTCCGGCGGCATGATCGTCATGGACGATACCTCCTGCATGGTCAACGTCGCCCGCTTCTTCATCGAGTTCTGCATGACCGAGTCCTGCGGCAAGTGCATCCCCTGCCGCGCCGGCACCGCCCAGATGCACACCCTGCTCACCCGCATCTGTAACGGCTCCGGAACCATGGCCGACCTCGACCTCCTCGTCGATCTCTGCTCAACGGTCAAAGAGACCAGCCTCTGTGGCCTCGGTCAAACCGCGCCCAACCCCGTGCTCAGCACGCTGAAGTACTTCAAACACGAGTACATCGACCACATTGTCCACAAGCGCTGTCCGGCCGGTGTCTGCGACATTCAAGCCCCGGCAGCCAATGCAGCTACTTCGGAGGTGTTGGCATGAGCACCGGTGCGGAAGTCAAAACCCTCGTAATCGATGGCCACGAAGTCAGCGCCCGCGCCGGCCAGACCATCCTTGAAGTGGCCCGCGAAAACAACATCGAAATTCCCACCCTTTGTCACCTCGAGGGACTCAGCGATGTCGGCGCCTGCCGCCTCTGCGTCGTCGAAGTCAAAGGCAACACCAAGCTCTTTCCCGCCTGCGTGACCACCGTCTTTGAAGGCATGGAGGTCACCACCGTCACTGAGCGCCTCCAGAAACACCGCAAGACCATCCTCGAACTGCTCTTCGCAGAGCGCAACCACATCTGTTCGGTCTGCGTCTCCAACGGCCACTGCGAATTACAGACACTCGGCCAGCAGCAGGGCGTCACCCACGTCCCACTGCCCTACCGCAATCCCGAGCTCCCCGTCGATGCCTCCCACGAGCGCTTCACGCTCGATCACAACCGCTGCATCCTCTGCACCCGCTGCGTCCGCGTCTGCGCCGAGATTGAAGGCGCCCACGTCTGGGACGTGATGGGCCGCGGCATCGATTCCATGATCATCTCCGACCTCAACGATCCCTGGGGAGAATCCAGCTGCACCCGCTGCGGCAAGTGCGTCCAGGTCTGCCCCACCGGCGCTCTGTTCGACAAGAGCAAGGTCGGCGTCGACCACCCCAAGTACCCCGACTTTCTCCCCTACCTGAACCTCATGAGGGAAGCGCAATGAACAAACTCAAAGTGGCAACAGTCTGGCTTGACGGATGTTCCGGCTGTCACATGTCGATCCTCGATATGGATGAACGCCTCATCGCCCTGACCGAGTTCATCGACATCGTCTACAGCCCCATNNGTCGACGCCAAGGAGTTCCCCGACCAGGTCGACATCGCCCTCGTCGAGGGCGCCGTCGCCTCGGCCGACGACGAGAAGAAGATCAGGAAGATTCGCGCTCACTCCAGGCTCCTCGTCGCCATGGGAGACTGCGCCGTCGCGGGCAACGTCCCCTCCATGCGCAATCCCATCGGTCCCGAGGCTATCCTCGACCGCGCCTATATTGAGAACGCCGACTGCCAGCAGCAGATTCCCTGTGTCGTGGTTCCCGCGCTTCTCAAGACCGTCCGGCCCATCCACGAATTCGTCAAAGTGGACGTCTTTCTTCCCGGCTGTCCGCCCTCGGCCGACACCTTCCACTCCGCGCTCACTGCGCTGGCAACCGGTGCCTCGCTCGACGTCCCAGCCCTCACCCGTTTTGGAGCATAAGAAGAATCAGCGAAATTCGCAGTTTTGGAATTCAAAGTTTTGGGAATTCGCAGTTTTGAAAGGGCACGACTTTAGTCGTGCCGAAAAGAGGCCAGAAAACAGCCGGGGCTTTAGCCCCTGAGGGAATGCGAACTTCTGATACTCACCTTGTTCACAGTTCCCCTAAACCGTCTGGAGATTCACCAATGAGCCAAACCATCACCATCGATCCAGTCACACGCCTCGAAGGCCACGGCAAAATCACCATCCAGCTCAACGGCCAGGGCGAAGTCGAAGATGCGCACTTTCACGTCACCCAGGTTCGAGGCTTCGAGCGCTTCTCCCAGGGCCGCCCGTTCTACGAGATGCCTTCGCTGATGGCCCGCATCTGCGGCATCTGCCCCGTCTCGCACCTCATCGCCTCCGCCAAGGCCTGTGAAGCCATCATGTCCGTCCGGATTCCGCATACCGCCGCTCAGTTGCGCCGCATGCTCAATCTCGCCCAGATGGTCCAGTCCCACGCCCTGAGCTTCTTCTATCTCGCCTCGCCCGATCTGCTTCTCGGCATGGAGTCCGACCCCGTCGCCCGCAACATCTTCGGCGTCGTCGCCGCCCAGCCCCAGCTCGGCCGCGCCGGCATAGCTCTGCGCCGATTCGGACAGCACATCATTGAGCTTCTCGGCAACAAGCGCATCCATCCCGGATGGGTCGTTCCCGGCGGCGTCACCGAGCCTCTCGCCCCCGCCAAGCGCGACGAAATCCTCGCCATGATCCCCGAGGCCTATGCCAACATCGGTCTCACCCTCGCCGCATACAAGCAGATCGCCGACTCCTTCAAGCCGGAGATTGAAATCTTCGCAAATTTCCCCACCAACTACCTCGGCCTCATCAACGAAGACGAGTCGGTTGAATTCACCGACGGCGCCCTGCGCCTCATCGATCCCACCGGCGCCATCATCGAGGACGGCATCACCGCCACCCGCTACAGTGAGGTCATCGGAGAAGCCGTCGAGCCCTACAGCTACACCAAGTTCGCTTACTACAAGCCGCTCGGCTATCCCGCGGGCAGCTATCGCGTCGGCCCACTCGCCCGCCTCAACATCGCCAAATCCATGGGCACCCCGCAAGCCGACAAGGAACTGGTCGAGTTCAAGCAGTTAGCCGCCGGTCCCGTGCAAAGCTCCTTCCACTACCACCACGCGCGCCTCATCGATATCCTGTACGGCATCGAGAAAATCGAGCAGATCCTTGCCGACCCACTCATCCTCGACAAGCATGTCCGCGCCAGCGCCGGTGTCAACCGCCTCGAAGGCGCAGGCCAGGCCGAAGCCCCGCGCGGAACCCTCCATCACCACTACAAGGTCGACGAGAACGGCCTCATCACCTGGGCCAACCTGGTCATCGCCACCGGCCAGAACAACAACGCCATGAACCTCGGCGTCCTGCAAGCCGCAAAAGAGTATGTCAAGGAAGGAAAATTCACCGCCGGCGCTCTGAATCGCGTCGAAGCCGTCATCCGCACCTTCGACCCATGCCTGAGCTGTTCCACCCACGCCTTCGGCCAGATGCCGCTAATCCTGACTCTGCTCAACGCCGACGGCGAACAAGTAGACCAGCTCATCCGTTAGTCTTCATCCGGGCGGCTAAAATGCGGGTGCCCCATCCTTCGCCTTNNTTTTCCTGGCGAAGGGTGGGAAGGCACAAACCTCAACCATCCCACTCTCGACCCGCCAACAAAGGTGGGTGCCCCATCCATTCCGCGCGACCGGGGCCCCCACAGACAGGTCTTCGTCTGTGGGGTGGCTGGGCGGAATGGGTGGGAAAGCACGATGCAGACTCAACCCAAATCCCGCGTCCTCATCCTCGCCTGCGGCAACACCCTCCGTAGCGACGACGGCGTCGGCCCCTGGCTAGCCGACTGGGCCGAACAGCACTTCGCATCTCAACCACAAATCCGCGTAATCTCCCGCCAGCAATGGACCCCCGACCTCGCCGAAGACATCGCCCACGCTGAATCCGTCCTCTTCATCGACTGCTCAGTCCAATCCGCCCCCGGCTCCATCAAGTTCACCCGCATCGAGCCCTCCGAATCCAGGCAAGGCCTCGCCACCCATCACCAGGGCGCGCCTGAACTCCTTGCCCTCGCATGCGAACTCTACAGCGCCCAACCCAAAAACGCCCTGCTCCTAACCATCGGCGCCGCCTCAACCGAGTTGGGAGAAACCCTAAGCACCGCCATAACCGCAGCTCTGCCCCAGGCCTGCAGCCTCCTCGAACGCACCATCCAAGCCTGGTCGCAATAAGCCCGCTCATTCCTTCAAATAACCCGCCAGCTTGAACGAATATGCGTAGTCGCCC
>PLPU01000607.1:20401-25194 GCA_003159975.1 Acidobacteriaceae bacterium
TCACATACAAATCGTGCCCTTTGCGCGTAAACCGCAAATCGTCCCCCTCCGCGCTCTTCCCCGCCGCCTGCGTCCAAGGCGTCGTATCGTAAATCGCCTCCCCATTCTGCTTCAGCCACGCCCCCAGCGCCTTCAGCCTCTCCATCTGCACCGCCGGAATCGTCCCATCCGCCTCCGGCCCCACATCCAGCAGCAGGTTCCCGTTCTTGCTCACAATGTCCACCAACAGCGCAATCAACTCGCCCGGCGCAATCGTCTCCGCCTCGCCCTCTGCGCGGTTGTAGCCGAACGACCGCCCCAGCCCGCGATTCTCCTCCCACTTCTTCGGCGCAATCGCGTCCAGCTTCCGGTACTCCTGCGTGACGAAGTCCGTGTGCTTCACCCCCAGCCGGTCGTCAACCACGCCATCGGGAACGGCGTTGTAGTAATCCGCCTCCACCTGCAGCGGCCGTCCGCTCTTCGGCCAATCAATGTCGTTCCACAGCAGCGACGGATGATACCGATCGATCAATTCATGGATTTGCCTGAAGACATAATCGCCATAAGCCTGGCTCTGCGGCTTGGTCGTCTCGTAGTCGGCGGCCTTTTCGATCGGCCCGAACTTGAACGTCCAGTCGAACCCGCCCGAGTAGTAGAAGCCCATCCGCATCCCATGCGCCCGCACGGCATTGGTGAGCTCACCCACAATGTCCCGCGTGGCATGGCGCCGGTCTTCGGCAAGGGTAGGATTCGGCGCCTGGCTCGGCCACATCGAAAAGCCATCGTGGAATTTGGTTGTGAAAACCACATAGCGCGCGCCGGTATCTTGAAAGATCTTGGCCCAGGAATCGGGATTCCATTGCGCGCTTTCCCGGTCGAAGACCGGAACGAAGTCGTAGTACTTGAATTTGGCCCCGTAGTGCTGGCGATGATAGGCCTGCGTCGCCGACCCATCGATCTGCATCACGTTGGAATACCACTCGGCGTACGGGTTGTTGCGGATGAAATCGGTGGAGTCGAAGTCATGATCCGGGTGCGACAGCGGCGCCCACCCAGGCACGGAATATGGGCCCCAGCACACAAAGATCCCGAATTTCGCCCCCGCATACCACTCCGGCAGCGGATGCTGGTCCAGCGACTCAGCCGTCGGCTCATACTTGACCGGAGACTGCGCGCCGACCCCACTGCAAAGGAACATCCCCAATCCAGCCCAGATCAACAACCTGCGAATCATCTCCGCCCCGCTCCTCAAATTCCCCAAGTGCTTCGCCTTCGATTGTCTCCCGCGATCGATGCCTTCACATCACCGCGCGTACCCGGAGAGTTTGAACGAGTATGCATACTCCCCCTTCAATTGCGCCGGCAGCAAAATCCGTGTTCCCCCCGCCTGCACCTTCGCCCCAAGTTCATTCACNNTCGTCCCCCTCCGCGCTCTTCCCCGCCGCCTGCGTCCAAGGCGTCGTATCGTAAATCGCCTCCCCATTCTGTTTCAGCCAAGCCCCCAGCGCCTTCAGCCGCTCCATCTGCACCGCCGGAATCGTCCCATCCGCCTCCGGCCCCACATCCAGCAGCAGGTTCCCGTTCTTGCTCACAATATCCACCAGCAGCGCAATCAACTCGCCCGGCGCAATCGTCTCCGCCTCGCCCTCTGCGCGGTTGTAGCCGAACGACCGCCCCAGCCCGCGGCACTCCTCCCACTTCTTTACGCTGATCTTGTCCAGCTTCTCGTACTCCGGTGATGTAAAGTCCGAGTGCGCAATCCCAAACCGGTCGTCGATCACCCCATCCGGCACCGCGTTGTAGTAGTCCGCTTCCACCTCCAGCGCCTTGCCCGTCTTCGGCCAGTCAATGTCGTTCCATAGCAGCATCGGGTGATACTTCGCAATCAGCTCGTGAATCTGCGCATTGGCATACTTCCCATACGCCTCGCTCTCCGGCTTAACCGCGTCATAATCCGCATTCACCTCGATCGGCCCCGAATTAAACGTCCAGTCGTACCCGCCCGAGTAGTAAAGCCCCATCTTCAGCCCCTGCTTCGATACCGCCGCCGTCAGGTCTCCCACAATATCTCGCTCCGCGTGCCTCTCGTTCAACGGCAGCGTCGGGCTGGGATTCGGCGTCGTGCTCGGCCACAGCGTGAATCCCTCATGGTGCTTACTCGTCAGCACAACGTATTTCGCCCCCGCCTCGCGAAACACCGTCGCCCACTCATCGGGATTCCACTTTTTGCTTTCTTTGTTAAACGTCTCCGCAAACCGGTAGTAGTCGTGATGCGGCCCATAGTGCTCGCGATCGTAAGCCTCGGTCGGCGACCCCGGAATCCGCACCGTGTTCAAGTACCACTCCGCATACGGGTCGTACTTGATGTAATCGTTGTTCCCGAAATCATGATCCGGATGGTTCAGCGGCGCCCACCCCGGCACCGAGTAGAGGCCCCAGTGAATGAAAATCCCCAGCTTCGCCCCCGCATACCACTCCGGCAGCGGATGCTTATCCAGCGACTCGATCGTCGGCTCATACTTCACCGGCGCCTGCGCCGCGCACATGCAGCACATCGAAAGAACAATACCTGCAACCCATCCGAAAAGACTTTGCCTACGTAGCATCTCTGCTTCCCTTCTACAAATGCGATCTTATCTCTTGGCCGTCGAAAGGCCGTGCCAAATCCTTCGAACGATCCTGTAAACCATCCAGAGAAGGGTTGCCAACCCGCACAGAAGCCCGAAGATCTTCCATTTCAACTGCTCCGCAACATGGCGGACGACTCTTAGCATGTCAAACTCGGTCCATTCCTCGCGAATCCTGCCATCCACGATGCGCCACACCGTGATGCCTCGCACCTCAAGCTTTGCTCCGGTCGCAGGCAACGGGCTGGCCGCAGCGGTGTTGGTCCCGCGCAGCGTCCACATCACGGTCACCAGGTCGCCCTCGGCCACCATCCGATTCACAGCAATTTTCAAGTCGGGAAGAGCCTGCTTCTCCCAGTGAACCGCCGCCTGATCTTCCTGCAGACTGAAATTCTTGTGCAATCCATGGTTTACGAAGTTCGGGGCGTAAATCTCGTCCGCAACCTGGAACTTCCCTTGATTAAATATCTCTTCAAAGACCCGCCTGGCAACGGCCTTGTTCATCTCCTGCTGCGAAGCAGCCACTGGAAACGCGGGCGTCTGCGCAGGAGCGCTCACCGCGAATGCCGGCGCGCAGGTCAGGAGCACCGGAGCAATGGTCTTTCTCATGGACTTCCTCCTTGCTGAAACGCCTCTCAGGCCACCCAGCCCGCGCTTCGGAACAATCCCGCCCCGCTCGGTGTCTAATTGAAGAGCACCGGCTCAAACGGCAAGACTCAGGCTGGACTCGCCAGTATACGCTCCAAACTGAACGCTGAAGGGAGTCTTTCTGTGCTCGAACTCCGCCGCGTCTCCAAGCACTTCTCCGGCATTCCTGCGGTCGACGACGTCAGTTTCACCGCCCGCCCCGGCGAAGTCACCGGCTACCTCGGTCCCAACGGCTCCGGCAAATCCACCACCATGAAGATGATCACTGGCCTGATTGAGATGACCCTCGGCCACATCCTCTTTGAGGGCAAGCCGATTCAGGACGACCTGATCGCCTATAAACGCCGCATGGGCTACGTCCCCGAGGAGCCTTACCTCTACAACCACCTCTCCGGCGCGGAATACCTCACCATGGTCGCTCAGCTCCGCAACCTACCGCCGCGCCAGTCCTCCGAATGCATTGACGGCCTGCTCCGGCTCCTCTCGCTCTACGACGATCGCCACGCCTCCATCTCCGGCTATTCCAAGGGAATGCGCCAGAAGGTCCTCATCGCCGCGGCCCTGATGCACAATCCCCAGCTCATCCTCCTCGACGAGCCCTTTTCCGGTCTTGACGTCGGTTCGGCGCTGGTGCTCCGCAGCCTCATCCAGGAGCTCGCCGCGCGCGGCAAAGTCGTCCTCTTCAGCTCCCATGAGCTCGATACCGTTGAGCGCGTCTGCTCCCACGTCGTCATTCTCCATCGCGGCAAGCTCGTCGCCGACGACTCCATCGAGCGCCTCCGTTCCCTCATGGCCTTGCCCAATCTTGAAGCCATCTTCTCCCAACTCGCCGTCGAACAGGACACCGGCTCCATGGCTCGCCAGATCGCGGATCTCATCCATGCGTAGATTCCTGGCCCAACTCGTTGAGCGCCTGCCGACCGATTTTCGCGTTCTCTACCGCCAGTTCCTCCTCCGCGTGGTGGATCTGGAGGCCCTGTCGATCCACGCCGACGTCATCAGCTATCTCGGCCAGTTCGCCGGCATTCTCTTCATGATCAGCCTCCTCCAGGCCGTTGGCGCGTTCTTTTCTACGCTTGGGCCCGCACCGCCACCGGAAGCCCTCGTTCCGCTCGCCTGGAATACCGAACAGTCGATGATCTCCATGATGATGCTTGTCGTCGGATTGATTACAGTCGTCAGTTGGGACTCGACCTTTCCCGACCGCCGCGACATCATGGTGCTCTCGCCGTTGCCCGTGCGCCCGAGCACCATCCTATTCGCTAAGGTCGCTGCCTCGGCCGCGATTCTGGGAATCGCCGTCATCGCGCTCAACGGTGCGTCGGCATTTGCATGGCCCCTTGTCCTTGCCGGTGTTCCAGGCATTCTCCGCTTCAGTCCAGCCCTCTGGCTCACCATGTTTGCAGCGAGCGCCTTTCTCTACTGCGCAGTGCTCACCGTGCAGGGATTCACCGCGCTCCTGCTTCCGCGCCGCATGTTTCTGCGTCTTTCGGCTATTTTGCAGCTGGGCGCTTTCGGCCTCTTTCTCGCTGTCTACTT
>PLPU01000223.1:0-4741 GCA_003159975.1 Acidobacteriaceae bacterium
CGCTCCACGCGGTGGTACTGCCGCACGTCCAGCTTGTAGTAGGCAGCCACCAGCCGGTAATACTGCAGCGCCTCATTGCGCGTGGGCTTCGGATTCGGGCTGGGGAACGGAATGTCGCCGATCTCGAGCAGTTCCGGCGTGGTGAAAAACGTCATGTGCGCCGGGTAATGAAACAGCGAATTGCAGATGCAGCCNNGGCCCCGCGCCAACCACCAGAAAGTCGAAAGTCTCGTCCTCAGCCGCGTGCAACATCGGATCGTCCATAGTTCTAGATTAGGGCATTAGGCGAATTTGGAAAATTACGACGGGCTTATAGGGCCGGTTGAAGCTCAAATGGTAGAATGGTAGAAAAGATTGATAGAAAGGAGGGCGCGATGGCCCTGAGCATAAAAAATGAGGAGACGGAGCGAATTGTCCGTGAGCTTGCAGACCGCAGGGGATTAAGCTTGGTGACCGCAGTGACACAGGCGGCGCAAGAAACCCTCGAGAGGGATAAGGCAGAGTCCGAAATCCGCAACGGGAAAAAGGGTCTCGCTCTCCGACTGATGGAAATTGCGCGTGAAACCGCACCACTCATGAACGACGGCCGGACAACCAAGGAACTCTTCGATGAACTCTACGACGATAAGACTGGACTGCCGAAATGATTGTCGATTCATCCGCGCTGATTGCGATCTTGCGTGATGAGCCCGAAGCGCAAGCCTTCTCGGACGCCATTGAATACGAGGTGTCGGTTCGCATCTCCGCCGCGACGCTTTTTGAAGCATCCATGGTGGCGGACAAGTTTGGCAGCCCAATCCTGAGTGTTCGATTTGACGAGATCGTCGAGGACTCAAAGATGGTCATCGAGNNCTCAACTTCGGCGACTGCTTCAGCTACGCCCTCGCCCGTGAAAAGCGCGAACCCATCCTCTACAAAGGTGATGACTTTGTGCATACGGACCTGCGGTCGGCCGTATAGCAGCTGTACCGAAATCATCAGGCACGAGCAAATTCTTGAATATCAAAATCGACAAAATAAAAAATCGGACCATTAAGAAGCGCTGCCTTTACGGCATGCGCAGTCTCGGGCACCCCTTTTGGCAGATTTCTGATGGCACCAAATCCCTCCGTTTGAGACATGAAAACCGTCACAAGGCAGAAGCGCAATTCCGCAGGTGATCCCAAGGTGCGGAAAAGTTCCTCCAAATCACGCACCAGGCTGGTTTCCGGGAGTTGCCCGTCAGGAAGCAGCTTGAACTGCAAATAAGCGAGAGTGGGGCTGCGGTGGAAAGAACACGCTGATGCGGTTCGATGCAACATTTGGTAAACAGTGTGGTGCACATTGTCTCTTGCAAGCGGAGGCAGCGCAAATGGACGGATCAAGGAAAGCCAGCCTTCAAGAACTTGCTGGCGGTTTGTGCTCTTGTCATCCCACGCACATACTTCTGGATACCTGGGCTCCGTCCACTTCGCTTCCATAGCGATGGCTTGCGAATCATTCAGCAACATCAAGTCGGTATGAGATGCTTTTCCTCTTCCCATTGGAGCCTTCACTTGGTATTCCAGGTGTGCTGTAAGGGACGAAGTTGACTGCAGAAGTCGCGTGAGGATTGCGTCCCGCATTTTACCGCCGTGCTTGAGAAACGATAGTAGGGGGACTGTCGATCGGGTTGGAGATTCAAACTCGCGAGGAGAGTAACGGCTGAGCGACTCATCCAGGCCTGATATACGTCTCTTGTCGAAATGCCAGTCCAACTGAGGCATCGTTTTCCTGAGTTTCAGGGGAATGAACGTGAATACAAATGTACTACGAGTTTGCGGCGAACGTCAGCACTGTGAATACACTCCCCATCCCCTCACATCAGTTGCCCTCTTTCCAGTAACCTAGAAGGGAAGGATTGGGAGCATCTCCATGACCGTCATCAAGCAGGAAGATTTCATCGCCAGCGTAGCGGGCGCGTTACAGTACATCAGCTACTACCACCCGGTGGATTACATTCGCAGCCTCACTAAGGCCTACGAGCGGGAGCAGTCCCACGCCGCCAAAGACGCCATGGCGCAGATACTGATCAACAGCCGCATGTGCTTCGAGGGCCACCGCCCCATCTGCCAGGACACGGGCATCGTAAACGCCTTCGTCAAACTGGGCATGGATGTGCACTTCGAAGCAGCTCCAGGCGAGAAGCCGATGAATCTGCAAGAGATGGTGGATGCGGGTGTGCGCCGCGCCTATCTCGACCCCGACAACAAGCTGCGCGCCAGCCTGCAGGCCGACCCGGCGGGCAAGCGCGTAAACACCAAAGACAACACGCCCGCTGTCGTAAATGTGGAGCTGGTGCAAGGATCGACGGTCGAAGTCACCGTGGCGGCCAAGGGCGGAGGGTCGGAAGCAAAGTCCAAATTCGCCATGCTCAACCCTTCCGACTCAGTGGTGGAGTGGGTGCTGAAGACCGTGCCCACCATGGGCGCCGGCTGGTGTCCTCCGGGCATGCTGGGCATCGGCATCGGCGGCACGGCGGAAAAAGCCATGCTGCTGGCCAAACTGTCGCTCATGGACCCCATCGACATCCAGGACCTGATTGCCCGCGGCCCGCGGACCACCGCGGAAAAGCTGCGCGTGGAGCTTTACGACAAGGTCAATCGGCTCGGCATAGGCGCGCAGGGCCTGGGCGGCCTGACCACCGTCCTCGACGTGAAAGTGCTCGACACGCCGGCCCACGCGGCCAACCTGCCAGTCGCGATGATTCCCAACTGCGCCGCCACACGCCACGCGCACATTGTGCTGGACGGCTCGGGGCCTGTGTATCTCGATCCGCCCAATCTGGAAGACTGGCCGAAGTTAACCTATGACGTGAGCGGAGCGCGCCGCGTGAATCTCGACACAACCACGCGCGCCGAAGCCGCCACATGGAAGCCCGGCGAGGTGCTGCTGCTCACCGGCAAGCTGCTCACCGGCCGCGACGCCGCGCACAAGCGCATGACCGACATGCTCAGCCGCGGCGAGAAGCTTCCCGTCGACTTCCACGATCGCTTCATTTATTACGTGGGCCCGGTGGACCCGGTGCGCGAGGAAGTGGTTGGCCCCGCCGGCCCCACCACGGCCACGCGCATGGATAAATTCACCCGCCAGATGCTGGCCGAGACTGGGCTGCTGGGCATGGTGGGCAAGGCCGAGCGCGGCCCGGTGGCCATCGACGCCATCCGTGAGTTTGGCGCGGTCTACCTGATGGCCGTGGGCGGCGCGGCCTACCTGGTTTCAAAGGCCATTCACGGCTCTCGCCTGATGGCCTTTGAAGATTTGGGCATGGAAGCCATTTATGAATTCGATGTCCGCGATATGCCGGTGACGGTCGCGGTCGATTCGAAAGGCACCAGCGTTCACCAGACCGGCCCTGCCGAATGGCAGCAGCGCATCGCGGGAATACCGATACTGCAGTAACCAGTTGTAAGTTGTAAGTTTTCAGTTGTAAGTTGCCAGATGCCAGATGCCAGCTCTGAGTTTTCAGCTGTCAGCGGGCTTTCTTGCTGACAACTGAAAACTTACAACTGACAACTGTCCTTATTGCTTTCCAAGCCGAACGACGATCCCGGCCGAGAATCCCAGGTTGTTCTGGAGCGTCGAGCCAAAACCGGTAAGGTAATACTCCGGCGCAACCCGAATACCGAGATTCGGCGCAACGTTGTACTCGAAGGGAATAGCGGCGCTGGCAGCGAAGGTCGGCCCATCCGGATAGAGAACGCCGAGCGTGCCGTACCCGTTTGTATCGCCCGTAAAATTGCCCTGCGCATAGCCGCCCATCACCCGGCCGGAGATGGAGTACTTCGGTTGCATATAAAAGCGGTAAGTCGGTCCCGCCAGCACCGCGTACTGGCTGATGGCCGGCTTGGTCAGGCCTACACTGCCCGCCGGAGGATTGCCCTGCTGAGGCTCAATGAAGGGCGTGCCATAGTAGCCGCGGCCATCCAGGGTAACGCCCAGCCGCTCGCTGAAGTAGCGTGTGAACTCCCCGTTCCAGTCGTATTCGTTCACGCGCTGCAGCGTGGCTCCGGGAGTAAAGCGCAGGAAACCCCCGCCCAGATACCCCTCATAAAGATGGTCGTAAACCTCGTGAATGGCGGCGGCGCGGCGCTGCAGACGGCGTGCGCGAATGCGGGCCTGGACACTCAGCTGGCCCTGGCTTTGGCCTCCGGCAGCAGCCGGCGGCGACTGGGGCTGGGCTGGAGCGGCCTGGGCCGGTGCGTCCTGATCCGGCGCAACAAGCGCGGAGTCGCTGCTCGAACTCGAGTTCTGGGCCGAGGTCTGGGCAAGGATGGTGTGCATGGCTGGCAGAACCAGCGCCAGTAGAAGGGCAAGACGGCGAAAAGAATACATCGGTTTAGGGATACCTCCACGGGAGTACGGAAGACCACCCCAAGGCAGCGCTTCCCCCAATAGGTATTAAACCACCTGAAGGGAGCCTTGTGGGTGAACCGGCACTGGTTTGGACGCGCGCCAGGCCAATTCGCCCCCCGAACAATGCAAACATCCCCTTGTTCACCGCTCCATGCGACACATTCCTCTGGAAATACAGTAGGATGAGTGCAAAGGAGTCCCCTTCCCCTATGATGCGCGTTCTATTTGGAATTGTCCTGGGCGTGATTCTCGTGCCCCTTGCCGTGCTGGCGTGGTTTCATTTTGGAAACGTGCCGGTAGCCGTCGCCGACCCGCCTTTGCCTGAGGAACGCCTGATCACTCAGGTTCCGCTCAACGCGCGCATCGA
>PLPU01000223.1:4753-9793 GCA_003159975.1 Acidobacteriaceae bacterium
CGTTTGCCGCCCACATGTATCCCGATGCGCCGCCCCTTTGGGAAAAGCACAAGCACGGCGACGTAGTTGGCGTAAGCGATGACCCGCCTGGAGAAACCTACTGGAAGGTGTCCAACGGCATTCGGCTCACTGGCATGCCGTCCTTCAAAGACGTTCTGACCGACACGCAGATGTGGCAGGTCAGCCTGCTGCTGGCCAATGCGGACAAACCGCTGCCGCCGGCCGCGGTCGACATCCTCAGCGGCAAGACCGCCGCAACGGAACCCGCCGCCGCGCCGCCCGCCAAGACCAATTAGCGGCGGGCGGTCTCGTCCGGCCTTTTCACGCAGCGTAGACTAAGAGTGTCCGCACTGAATTGGAAAGGTGTTGCAATCGATGAGCGTTCTCGACGCCCTGCGCAAGGGACTCGGCTTCGTGATGATGAGCATGGGTGTTTCCAGCCCAAAGAAAAAGGCGAAGCCAGTGCCTGAGCCGGCGCCGGCGCCACCGAAAGACTGATTGCAACAACCTGGCGGGAATCGGGATGCATTGGCGCCGGGAATTGAGATTCGGCAAAAAGATCGTGGAACCAAAATGACCTTTCGAATCTCAAATGAATTGAACCTGCAGGTTTTACGCAGTCGGTTCGACGAGGTTCTTCCCCATGCCGAGCGACCCCATGCCTACCAAGAGGAAAAAAAGATTCTTCCGCGCATTTTGGGACTTTTTCGTTCTCTTCAGCGGCGTCTCCACCGCCTCAAACCTGGCCCGCACGCAGGGCCGAACGCTGCGCACCCGCGGACTATTCCTCTTCCGCAGGCCGGCCAATGAGGCGGCAAACCGTCCGCCCGATCCCCGCTGATGTGCGCTGCTGCTGCTGAATTGCTAGAATCGAGAAGATGACCCTGACCCGCCAGCAGGCCCTCGACCACTTCAACTCCCCCGACCTCATCGGCCTGGGCTTCGAGGCGGATGCTGTGCGCCGTCGCCTGCACCCTGAAGAAGTGGTCACCTACATCATCGATCGCAACATCAACTACACCAACTTCTGCACCGAGTACTGCACTTTCTGCGCCTTCTACCGCCCCCTCAAAGGGCCCACGGCGAACGAGGGATACATTCTCGAATTTGAAAAGATTTACGAAAAGATCGCCGAGACGCTGGAGATGGGTGGCACCGGCGTGCTGATGCAGGGCGGCATTCATCCCGACCTCAAGATTGACTGGTTCGAGCGGCTGTTTACGGGCATCAAGCAGCGCTTCCCGCAGATCTGGCTGCATTGCCTGTCAGCGTCTGAAGTGCTGGCTATCGCCGAGTATTCCGAACTCAGTCTGCGCGACACCATCGCCCGTCTGCGCGACGCGGGCCTCGATTCCATCCCCGGCGGCGGCGCTGAAATTCTCGACGACGACGTGCGCAAGCGCATCGCTCGCCTGAAATGCCGCACGGAAGATTGGGTCAGCGTCCATCGCACCGCGCACCAGTTGGGGATGAGGACTACGGCCACGATGATGTTCGGCGTGGGCGAGACATTCGACCAGCGCATCAACCACTTCGAGGTGGTGCGCCGCCTGCAGGAAGAGACCGGTGGATTCACGGCATTCATCCCATGGAGCTTTCAGCCGCATAACACCGCTCTCGGCGGCCGAGGCTGGGACGAAGCGACTTCGGTTGAATACTTAAAGGTTCTGGCTATCTCAAGGCTCTATCTCGATAACATCGAAAATGTGCAGGCGAGCTGGGTGACGCAGGGCCTGAAGGTGCTTGAGTTAGGCCTTCACTTCGGCGGCAACGATGTGGGCTCCGTGATGTTAGAAGAGAACGTAGTGAGAGCCGCAGGCACCAGCAACTGCACCACGGAAGAAGAGCTCCGCCGCATCATCCGCGATGCCGGCTTTAAGCCCGTCCAGCGCGACACGCTCTATCGGACCATGTTCCTGAATTAGCTCCTTTCACCTGGCCCTTACGCTGCGTCACAGCGGGATCGTCGCGAGTGGCATAGAATCCTCTCGTGTACGAATGGGATGAGGCCAAACGCGAAGCGAACCTGCGGAAACACCACCTCGACTTTTGGGTTGCCCACTTGGTATACGAAAGCCAGGAGAAGCTCACCTATCGACTCAAATCAAGACAGGAGTCGCGATTTCTAGACGTGGCGCTGATTGAGTTGAAAGGAGCGGTTCTTGCTCTGGTTTACACTATTCGCAACGGGAATGTGAGGTTCATTTCGTTCCGCTATGCCTCCCGCAGAGAAAGGAGACGTTATGCCGCTGCCAAATCGTGACATGAGTGACTGGGATTGGGTCAAGAAGCAGATTGCAGAAGACGCTCCGATCCCCTATGACCCGAACGATCCCGATGATGGCCCTTACGACCCCAACGACGACGAAGCCGTGGACCGCTTCCTGACTGAGGCAAACCGCGTTTATCCTGCACCCCAGACAAAAGCGCGGCCTGTCTCAAAGGCCTCGTAGACAGGCCTGAAACCATGCACAAGCTTTTTGGCGGGGTTTCGCATCACGAACGGGATATTGAGGAACTGCGCGAAGACCGGGAGTATGCCATTATCACTCTCCAATTGGCCATGGAATCCCTCGAAAACCCCGAGGAACGCGGCGGCGGACTGCTGGCGTTGCGCGCCGTGGCTGAAGCTTATGGTGGGCTGGGCGCGGTGGCTGCTCAGGCGGGCATCAGCCGGGAGTCGCTCTATCGCGCCTTGTCGCCAAAGGGCAATCCGACCCTCAAAACGCTGATCGCCGTCCTGAAGACACTTGGGTTGCGTCTTTCCGTCACCGAAAAGAAAGAAGCAAATGCGGCGCAGACCAAGGAAGGCGACGATTCCGTCGCTGCCTGATCAGTCTCTGAAAAAGGCAATCCGGCGGCTGAACTGCCGGAAGAGAGGCAACTCTATTTCGCTCCACCGTCGCGGCCCCTTCCGGCTGCACTCTCTCGAAGCGCCGGCAGCGTCCCGCGCGGGAAGGCCGTTGACTGGCGCACCACCAGCCGCGTCGAAATCTGCCACTCGCGCTTAGCGGCTTTGGGGTGGTCCTGCTCAATGCCGGCGCGCAGCGCCTCCACCGCGGCCGCAGCCAGGTCCTTGCACGCCATCTGCACCGTGGTCAGCGGCGGCAGCATGAACTGGGCCAGGTGAATGTCGTCGAATCCCACCACGGATATCTCTTCCGGCACATTGTGGGTCGTCTTGAAGAGCGCGTGCAGGGCGCCGATTGCGGTCATATCGTTCGAGCAGAGTACCGCCGTAGGAAGCTCTGACAGCGCCGTCAGTTGTTCCATTGCGCCGATGCCGCCCTCCATGGTGTGATTGCCCTCCACAATGTGTTCGGCGGGAACGGTCAATCCCAGTTCGGCCATCGACTTCAGGTAAGCATCGCGCCGCGCCATGGCGGAGCGCAGCCGAAGCGGGCCGGTGATGAAGGCGATCCGCCGGTGCCCAAGCGCCGCCAGGTGCTGCACCGCCTGGCGAATCCCCTCGCCATAATTCACCTTGAGCACGCGGATATTGGGCAGGTCCGGACCGGCGTCCACAAACACCAGGGGAAACTCCCGCTCCACCAGCTTCTGCACCAACTCTTCCTCAATGCCGAAGGTCATCACGGCCACGCCATCCACGTTGCGCTGCAGCATGCGGCGAATCAGCGACTCGGTCCGCGCCGGCTCATAGTTGGTTGAGCCGATCAGCACCTCGTAGCCCTGGGCCACTGCCAGGTTTTCAAACTCCTGCACCAGCTCCGGGAAAAACGGATTGGTGATTTCCGAAACAATCAGGCCCAGCATGCGGCTGCGCCCTGACACCAGCGCGCGCGCCTGCGTGTTGGGCAGGTAACCCACCTCTTCGATGGCGCGCCAAACCTTCTCAGCCAACGCCGGGTCGACCGAAGGAATGCGATTCACCGCGCGCGATACGGTGGCGATCGATACGCCGGCACGCTTGGCCACATCGCGGATGCTTGTGGCTCCGGGGCGGCGAGTGTTTGTGGGCTTGCTTCTGGGCGTACTCAAAGTAAGAGAATTGTACGCTTTCCCAGTGTTTCTCGATCTTGATTTTTTAGAGAATTCAGGTGCAAGCCCTCTGAAAAGCCCCATTTATGAGGGAACTTCCCCGCGTGGTTCAGCCGGAACTTGAAGTCCAAACAATCTCGGATACCGCAAATTGGAAAGCGTTTCCCGCAATTGTCGGCGCCTATTGAACAGGAAGCGCCAAGTAATCCGATTTACGGATGGGATTGCCCGCCGGCGGCAACTTCGATCCCGTGCTTGACGAGGGTCAGAATGGAAGCCAGGCTCTCTTCGGCTCCGCGCTGGCTCCCCGGCAGGTTGACGATGATCGTGTTCCCTTTGAGGCCGGCCACGCCGCGTGAAAGCCACGCAAAGGGATTCCGTTGTGCGCCGTTCAAGCGCATGGCCTCGGCCAGGCCCGGCGCCTCGCGGTCCATGACCCTCCGCGTAGCTTCCGGCGTGCGGTCGCGCGGCCCCATGCCGGTACCGCCCACGGTCAGCACCAGGGCCGCACCTTGCTGGCTGAGTTTTTCAAGAGTGGCGGCAATCGCATCTTCATCGTCCGCCAGCAGGCCGGTCCAGATCTCCGCCGCAGGCCAGCACTCGCGTAGCAAGCCAACCACAGCCGGCCCCGCAGTGTCGGTGAGCAGGCCTTGCGAGCAACGGTCCGAGATGGTGAGAACAGCCAGCAGCATGACGATGATTGTACCCGCGGCCCATGGCCTGTTAAACAGCCTGTGGTAGAAGGCCGGTTTTGAAAGGGCACGACTTTAGTCGTGCCGTAAAGTCCCAGGAATCAATGGGGCTTTAGCCCCCGAGGGATGGTTTTCCCGATGTTTTGACTTTCACCACAGGTTGTTAACGCACTTCTGAATGAGTGCCCAGAATGCCAATGGTGTGCAGCCACGTCTCCACAGCCTGCGGCCAGGTAGTCACCGGCAGTGCGGTGCGCCTCAGCCCGTACCCGTGCCCGCCCTGCGCATAGATGTGCAACTCGGCAGGAACCTTGGCGTTCTTGAGCTGGAGAAAGTAGACCACCGCATT
>PLPU01000223.1:9845-11704 GCA_003159975.1 Acidobacteriaceae bacterium
AGTGCGTGCTCAGCGCCGCTGCCAGGTGCGCTCCCGCTGAAAATCCAAGCACTCCCACACGCTTTGGATCGATGCCCCATTCGGTCGCATGCTCCCGCACCAGGCCTACAGCGCGCTGCGCATCCTGAAGCGCCGCTGAAGATTTTGGATAGGGTCCGGAGTCGGGTACGCGGTACTTGACCAGCACACAGGTAATGCCGGCCGAGTTCAGCCAGTCGCAAACTTCTGTGCCCTCGAGATCGATGGCCAGAATCTTGTAGCCGCCTCCCGGAAAAACCACGATGGCCGCGCCGGTGCTCATGCCTTTCGCCGGCTGGTAGAGCGTGAGCGTCGGCGTGGAGACGTTGCCGAGGCGAACAAGCGGCTTGCCGGCAATCAGGTTGTCTTTGGCCGTCGTCATGTCCGCTTCTGCCGGAGGATTGGCCTGCGCTCCCTTGGCCAGTGCTCCCGGAGCGACGCCGGGCCAGAGCGGCAAGGTGAGATGGCCGGGCGCGGGCTGCCATGCCGCCTGCTGCGCCAAAAGACATGGGGACAAAGCCGCTGAAGTCACAATTAGAAAAAGTGCGCTTGGTTTCACTCGGGAGCCCTCAAAAGCAATCGCAGCGATGATTACAGCCAGAGGAGCGACATTGCAAATGAACCGACGTCCGGGAGAGACGAAGTGAGAACAGCCACAGGCAGAGCGAAGCGCAACCCGCGGCCCCCAAGACCTCGCCGTCCCGGAGCGATGGCGTGATTCAGCTCTCAAAAAAAACGGCGTCGATTTGCCGATAATTTCCCCCTCTTGGCGCACAATGGGAATTGTGAAAGCGAATCCACAAATTCGTCAGTTCAAAATGTCAGGGATGTGCCCGGTTTGTACCCCCCTGGACCCCACCCCCCCTACCCCCTTTTATCATCTACCTGAAAACAAAGCACTTAGGTGTTTCGCCATTTTACATCTTAAGAAAACAAACAAGTTACAGACACCCACACGTCGGAGAAACCGCCGTTCTGCACCGTTCCTGGTGCTAATTCGAGGGTGCTCCATCCGTCGAGAGGCGCGGGTGGGCGCCCTCTGGACACGGCGACACGGGATCCCCGCGGACGGGTCTTTGTCCGTGGGATAAGGGAACAGGTCTTCGTTGCTGGGGTCGGTGGTCGATGGGCGGGAGACCTGAAAGGCCATCCGTCGGCCATGTGGCCTTCCATGCTGCTTCGTGCTAGAGAATCAGGTGCCGTCGCAAATCCTCCGGGTGGTTGCAGTGGGCAAACGCCGTTTCGCGCGACACGCGTCCTGCGCGCACCAGTTCGCCCAGCGACTGTTCCATGGTCAACATGCCTTCGGCGCGTCCGGTCTCGATGTTCGCCCGGAGTTGATGATCATCTCCGCGGCGAATCAAATTGCGCATGCCGCTGGTAGCCACAAGGATTTCGACGGCTGGGTAACGGCCGATTCCATTGGCGGCCGGCAGCAGTTGCTGCGAGATCACCGCCAGCAGCGCCAACGAAAGTTGCTGACGTATCTGCGACTGATATCCCGATGGAAACGTGTCCAGGATGCGCGAAACGGTTTGCGCGGCATCGTTGGTATGCAGCGATGTGAGCACCAGGTGCCCGGTCTCGGCAGCCGTCAACGCCGCCGCCATCGTCTCGCTGTCGCGCATCTCGCCAACCAGGATGACATCCGGGTCCTGCCGCAGAACCGCGCGCACAGCCTGGGCGAAGCTGAGTGTGTCGATTCCCAGTTCAATCTGCTCCACGAGTGATTTGCGATTTGCATGCTGATACTCGACTGGATCTTCAATGGTGATGATGTGATCGCGACGGCTGGCATTGATCCTGTCGAGGAGCGCGGCCATCGTTGAAGTCTTGCCGGA
>PLPU01000223.1:11740-18388 GCA_003159975.1 Acidobacteriaceae bacterium
GCCGCGCACAAAGCAGAAGTCCACGCACTTGCGTTCCTGCAACTCCTGCAACTGGCTGGGCGTCAGCAGGGTCAGCAGCAGTCCACGAATCGCCTCGGCTGAAAGAGCAGGCCCCGAGTCTGCCATCAGCGCTCCATTCACGCGCAACGTGGCGGGAGAGCCTGCCACCAGGATGATGTCTGAAGCATTGCTATGGACCGCGCTCGCCAGAAGCTGGTCGATCGATCGCTTCTCGCCCGACTTGGCTCCGGCCGCCGCGCGGTTCAGTTCATCCACCAGCCTTGACAGCTCATTCCCATGTTCATCCATCAGCAAATCATAGGCATTTGCCGTTGCCCTCGCAAAGAGATCAAGCCAGCAATCAAACCGAACCTCAAGGCGCGGAATTCGCAGGGATCAGCAAGGTCAATTCCTGTAACGCGATTTCAATTCGCACCGGCAGTCCGCCGAGCAACTCTCCATCCGCTTCCACCAAGACCTTCGATCCGGCTCCATCGCGTGCCCTGCACTCAACAGACACAGCGTCCAGCAACTCAATGTGGCGTGCAAAAGTCTGCCGCCGGAAAAGCGACGCCATCACGAAGCGCAGGTAGTCCATGCGGCTGCGCGTTTTGAAGGCCAGCAGGCGCAGGCTCTTGCTGCGAATGCTGGCGCCGGGCGCGAGGTTGCGCAGCAGCCCTCCAAAATCGCGAATGCGCACCGCCAGAATCTGCGAGACCTCTACTGTTCTGGTTGCGCCGACCGCACTCGGCACAACGACTGTTTCAAAGAGAGGAAACGAGTGCGTAGCCCAGACCTTGAACATCTCAACCATGTAAAGCGCATAACCGAACCGCCTCTTCAACCCCGCATCGAGCATGGAGATGCAGAGAGCGTCCGCGCCTACGCCCGCGGCCACAGTGAAATAGCGCGAATCCTCTGCGCCATTTTTATCACGGAAGAATATCTGTCCCACGGGAACCCGCACCGGTTCGGCCGACAGCAGAATCTCGACTGCTTTCGCCGGGGACGTTCCCATTCCAAGGTCCGCAGCCAAAGCGTTCGCCGTTCCCAGCGGCACCACCCCGAGCGCGACTGGAGTTCCCACCAGGCACTGCATGATTTCGTGCGCGGTACCGTCGCCTCCGCAGGCAATGATCGTGTCGCAGCCCTGGCGCATCGCCTCCAACGCCAGCGCACCCGCGCCTCCCGGCGCATCCGTGTGGATCGCACTGGCCTCGATGCCTGCGCCGCGAAGCACGCGGAGCGCATCGTCAATCACGGCTTTCCGTTTAGGAGAGCCCTGGCCGGAAGCCGGATTGTAGATCAGCGCAACACGACGCATCGTCCATCGATTCTGAAAGAGTCCGTTGGACCCCGCTCAACAACTATGTCTTGAAGTATCAACGCTATTCTCGCATCTGCCGGAGTGCGGCGAGCCGTGGGAGCTATCGCGGCAACGCCAGCAGCGCGCCCCAGTTCAGCCCGGCGCCAAAGGCGGAAAAGACTAGTGGCCCTGCGAGCGCACCGGTTTGCCCGGCATGCCACTCATCTGCCGCGATCAGCAGCGATGCCGACGACGTGTTACCATAGCGCGCGATGTTGGTAAAGAACCGCTCTCGTGGCGCCTTTAGCGCACCGGCCACGCGCGTGATCAGATTCAGATTCGCCTGGTGCAGCAGAAACTCGCTTACGTCTCCTGCGGCAATCTGGTTACGCGCCAGCAATTCGTTGATGGCTCGCGGCATCTTGCGCGAGGCGTGCATGATCACCGCCGCGCCATCCATGAAAAACTGCCCGTCCCGCACATAGAGAATCTCCGACGAAGCGCCATCCGTGAAAAGGCAGAAGTCAGCAATGCGCGCGAACCCGATCTCCGGATCAACCAGCGCCGCGCCCGCACCGTCGCCGAAAAGAATGGCCGAGTTCTTGTCTTCAGGCTTGAGCGAGATGCGCCGTGACATGATTTCCGCGCCCACCACCAGCACGCGGCCCACTGTAGGTGCAAGCTGTGCGGCCAACGCCAGCCCCATGAGCGAACCGCAGGATGCAACGGGAATATCAAGCACCGGCGTGGAAGCAAGGCCCAACCCAGCAGCAATCTGGCTTGCAGGCCCAGGGCAAAAGCGATCGCTCGATCCGCTGGAAACCAGGATCATCCCAAGTTCGGCAGCCGCTACGCCGGCTCTGTCCAGGCAGTTTTGCGCAGCCAGCAAGCCAATCCCGTGAACCGTGTCGGTTTCGGCCGCGTAGCGCCGTTCTTCAATACCAGAAACTTCCAGAATCCATTCCGGCGTCGCGTCCACCAGGGGCGCAACCTCTTCATTGGTCACGCGGCGCGGCGGCAGCCACGATCCAAAGGCTCGTAGAAATGCCATCCGCTAACTCTTGCTCGCAAGGTAAGCTTCGACCTTGCCAATGGTGTCAAACTTGCGCGCCGATAAGTCGGAGTCGGGCACCGAAATGCCAAACTCCTCCTCCAAACCGCCGACAAAGTCAGTGAGTGCAAAGGAATCCAGCAATCCCGAAACAAACAGCGAATCATCCACGCCGGGGTTGATTTCTTTTCCAGTAACTTGTCTCAAAACTTTAAGGATTCGAGCCTGTACTTCCATTTCCCGCTCCTTGCGCTCTAGTTTCGGTGGCGGCTGGGTTGCGTTCCTTATAGGCCTGATAGCCGGTCATCAGGTCGGCTATCAGCGCATCTGCCAGTGCCCGGTAACCCTCGCCCGTAAAGTGCGTATGATCCTGCTGCGCCCATCCCGCATAAACCCATTGCTGCATCGCGCCCAGGCCGCCCATGCGCTCGCGCTGGTCCCAGTAGGCACAACCATGCGTGCGGCACACGGCGCGCTGCGCCCGCACAATCCGATCAGTTCCGGAATAAGGATGCCACGCGCGATGCTGCTTCACTGAACGATCCGCAGGACCCATCACCAGGATCGACGACTCCGGCACGTATTGATGCAAATCATCGATGATCGAGGCGAAGGTCTGCTGGTAACTCTCTTCATCCCACGCGGGACTGGCAGCTTCATTGGTCCCATACGCCAACACGATCAGCGCCGGCGAGTTGTCCTTCAGATAGCGCGAGAAGAGCGACTGATCCCACTTCAAAATCAGCGGTGCCTCGGCTCCGTTGATGCCGAGCGACTCCCATGTCACTCCCGGCTGCGTCGCAACAAAACCCAACAGCGTCACCGGCGCGCTCTGCTCCGTAGTCACTTCAAAATGGTGATCGCCTTCCGGGCACATGTAGCTGTAGGTGCCAGGCCCCGTGTCCGATGCGTCCGTCTGAATCTCGGCCACATCGGCGCCGTTGTCGGTAAAGCGCACGCTGCCGCCGCCGGGCTGTTGCAGGTATTGGAGCTCGAGCGTGGCACAGGGCGCGTCCAGCGTGACCCGCTCGCCTGCGCGCTCGGTCGAAATGCTGATGCCGCCCAGCCCCGTCTGCCCGTCGCCGAGTTGCAGGAACTTGTTCCCCTGCGTCTTCCATCCTGCGGTTTGCGATCGCTGCGAGCCCAGAATTCTGTATCCCGCAAACGGGTGTCCGGCATAGGAGTAGCCGATGCCTCCGTTGCCGAACTGCTCCTGAAAGACGCGCCGGGCTTCGCCCGTAAACATGTCCGCCGCGGTGTGCGAGTCGCCAAACTGCATCACCCGCAGGGTGTTGGTCTGCGGCTCTGCATCCTTCAGCGCGGCCTCATGCGATGCGAGCTGGGCATAAAACCCATCCAACGCTTTGCCGTATGCAATCGCTTTCGCCGGGGGGTCTTTCAGTTGCGCGCTGATCTCTTCAATCAGCGCGGCCTTGTGCGCGGGGTCGAGGCGCGGACCGGCATAGTAATGCACGCGCGCTCGCACTCGTGAATGAACTCTTTGTCCTGTCGCCGCTTTTCCAGTCGGCGTCTTTCCCGCTGCTGTCTTTCCCGTCGCCGCCTGCGTGCCGGTATGCCCCTTGGCGCCCGTTGAGCTTGCCGCCGAGTTTGCCGCTGCGCCATGATGCTTCTTCTTGGCCGGAACCGCCGACAGCAGGCTTGCACCCGCCAGCGTTAGCACCAGCGCGGAACAGAGCGCAGTCATCATCCGCATTGGGACGCGCCAGCTCATTTCGTTCCGGCTCTCTTTCCAGCACGTCTTTTCACGGTCTTCAATTGGATCGCTGCTTTGGGCGTATCAGCCTTCGCGGGGCTTACGGGATTTACGGATGGCAGGGGAATTCCGTGTTGCATCTTCCATCGATTGTATCCCAGCCCCAACTGCTCAAGAAACAACCCCGCGACAATGGACGCCCCCTGCGGCGTGGGATGCAGCAGATCCGCCGTCACCAGCCGCGGGCTGGCTCCATACCAGCGCGCCATGGTGCCCTCGCCGCCCATCGCATCGTAGGTGTCGAAAAACGCGCAGTGCATCTCTGCGGCCACCTGGCGCTGAATCGCGACAATTTCGGGAATCGTGCTCATGGTTTCAATCTCGTTAAGCCCCCTGCGTTCCCCGCGGTCCATCGGGCTCATCACCAGGATCGGCACGCCTGGCGCATTCTGGCGCACCCGCTGAATCGCCAACCGCAACTCCGCCGCATACTGTTTGTGGACAAACGCTCCAAAGCTGCTCTCGTTCGACCCGTAGTTGACCACGATCAGAGCTGGCGCAGCGCGCTCCAGTTCCTGCTTCCACAGAACCGGCTGCAACACCCGCGCCAGCACCGTAGTCGTTGCGCCGTTCAGCCCCAGGCTCGAGTAGAGCAGGCCGCTCGTCCCGCGGCGAAAGTCCGCGCCAAACAAAATGACAGTCCCTGCTGTTGGACGAATGCCGACAAGTTTCGTTCCAGCCGGCAGCTCTACGTGCACCGATGCGGTCGCCTGCGTCTCGGCGTCGGTCGTCTGTTCCACAATTCGCTGGTCGTCCGCGTCCACTTCAAACGTGCCGCCGCCGGGCTTGGCCAGGTACTCCACATCCACAGCCGTCTGCTGCGACTCAGTCAGCTTGAACTTGCTCCACGCGCCGGATTGCCCCTCGAAGGCCGCGCCGCCCAGCCCATAAATTCCCTCGCGCATCAGGCCTACGCCAGTACGCACCTTCCAGCCATGGTCGCTGATCTCCACGCCGCGGTGACCATACCACGCCCACGGTTTCGCAATCAACGTGTAGCCGCGCCCCGCGTCGCCAAAGCGGTTTTGCAGTTGAGCGCGTACATCGCCGGTAATCAAATCAGCCGTGGTGGGCGAGTCGCCATAATGCAGAATCGTGACCACGCCGCCCTCTTTGCCTTGCTGGCTCCTGCTCTGCTCCAGCTTCCACAGCGCGGAAAAAAACGGATCCAAACTGCTTGAATCGTCCGTAAACACCGGAGAAATCTGCGGCAGCTTCTCATTGGGTTTGGTCGTGGCGATCTTCGGAACCACCGGCGCTGGCGGCTGTGGCCAATGCAGCGAAAATGTCTCCGCAAAGATGCCGGGGGCGATACCCTTGCCGTCATCGATATACCAACGCCAACCCGCCAGTGCTGCCGCCAGCACAAGAATCGCCAGCGCCGTNNAAAAATCAAAAATTGCCATAAACAAAAGGAGCGGAACCGCGGCCCGCCAGCGTTTGAATCAGAAGAATCACGGCCGCCATCGCCAGTCCCTGCGCCCAGAACGGTGCGCGTGCAGCCCATCCAGCCGACACTTCAAACCAGCGAGGCGGGAAACAATGAATCACAGCAGCAAGCACCAGCACGCCCACCACCAGCGGCGTCAGGTTTTCCGCACCCCAGGTCAGCGCGCCCAGCCCGCGCAAAATGCTCATTGCGCCTTCAAGCGAAGATGCCCGAAAAAATATCCATGTGAAGCAAACAAAGTTGAAGGTGATCAACCCGCCCAGCAGCTTCGCCCACCATGCCGGCGACGGAATTTTGCGCACCCGCTTCCACGCAAACACCACGCCGAGAGCCAGCCCATGCAGCACGCCCCAGATCAGGAAGTTCCACGAGATTCCGTGCCACAATCCGCCCAGCGTGAACGTGATGAGAAACGCGTAGCTGTAAGAGAGCACCGGAAACTTGCGCCGCTTGGGCAGCACGTCAAAGAGGTAGTCGCGCAGCCACTCTGAAAAAGTGATGTGCCAGCGCCGCCAGAACTCAGCCACATTCACGGCAAGATACGGCCGCCGGAAATTTGCGGGCAGTTGAATTCCAAGCAGCAGCGCCGCTCCCATGGCAATGTCTGTGTAGCCGGAGAAGTCGAAGAACAATTGCAGCGCATAGCCGTATATGCCAATCAGAATCTCGACGCTCGAATAGAGCGACGGCGTATCGAAGACGCGCCCTACCAGGTTGTTTGCGAGGTAGTCTGCAATCAGCAGCTTCTTCACCAGGCCTATGCCGATCAGCAGCATCGCTGTTCCGCCGTCCCCGGCACTGAATGAGAAGGGCCGCGCGAATTGCTCGAGCAGTTTGCGCGTACGCGGAATCGGCCCGGCCGTCATTGATGGGAAAAACAGGGCCGCGCCAAGGTACGCAAGATAACTGCGCGTCGGCTGCATCTCGCCGAAGTAGAGGTCGATGGTGTAGGTGAGCGACTGGAAACAGTAAAACGAAAGGCTCAGCGTAAACAGCCATGCGAACCGTCCTGCCGTCAACAGCGGAACCAGCTTCAACCCCGCCAGCAGGCCAAGGTTGATCGCCAA
>PLPU01000394.1:0-3988 GCA_003159975.1 Acidobacteriaceae bacterium
GGGGTGCATTTGGGAACGGCGGGCGGGGCTTCGAACGCTCTAGAACGCGCGCGTGAGATTGGCGCCAATACCTTTCAGTTCTTCTCTTCGAGCCCGCGGATGTGGCGCGCGCCTAAGGTCGATCCCAAACAGGCTTCGCGTATGCGCGAACTGCGCACCAAGCTTGATGTAAGGCCGATTGTGATTCATACCAGCTACCTGGTGAACGTGTGCAGCCAGACGGACGATGTGCGCGAGAAGAGTGTCGCTGCGTTTCGCGGCGAGATCGAGCGCGCGCTGACGTTTGGCGCGGACTCCCTGGTGCTGCATCCCGGCTCGTGGAAGGGACTGACGCGGGACGAGGGATTGAAGCTGGCGGCGGACTCGATTACACGCGCCATTGACGGGCTTCCGTGGCAGGACACCGGGTTTCACATCCTGATTGAGAACACGGCGGGGGCGGAGTTTTCACTGGGCGGGAGCTTTGAGCAGGTGGCGGAGCTGGTGGCGCGGCTCAAGACCTGCGCGCCGGTGGCCGTGTGCCTGGATACATGCCACACGCATGTGGCCGGATACGACTTGGTAACCGCCGAGGGCTACGCGGAGACGATGAAGCTGATCGCGGCCACGGTGGGGTTTGAGGCGGTGCGGGTGTGGCACTGCAACGACGCCAAGGCCGAGCGCGGATCGAAGCTCGATCGGCATGAGCATATCGGGCAGGGGACGATGAGCGTTGAGCCGTTTCGGCGGCTGCTGAATGACGCGCGGTTTGCGCATGCGGCGTTCATTGCGGAGACGCCGGTGGACGAGCCGGGGGACGAGGAGCGGAATGTGCGGGTGCTGAAGAGTTTGGTGGACGCGATTTAATCCGGCGCGGAAAGCGTAGTGCCCTCCCACCCTTCGCCCGGCCACCCCACGGACGAAGACCTTTCCGCGGGGACCCCGGTAAGGCGAAGGATGAGGCACCCAGCTCGTTCCGGTGTACGCGCTGGAATTCATGCCTTCCCATGTCCCAGAAGCGTGACATGGGGCACCCAGCTTCAATAATTATGAGGCGAATCAAAGAAGGTCATTCACATCCATTGTGCGGCGAGGCGGGCGGGTGTGGTATACGTTTTCGCATGACTCACCATCGTGTTTTTCTCGCCGCTATTCTTTCCGTTCCGCTTTTGATTGTCCATGGTTCCACTTCCCTTCATGCGCAGAGTCCGGCGCCTACGCCGCCGATGGGGTGGAATAGCTGGGATGCTTACGGCTTAACGATCGATGAGGCCGACTTCAAGGCCAATGTCACGGTACTTGCAGGGCTGAAGCAGTACGGGTGGACGTATGCGGTGATCGACGAGGGTTGGTACATGGCCGATCCCTTCGGCGCGAACGTGGCGGCGCGGAAGTATCTGCTGGATAGTCACGGAATACTGATTCCGGTCAAGGCTCGGTTTCCGTCGTCGGCGAGCGGGGCGGGATTCAAGCCGCTGGCGGACTGGGTTCATGCGNNTGAAGTTCGGCATCCATATTGTGCGCGGGATTCCGCGCCAGGCGGTGAAGGACAACGTGCCCATTGGAGGGTCCGCATTTCATGCAACAGACGCGGCCGACATGGATTCGCCGTGCCCGTGGGATGAGGGCAACTGGGGCATCAAGGACAACGCGGCGGGGCAGGCTTACTACGATTCGATGTTGAAGCTCTATGCCGGCTGGGGGCTGGACTTCATCAAGGTGGACTGCATCAGCGACCATCCGTACCGGCCGACGGAGATACGGCAGATTGCCGAGGCGATCAGGAAGACGGGGCGGCCGATTGTGCTGAGCCTGTCGCCGGGACCGACGCAACTGGAACACGCGGCCGAAGTGGCGAAGTACGCACAGATGTGGCGTATCTCCGACGATCACTGGGATGGGTGGACGTTCAAGCATGAGGGCGCGGGCGAGTATCCGTTTGGACTGTTGAACGATTTTGACCGGCTGGCGGAGTGGGCGCCGTATGCGAGGCCGGGGGCGTGGCCGGACGCCGACATGCTGCCGGAAGGATCGCTGACGCCGCATCCGGGAAATGGCGAGCCGCGGCAATCGCGATTCACGCAAGACGAGCAGAGGACGGAGTTTACGCTGTGGGCGATGGCGCGGTCGCCGCTGATTTTTGGCGGGAATTTGACGAAGCTGGATGATTTTTCGCGGGGGTTGATGACGAACAAAACACTCCTGGAGATCGACCAGAGCAGTGTGAAGAGCGGAGCGCGCATACCGATGGAAGAAGGCTATCCGAAGCCCTGGCGCGCCTGGTATGCACGAACAGACGGGGCGCATCCGCAAACCTACGTCGCGGTGTTCAACGTGAGCGATGACGCGGGCAAATGGAATGTCGACTGGCTGGATTTTCACTTGGCAGACAAGCCGCATGCAGTTTTCGATGTTTGGAACCAGAAGCATATTGCCACAGCCAAGGCTCTGCATGTGGAGATCCCGGCGCACGGATGCGCCCTGTTCCGGGTTGAGTAAGCACCCCGTTATGCGAAACTAGCATGTACGGCGGATGAGCCAGAATCTGAGCTCTCCCCGGCAGGATACATGTATGCCTATTTTGCGTTCGGCTTTTATTTCTCTTTCCCGCAACCAAACGATGCGCCGCTTTCTGGAGAACTCGTCGGTGGGCCGACGGATGAGTTCGCGGTTTGTGGCCGGCAAGGATATTGCCGACGCGCTCAACGTAGCGAAAGCAGTGAACGACCAGGGCATGGCCGTGACTCTGGACTCGCTGGGCGAGAGCGTGACCTCAGAGGCGGAAGCGTACGAGGCTGCAGAAGTCTACCAACAACTGCTGGAACAGATTGCGACGCTCAAGCTCAACGCCAACATCAGCGTGAAGCTGACGCAGATGGGCCTGGAGCAGTCCCCGGAGCTTGCGGAGAGCATAGCCGAGAGCCTGGTGAAGCACGCGCACTCGACGGGCAACTTTGTGCGCATCGACATGGAAGACTCGACGCTGACCCAGGCCACGCTGAATATCGTGCGACGGCTCAATGCACGGCCCGACCTGCGCGGCGCCATTGGAGTGGTCATCCAGGCATATCTTTACCGCTCGCAGGCGGACATTGAACAACTGGTGGCGGATGGCATTCGCGTGCGGCTGTGCAAGGGAGCATACAAGGAGCCGGCCGAGGTAGCGTTCCCGCGCAAGGCCGATGTGGACAAGAACTTCGTGCGCCTGACGAGGATGCTGCTCGACAGCCCGATCTATCACGGCATCGCGTCACACGACGAAGCGATGATCGAGGCAGCAAAGGCGTTTGCCGGCAAGAACGGCATCGATCCCAGCCGATTCGAGTTTCAGATGTTATATGGGGTGCGACGCGATCTGCAGCGAAAACTGGTAGCAGAAGGATATAACGTTCGCGTTTACATTCCATTCGGTCAGGAGTGGTACCCCTACTTCATGCGCCGCCTGGCGGAGCGGCCGGCCAATGTGCTGTTCCTGGCCAGGAACTTCTTCCGCTCCTAGAATGGANNTTCTTGAGGAGAACCACCCCTCTACACTTGGGACATTCCCAAGGGTAGTAGCCGAACAGGTGATAAATCCGCTTCTGCAGGAAGCCCTTCCGCTCCAATCGCCGCAAATGGCCACCGCACTTGCTGCAGTTCGATTCCGCTTTTTCCGTCAAATATTTCCGTGGCTTTGTTGATTCCACAATCGACCTTTCTCTGTTTTTCCAAGCGCCAAACTTCGTTCAACCAATCCTGCAAGTCCCGAGTTACCAGCAGGGTACAGCTCAGAGCACTCTACGATCCGAGCGCTTTAAAATCCTTTTGATCTTATCAAGCACTCCCAGGCATCGGGAGATATTTCTTCATGGGAGAATAATCTCAGGTATGGTAACCGCAATGATAGCCAAATACACAACACGAGGATTACTTTCGTATCGGGTTCGATTGTGAATTCGGAAGGATCGTGGGCGCCTCTATCCGTTCAGGCGCTCCAGACCCCGCCGTGCCAGGTCCGCAACCGCCCTGG
>PLPU01000271.1:0-5636 GCA_003159975.1 Acidobacteriaceae bacterium
AGGCGCTTCGTAGGAATCGCAGCCAGGACCATGACTGGCGCCGGTATCGGGCATCCGCTTGATCACATAGCCCGTTTCGAGATGGGCGATATACATCGGGAGCGGTGGGTCTGCGCATAAACATAATGGACGGACGCGGTTTTTATACGCTGCCTCTAAGGCCGCTTGAAAGTTGAAGCTGTTGGGGGCGTATTCTGTGCCATTGATGCTGTACTGGGTCATTTTCCCCCCACTAACTTAAGAACGTCATGAGGGTGTATAAGGCCGAGCACCAGGAAGGTGAGAAGCGCCCAACATAGAAGGACGGGCACAGCGAGTACGGCGAGACTGCCAAAGAGGGTGTATTTCCTTCCGGTGCGGCCCATCTCTCCAGGTGCGGTGGCGGGTGCGGTGGTGCCCATTGAAACCTCACAGTACAACAACTGATTCGAGGTGCTTGCCTAATAGTTACTATACCAGTGCCACTGTTCAGGGCGGCGAGAATTGTTCAGTCGGAGCAGCAACAGGTTGGATATTCCAGAGCTCACGCAACTGATTCATGGCCCACCAGGGCATCTAACCCTCCGGCGCTGAAAAAACCGTCTACGGCCGTGCTAATGCTTGCCCGTTGCGTCCGGCTTCGGGTCATCTTCCTTGGGTGCCGCGGCCGACTGCGCCACTGAAATCACCCGCGTGACAATGTCTCCAGGCTTCGGCTCGAAATAGCTCAACTTTAGGAATATGGGCGCAACTTCCAGAGGCATCTTGTCTGGTACACCGAGGATAGGTTCATACGAGGAGTGCATGATCGCGACCTGGTCGGTCCACGGATCGAAGCGGAGGAAACTATCGAGCGGCATCGCCGCTTGTTGCTTGACGTCCTTCACATCCAACTTGGGGGCCTTAGCGACAAGCGGAGCCATCCAAAAGGTCGGGCTCAAGTCGCTCTTAACCAAGGCGTCGCCGAGCATCGGCTCGTTGAGGGAGAGCAACGCTTTGGACTGCTGCTGTAGTTGCTTGAGGTAGAGGCCAAAGAAAGGCTGACCGTCGACGAGTTCTTTCGCTCCCAAAAGCCGTACTGCCTCCTTGGCGGCTTCTGCGTTGTCCGCGTCCGAATGGTGCATCGAGACGCGATTGAAAACGGCGATGGTTGGGAATCGGAGCGTGTCGTTGAACGCATACTTGGTGTCCAGGCGGTGACCGAGAATGATATGGGCCAACTGGAACGCGAGCAGTGCATTGAGATTGCCGGCCTGCTGCATACCGTCCTGGGTCACAACGGCGGTTGAGTCGATCAAGCTTTTCGAGAGAAGAATGGTATTCCCGATAGCCGATGATTCAAGAGGCTCGGTGAGCATCGTTCGGCAGCGGATCGGCCGCGCGACGGTGATGTTGTTGTAGACGAGAATGTTATTGGCCAGGGCCTCAAGCGTCTTGTCGAACTCGCTTGGTGCATCAATGATCCCGGCCTGGAACAGCCGCTCGACAGCGTTATCTTCGGCCTGCTGCACCCACTCACGCTGCGCGCCGAGAGGGCTGACATCTGGGGTGTCGGCCACGTCCGTGGCTCCGATAACCGACAGTGACGTTTCACTCGAATCCGGCTCGGGCGGCAGGACCTTCAATTGATAGCCCCAAATGTGGCTTACGGACTTAAACTGGAGCGTGCGTGTTCCACTGTTGGGGTCGCTCTGTTCAACATAAAACGAAGTAGGCAGCCAGAGGTCCGGCTGCACGTTCGCACGCCAGGAATCGAAATGGTAATATTCGCGATGCGCTTGAATTGAGCCGGTAAAGCTGCCGTTGAAGCGGACGATATTGGCGCCGCGAGTCTCTACCCATATCCGGCCAAAAAAGTGGCCCGCGCCACCTTTCCCTGCAGCGGGGGCCACGTCGAAGACAGCCGTAGCGACGCTCCCGAGAAACTGGTTCCGCACAAAGCTGAACACGTAGTGGCCACGGTCAAAATTCACTGCGTCCACCAGTATCATTTGCACAAATCCGTTGTCTTGATAAGTCATCTTGACGTCGCCACGGAGTGCCGCAAAATAGGACAAAGGACTTTTTAGTACCGAAGCCGCGCTGCGCTTTCCCTTATCGTGCGCGGTTACCGGGTTGATCTCGTACTCCTGATCCGCAACGACCTTACTGAATTGCACCCGGTCAAGGAAGTAGCGATCGGACACCGGATACTGAGTCAGAACCGGGTCGGGTCGCATGTTCTGGATATAGGTTTCGACGAGCGGAGAGCGCTCTTTGACTGCCGCGACAACTGCATGCTCTCGCACGATGGCGCGATCAACCAGGGCGTTCTGGCTCGAAGTGAGCTTGCGCACAGAAATTGGACCGTTCTGCTGCTTCTTTGCTCCAAAGTGGGGAAAACCAGCAGCGGACGCTGACAGAGATGTGGCCGCAACAAAGGCAAAGGTAAGTCCTGCAGCAGTGTACTTCCGACGAATCATGGTTTGCGACTCCTGTGATGCCCCAAAGGGCAATCTTTTGGCGCTGAGACCCAAATCCCGTGCGGACCCGGCGAAGACATTCCCAACGCTGCACGTACAAATATACCACCGCCACTTTCCAAGATTCTAGAAACTTCACCAGTCGAGTTCAATAACGGAGAGGTTTTCAGGTGGAATATGGTCCGCGACAACAAGTTCATAGTCGGCCGTCGTAGCGAGGATGCAGGCTCCTGTCGGAAGACTGACCATTATGAGAGCAACTGGCTCATCTTCCGGCAGTTCGTCGCCTAACCAATTCACGAGGCCGTCTGCGGCGTCCTCTCGTCCTTTGAATAGGTAGACAGCCCTATGCGACTCTCCCAGCCTTCTGGATCGCGGCCCGCGCCGCGGGTGCAACCCCTCGCGCATAATCCTGGCGACATTGCGGGTCAGGGTCACATGGTAGGCGGTACTGGATGATTCCATCGCTGCCCCCCGGGTCGGTGTGACGTCGAACGTAGTATTCGTTCAGGCAAGCCGCAGCCGGCACGAGGAGAAGGAGAACAACACACCCGAAAATCCCGTAGTCGTTCAAGCTGCCGCCTCCATGGTCACGGAGATGACGCCCTTCCGCTTTCTCGACTTCTTCAGCCGTCCTTCGATGAACGCGGCGAAGATGCTGCGTTTCTGCCCGTCGAGAGCCTGCTGGTGAAACTCAAACAATTCATGGCAGGCGTTCCAGAGCATTTCGGGACTGAGCGTGGCCGCGAGGTGCTTCCACGTCTCCGCGCTCGTTGTTGAGTCGAGTTGGAGCCCGACCATGCCTCCGCCCGAATGTTGAAGGATGACGATTGCGGGACCGGAGTATGCCTTGTGTCCCAAGTAAACGCCATAACGGTAGCAGTCTCCTGTCCATTTGGCAGATCCACCCAGGCACGGCCGCCCTTCGCCAAACAGACCCGCGCCGAGTAACTCCAGTTCGTCCACTTTGGTGATTGCTTGACCGCCGTGGGGTGTCAGACACGTGATAGTCTTCGGGGCTTCTGGCCCCGACTCGCTAAACCACAGCTCTGCGCGGTCCCCTGACATCCAGTACTGGCCGGGGCGTTCTTGTGTTGGGATCATGGGTGAAACTCCTTGTAAGCGCAAAAATGCCCGGAATCTCTCCGGGCTGCTCTTGAATCCTCTGAGCCTTTATGTCGGCCCGGGCGTTTCTCTGTCTTTACCATTGGGCGAGGCCGGGACATAGCAAGCTCCCGTTCAAGTCCCAACTCCTTGCGTTAGGCCCTATCCCCCCCGGTGACCCAACAACGGGTTGCCCATTATTGCATTGCTGTAAGGCGAACCCAGTGGTAAAAGAACGGATTCTCAAAAACATACTGAACCTGCCGTCCAGATCTTTCCTCTCGCAGAATTTCAGAATTAACCATGGATTGCAGAGCATCTTGTATCGTGCTTGCACCACGACCCACCTCCGCCAATACTCTCGCGGAAGTGAGACCCTTGCCGTCTCTTGCAACCACAGACATGAGAGTGCGCTGTTGGATCGCGGTCAGTTGTCCCCACATACCCTCGTGTGTTGGGTCTTGCTGCCGCACAACCAGGGCTAGAGTCTCATCTACAAACTCAGGGGTAAAACCGTCCTCACCACTGGCTGCCTCGTCGATCAACCGGTACCAGCAATGGGAAGCGAGCGCCTGCACATTGTAGGGGACGTCTTGCGCAAGATCGAGCATGCGGGACACTACAGCATTGCTCGCAGCATATCCCGCGTCGGAAAACTTTTCAGTGAGGAAAGCAGAAAAATCCGCCCTGGGAACTGGGCCTATATTTGTGATATCGCCGAGGTTGTAGAACGGTCGAGAGTGATCGCTTACCATCTCGCGCAGCATACGAGTTTTTGAACCTGCAAAAACATAACCGACTCGTGAGTGCTGTTGGATTGCTGCGCGGATCTGAAACTCGATTGTTTCGCCACCTAACTCAATCACCCGCTGAAACTCATCAATGATGAGTCCCACGGGGCGGTCCGCCGGCTGGGTTGCTGCCAGCTTCTCAAGGCCATTGAGTGCGTCCACGAAGAACATCGGATTTTCACGTTTCTCCCGCTCGATTCCAAACTGGACACTCCATTCGCCATCAGCGGGCTTGAACTTCACGTCGGGACGGACCATCGAAAAGAAGTTGGCAAGTTGTTCCCCCACCCATTTTGCCTCCCCGCTAAGGGCTTTCGCAGCCTGGCTCACAATACGGGACACTAAGAGCTCGAGCGTAGGGGATGCGGTAGCGTCAAACCGCAGCACGATGGCATTTTCGGACCTGAGCCGTTCTTCCGCCGCTTTGAGGATGGAGGTCTTACCGAAGCGGCGAGGCCCGATCATAAACAGTTTCCTGCCGTCGCGTATCGTCCGCTCGACCTGCGCTAATTCGCTTTTACGATCCAGGAGCTGACCCGCTCCGAGCTCATTTCCGTAGCTAAATGGATTTTTCATACGTCATTCACTGTAACACTATTCACTGTATCGGTAAACACTGTAACGCAACACACTGTATACGCGCTGAGTTTCCAAGGTGGTGGGCTATTTTCCGCTAGAATCGCGCCCCGTTTAGCAAAGTATTGCTAAATAGCAGATTATAAATAGCTTGCCCCCCGTGATGCGTAGATAAGTCTCAATCTCCATGGGCGTTGGGTGAGTGAGGCAGTGGGTGCGCGACTGTGTCCTCGGATTACACAATCGCGCGACCCGTTACAGGGACTACTGTTAGCGCCGCTTCGCTTTCGCAGTGGCCGCTTTCTTCTTTCCAGGTGCGACCGAATCAGGGTTCGTCCCGACGCCTGCCATATACCGAGACTCGTGCCTTTCTTTGTGGAGCCTGAGCGATGGAGCGTTCTGGCGGTTCCCCTTCCCAGATAGGTACCGTTGTGAGCTTGATAAATAGTGCCCACGTGGCCCATGTGGATGACTTCGCCCGACTCAGTTCTCCGCTGTAGGGGGTCACTAAAGCTGACCACGCCTACGATGGCGTGCTTGCGAAGTATCTCGAAGGAACGCGCCAGAAACCACGTCTCCCCATTTCCGGCAACGGAATCGAGGAGTACAAAGCGTCCAAGCTCCACTGTCGTCAGCACCGGCGCGTCAAAGACGTTGGTGAGGACAGCGTTTGAGCAGGGGTGCGAGAACACGGCAACCCCGGCGAGCTCGCCGTGACGGTAGA
>PLPU01000356.1:0-3041 GCA_003159975.1 Acidobacteriaceae bacterium
AACCCTCGGCCATCGGGTTTTTCCATCCTCCGTCCTGTTTCTTGTTAGACGGACGGCTCCAAAGCCTCAAGCATTGCCTCTGTGGTGGTGATGGGAGGCAGGCAAGCGCGCCCCAGGCAAATCAGCGCCCAGGCCTCAACTCCAACCGGGGGCTGAATCTTGAGCAGTGTCTCAGCCAGAACTTCCGGGACGCCGCCGGGAACCAGCCGAAAAGGTGCAATGCGCATGACCGTCTTGTTGATGGCGAATCGCGCGACGGCCAGCGCTTCCAGGCGCGCTGCTTCGGGGCCGGACCCGACCACGACAACCTGCACCGGATCGAGAAGCATGCACTCCAGCGCCAGCCCATACGTGCCCGTATACAGGCCAAAATGCTCGACAATCCCGGCAAACGAGTCAAGCGTATCTTCGGCGATCTCGCGATAGTCCGCGCGGCCATTGAGCGCTTCAAGCCGCAGCAGTGCGGATGCGGCGCTGGGATTGCCGGCCGGCGTGGGCGTGTCCTGCAGCGGCTTGCGGCGCGCGCCCAGTGCTCCCAGCGGCATCGCGCCGTCCTCCGGGGCGGCTGTATCGTAGAACGCTCCGGCGGTGCGGTCATAGAAGCGCGCAATCATCGCATCGGCCAGCTTGACCGCCGCGTGATAGTACCGCATCTCTCCGCTGGCCAGCCAGCCGTCGACACAGGCATGCACGGTAAAGGCGTAATCGTCGAGCGTGCCGGCAACTTTTTCCGTAGGCTCGACTCCGCGCGGATAGGCAATCACGTGATTGAGCGTTTCAGCCCCGTCCCACGCTCCGCCCAGCAGGCGATCCAGCGTGCGCAGCGCAAACTCCCACGCCGAATCCATGCGCAGCACCCGCGCCGTCTCCAGGTACGCCCGTATGGCCATCGCATTCCAGCCGGTATAGAGAGTCTCGTCGATGAATGGAGTGGGGCGAAGCCGCCGCGCCGCCAGCAGCTTACGCCGCGCGGAATCAAGCAGCGGCCGCAGTTCATCTTCTTTCTTGCCCGCTGCCTCGGCAACTTCAGCCAGCGTTCTGTTCACATGGAGCACGTTCTTCGCCGGGTTGTGGTGCATATCGCCCAGTTCGCCAATGTCCCAGTAACTCGCCGCTACCTCAAGTTCGGCGGGATCGAGCACCGCGCGCGCCTCTTCCAGCGTCCACGTGAAGTAGTCGCCGTCATCGTCGAGATTGATGTCGGCGTCCTGCGATGCATAGAACCCGCCCCGTTCGCGATCCGTCATCCAGTCGTCGAGCCAGTGAACAATCTCCACCGCGGTCTCCAGGAAATCCGGGCGGACAAAGCTCTGGAAGCCGTGCACGTAGTTGCGCAGCAGCTCGGTATTGTCATAAAGCATCTTCTCGAAGTGCGGAACCACCCAGCGCTCGTCCACGCTGTAGCGATGAAAGCCGCCGGCCAACTGGTCGTAAACGCCGCCGCGCGCCATCTTTTCGAGCGTGGTAGTAAATGCTTCCTGGGCCTGCTCATTGCCGCGATTCATCGCCACTTCGAGCAGCAGGTCGAGCACCGCCGGATGCGGAAACTTGGGCTGCGAACCGAAGCCGCCGTTGCGCGGGTCAAATTGATTGATCGCCGCGGCCGCAATCTTGTCTACCAGCGAAAGCGTGAGTTCGCCCCCGCGCCCTGAGAACGACTCGTTGTGTTCGATCGCCGCCATCACGCTGCCGGCGGAATCGAGCGCTTCCTCGCGCCGCTCCCGCCACACCTGCGCCATGGTCAGCAATACGCGGCCAAAGCCGGGGCGTCCGTAGCGGTCGTCGCGGGGAAAATAAGTGCCGCCAAAGTAAGGCCGGCCGTCGGGCGTAAGAAACGCGGTAAGCGGCCAGCCGCCCTGCCCGCTGATGGCCGCAACCGCGGCCTGGTAGCGCGCGTCCACATCGGGCCGCTCGTCCCGGTCCACCTTCATGGCCACAAAATGCTCGTTGATGAGCCGCGCCATCTCGGCATCTTCATACGACTCGCGGTCCATCACGTGACACCAATGACACCACACCGCGCCAATGTCCAGCAGGATAGGCTTGTCTTCCGCCTGCGCGCGCGCAAAGGCCTCTTCGCCCCACGGATGCCACTGAACAGGTTGATGCCGTGCGGAACGCAGATAAGACGATGCGGCTTTTTCGAGCAGGTTGCAGTGCGCGTGCTCAACTTGTTCGGGCGTTGGGAAAACGTCCTCGTGCATGGCTTGAGCATAACATTGCTTCAACAAAGCTGAAGGTAGCGTCTCCCCTTGAACGTAGCGCGGCTCTCCAGACCGGGGTCCCCGCGGNNACCGCGGACGTCCACGTCCGCGCCGCAAAAAGCCACACCCTCTACTGAAAGGCTCCAACTTGACGGAGACGTGCGAAAGGGCACGACTTCAGTCGTGCCGAAAGCTCACAAAAAATGACTTGGGCTTTAGCCCCTGTGGAAGGTTTTTACGGAGGAAGGCCCGTCTTCATCTCAGACCTGGTGCCTTTTCTCTAGAGTCCATAACGAAGCAAAGGCGGTCATCCTGAGCAAACGGGGCTCCAGGCGCCTTTCAGCCACCGGGGTCCCCGCAGACAGGTCTTCGTCTGCGGGGCGGAGCCTGGGGTGGTGAGCCGAAAGCCTGCCCTGTGCGAAGTCGAAGGGGATCTGCATTTGTTCTTTTGTGCGCATTACGACGAACTCCAGAGACAGAACTCTAGCTCTTCGCCAACTCCGCCTCAATCGCCGCGACCAGCGCCGGCGCATCCGGCGCGGTATCCGGCGCAAACCGCTCCACCACTTCGCCCGACCGGCTCACCAGGAACTTCTCGAAGTTCCATTGCAGCTCCGGCTCCGCGTTGGCCTCAATGCCATACCCCTTCAGCTTCTCTCGCCACGGCACTTCGGTGACGCTCACCGCGTGAGGCTTCGCCGCGATCAGCGCCGCATACAGCGGATGCTTCTGCTCGCCGACCACCGTAATCTTGTCGAACAGGGGAAACTTCACGCCGAAATTCGTCGTGCAGAACGTCTGTATCTCCTCGTTCGTTCCCGGCTCCTGCGCCTTGAA
>PLPU01000356.1:3067-5083 GCA_003159975.1 Acidobacteriaceae bacterium
TCTTCGCCGGTAATCGTCTTGACGGGGATGTCGTAAATGTTTGCGCTCATGATGATGCCTCCTACTTCTCATTTTACTAAGAGCCGGGTGCCCCATCCTTGCGCTTTCTTTTAGCGCAAGGGTGGGAATCGACCAAGCCAGTGCGAGCCTCACGCGAGCGTCTACCCCACCGCAGCTGGTTTGGTGGCCAATATCAGCGGCGACGGCCCATGCGTATCAAGCGTGCGCGCATCCGTGAATCCAGCCTCGCGCAACCATTCCGCGATCTCTTCAAAACTGAACGTATCGCCGCAGTCCGTGTTGACCAGCATGTTGACCGCAAAAAACAGCCCGTTCAGCGGCCCGGTTCTCTCCGCATTCACCAGGAACTCCGCAACCGCGATCGTCCCTCCCGGCGCGAGCGCTTCAAACGTCCTCNNCCGAAATCCGCCTGAAGCAGGTCGCCCTCCACAAAGCTGAACTGCTGCGTCAGTCCAAACCGCGCCACAGTCGCGCTCGTTACGGGAATCACTCCATGCCAATCCACCGCAGTCACGTGAACCTTATCGGAGCACTGCGCCAGTGCGATGCCCCAGACTCCCGAACCCGCGGCCAGATCCAGAACGCTCACCGGGCCGGCCGCGCTTTTCAATTCCAGATGCGCCGCCAGCGCCTGCGCCACGTGATAGCTCATGGGGAAAATGTCGTTGACAAACTCGCTGAAAAACTCGCTGCCCGGCCCCTGCTGATTCACAGCCGCGACAGGCTTGCCGGTAGCCACAACCTCGTTCAAGTGAAGCCACCGTGGAACCAGGTGCTCGCTCGAATGACGAATCAATCCGCCTTGAAACTCCGGCTTCGTGCTCACAAGAAATGCGGCGCTCTCCGGCGTCAGGCTATAGATTCCCCTTTGGTCTTTGGCCAGAAATGCGAGGCCCACAAGCGCATTCAGGATTGCGGACAATCCCCGCTCCGATGCGCCCGTCGCCAGGTGAATCTCGTTCAAGCTTTTTGGGCCGCTATCCAGCACGTCGAAGACCCGGTGACGGATGGCCGCCTCAAGAACCAGCGGCGGCGCATAGCCGAATGCAAATTGGTAAATGCGTTCAGGAGTTACAGGAGCAATAACAGGGGCAGTCATTTCGACCTCGTTCAAGGGGAATTGAGCAGGGGAATCTGCAGCCGAAGAATACCAGAGCGCGCTGCCAAAGCGCACTCAAGGAAAAATGAATTCTCTTAGTCCCCGACCAGCATCGCTGACCCACAGGAGATGAAACTGCGGGTGCCCCATCCATCGAGCGTCTTTTTGCTCGATGGGTGGGAGACCACAAAGGCCAACCATCGGCCCTCGGGTCTTTCCATCCACCATTCAGCCTCTTGTCAAAACCCACTGAGCGATGTCCTGCGGAAATGTCCCGCCAACCTGCTGACTCGCCATGTGCGCCCGGTGCCCCATCCTTGCGACTCTTTCCGTCGCAAGAGTGGGAAATCGACCAAGTCCATGCGAGCGGATTGCGAGCGTTTGGCCCCACCGCAGGTGGCTTACCCAAGCAGTTGCCGCGCCACCTTGATATAAAGTTCCACCGCCTCCAGCAACTCCTTCTTCGCCAGCTTCTCAAACGGCGTATGCGCCACATGAATTGACCCCGGCCCCAGCAGCAGCGGCTCGCCCCAATTGCTCAGATGCGGAATGTCTGTAGCAAACTTGGCAATCATCGTGGGCAAACCTTCAATCGCTTTCATGCGGATGAAAGGTGAGTCGAGAGTGAACTCCACATCAGCCAGACCTGCCGCAGCTTCGACCAGCGCGGCCCGTACCGGAGCGGAATCCGTCACCGTGCGCACCAGCACCTGTGCCTCGGCCTTGTCGGCAATCACATTGGGCGCGTGCCCGCCGTGAATCTGACCAATATTGAGCGTGCTGGGGCCTATGTCCTCAAGCGACGGCAGCGGCAACGCGAGCACCCGTGCCAGCACTTCAACCAGCTTGTGCACGGCAGAGTCCCCAAGCTCGGGATAGGCTGAGTGAGCCATTTT
>PLPU01000203.1:0-6814 GCA_003159975.1 Acidobacteriaceae bacterium
ACGCCCTTGTTGGCCGCATAGCTGATCAGCTCGAAGACATCCTTTCGTTTCAACGGGTCGCCGCCGGTAAAGACAAAAATGGGCACATGCATGTCGGCGATCTGATCGATCAGGGCCTTGCCTTCAGCGTTGGTGAGTTCGTCGGGATGGGCGATGGGCTGCGCGGCCGCACGGCAGTGCTTGCAGGCCAGATCACAGGACTGTGTGACTTCCCAGATGGCCAGAAACGGCGTTTCGTCGAAGTTCAACCCGCCGCGGGCGGGAATTGTGTGCATCGCTTCCATGGAGAACCTCCGCTTGAACCGGGCTTGACCTGGACTGCGCCTGGCTCGAATAGAGCCTTGGAAAGGGGAGTTACGTCCGATTCGTATCCAGAAGACCAGCACTTGAGGGTGGTCGGCTGTGATTGGGATCACTTCATCTGGGGGCAATTCTCTGTTCTCGAACTTTAGGCACTCAAACTTTCGGCACTGGACAAGAATCCGGAAAAGGTTCAGAATCCGGGGCAGTGAACGATCCATGCGCCGCCCTCGTCTTCATTGGCAGCGCGACGATGTACAGGCGAGCGGCAAGCCTCGGTTTTGGGACGCTCGGCGTGATTTGGATCACCCGCTTCTGTGCCCCAGCGCACCGCACGATTTCGTTTTGTTCTGCAAAGATAGCTGCCACAATCAGGAGGTTCCCATGGCCCACGGAATGAAGCCAGGTTGGAGCAAACCCTCCACCATCCTCTTTGCGTCCGAGATTCCCGCCAATGAAAAGGCCTTCGCTTTTGCTCTTGCGCAGGCCGTTGAGTTTAGCGCCGATCTCATTCTCTTTCACGCCTATGACACGCTGGTGGTGGCCGCATCGGAGACCTCGGGCATCCGTTACTACGACTATGCCTCCGCCGCGCGCACCGAAATAGAACAACTGCAGCCGCTGGTAAAGCGCGTGCACGATGCCGACGTGGGGTGCGAGGTCGTCGTCCGGCCGGGATTGCCCGCCGACCAGATCCTCAGCTTCCTGCGCGAACGCGAGATTGACCGCGTGGTGATGGGCACGCACTCACCCGGCCCCATTGGCAAACTGCTGGTGGGCTCGGTGGCGGAGGCTGTGCTGCGCACCGCAAAGGTTCCAGTTTGCATTGTCGGCCCGGAAGTGGTGGACGGCACCTATCGCAGCTTTGCCACGCGCACCATTCTTTGCGCCGTCAGCCTGCAGGAGGCGAGCCATGTGGTAGCCGGCTTTGCCGCGGAACTGGCCGTTCAACATAACGCCCGCCTTGTCCTGCAGCATGTCATCCGGCCTCAGGACCGGCAGGAGGAGCTGGCTGGCCGGTCCATCGATGAAATAGAGGACGAACTGCGCGCACTGATTCCATCTGGACTGGAGGGCAGGATTTCCGTGCAAACCATCGTGGTGCCGGGCGATCCGACCGAGGAATTGCTCTATCAGGGCAGAGCGCAGCAGGCCGATCTCATTGTGCTGGGTGCGCAGGGAGCATCGGCTTTCGCCGCCATCACCCGGCACGGCGTTGTCTACAAGGTGCTGGCCCATGCGCACTGCCCGGTGATCACGCTTTCTCCGGTGGTGCTTGCCGAGTGCGGCGTGCATGGAGATAAAGCTCATCCGGCTGAGGCTTACATGGCTGGAGTTTTTTAGAGCGACAACCACCGGGGTGGTATTCCTCGCCACCCCGATGTGCAGGGTGCTGACAAAGGTCTGGTTCAATGCAAACCGAAGGGAAGGGGGTGGGGCTGAAGCCCCATCTCTCTCATTCGATACGGTTCGCGGCACGACTGAAGTCATGCCCTGTTACAAAGCCTTAAGAGAATCGTGCTGCGACAGGTTTTTCAGCAGCCTGACCGGGGTGGGAAATTGATTCCTATCCCGGTTTTCATGTCCAGGTGGCACTACCGTTCATTCACTTACATTCTCTGCTCCGTTTGCTACAGATTTGCCCGGCACCGCGGGCGTATCGTCAGCAAACATCAAAGTTGCGGAGGAATTTCGAATGAATAAGCTGCCCGTTGAAGCAAAGGATCGAACGGTCCACGACCATTTCGGACGTTTCGCCGCATTGGCTTCCGGCTGGCTGGGATCAACCTGGGCATTTGTGGGAGCAGGGCTGGTGATCGCGGTATGGGCCTCGACGGGGCCGATCTTTCATTTCTCAAACAAGTGGGCTCAAGTCATCAGCACGGGAGCGGCCCTGTTGACCTTCCTTATGGTCTTCCTTATTCAAAACACACAGAACCGCGATGCCCGCGCGATCAATCTCAAGCTGAACGAACTGATCAGGGCGATGGATAGTGCTCGGAATCAAATGATCGATATTGAGAGACTGACCGATCTGGAGCTGGACGAGATGCAGGCAACTTATGAAAAGGTGAAAGCAGCGTGGACGGCAAGGCGACCTCGGAAGCCTGCCGAACCTTCGGCGAAATGAGATGATGCTCTTCCGATGAACGATGCGGCTATTTACTCGACAAATGGGGCATAGACGCAATATCCGCGCGGGGGCGCAGGGAATTCGGCATTGCCTTCCGCATCGGAAGTGCGTTCATCGGGATGAGCGGTATCGTGTCCATCCCACGCGACGGGCTTGAATCTCTGGTTCGTCCACTTCGTTTTGACTTGTGTGCCGCTCCAGCGGTTTCCAAGGTTGTTGAGAACGTAGACGAGGCCAGTCTGCTGATCGGTCCCGGCGCGCTGCATGATGTAGAGGTCGGGGTCGGCGTGCAGCACGGTCGACTCCCCGCCGGCATGGCGATGATGCGCGGCGATCAGCGCGTCGATTCCGTTGGGCGTCTCAGGACGCGCAAGTTGGCAGTTGAAGTAGTCCCACCAGAAGACGCAGGGATAGCCGTCGCCGGTGAGGATGAAGGAGTAGCCGAGCATCTTGTCGTTTACAACTTCATTTCCGCCCATGTCGTGATTTTCGACGAATGTCACAGCATTGAAGGGCCGCGCGGCGGAAACAGATTCACCATCGGTGAGATTGCGCAGATCGTAGTTAGGCTTGTCGCACACGTCTTTCAGCTTGTAGCGAAGCGGAAAATCGAAGGCGGCAATCTGATGATCGGTCACAGAGCGCACTTCGTCGAGCCAGCCGTCGATTGCCTCCGGCCCTGACCAGTACTCGCCGACAATGAACGGAGTGACCTCGACGTTATCTCTCTTCCGGTACTGATACTTTGCCAGCAGGCCGATCATCCACGCGCCGAAGCCTTTGGCGAAGTCAAAGCGCAGGCCGTCGAATTCGAGCTCCTCGATGGCAAGGCGGGCGTACTCATACATCGCTTCATAGACGCGCGGGTTGCGATGACACAGGTGGGGAAATCCCGCGAACCGTTCTCCCTCGATGATCACCCGTTCATAGCGGCAGGGATGAAAGCAGTTCCAGTCGCGCGGAAACTTGCCGCTCTTGGGATTGAACTTGGTCCATCGCTTCTTGCCGTCGAGCGGGTTGATCTCTTCTTCGTCGGCGCCGGAGTTGTGGTTGATAACCATGTCGGCGATGGCGCCCATCTTGTGCTCGTGAATCGAGCGGATGAGTTTCTCAAGCTCGGCGCGATTGCCGTAGGCGGTCTTCACGGAGCCTTTCTGATCCAGATCGCCGAGGTCGAAGTAGTCGTATGGGTCGTAGCCCATGGAGTTTGGCGACGCAGCTTTGCTGAAGGGCGGCAGCCAGAGAGAGTCGAATCCGGACGCAGCGAGGTGGGGAACTTTTTCCGCGACAAAGTTCCACCACTCGCCGTGCTTGTTTTCCTTTGCGGGCGCATCCCAGTAGAACGCCTGCATCATGACAGCCATGTGCACTCCTGTCGATCGAACGGCGCTTTCGAACGCGGCAATTGCATTTGCTCCACAACAATTGGTTGCAGAAATCCGCGCGCGGGTTTTCCTGCGAGGCATGCAATCTCTTTCGAATCAGGTGCAAAGACGAATCCTCTTTTTGCGAACAACCACAGTCGGGAGTTGTGCTTCAAAGCATCTGTTGTCGCGTCAGGAAGGCAACGAGGCGTGAGGAGGTGGGTCCATGCTGTGGACGATCTTTGTCATTCTTCTGGTATTGTGGCTGCTCGGAGTCGTCAGTTCGTACACGCTGGGCGGGTTCATCCACATACTGCTGGTGATCGCGCTGGTGGTACTGATTCTGCAGCTGGTTTCCGGCCGCAGAACGGTTCTTTGACGGCCGCAAAATGCGGTTGAGCGTTTCAACCGCGGGACGGGCACAATGGTGTGCCGCAACACAGACAGAGCAGTTGATCCACGGAGGTGGACGATGAATAAAGACATGGTGAAGGGTACAGTTGATGACGCTGCCGGACGCGCAAAGCGCCAGGTAGGCGAATGGACGGGCAATACAGACACGCAGGTGGAAGGCGCCGGGCAGCAGATCAAAGGGAAGGTCGAAAAGGCCTGGGGCAACGTGAAGGACGCGGCCCATGACGCTAGCAAGGATGCGAGCAAGAGCGCGACCACCAACACTGAGCACGATAACGAAGTTCGCGAACGCCAGCGTCATGAAGAAGAGCGCAAGCATCACGAAGTAATCGGCAGCTAGAAGCTGCGCGTGGCTTCTGCTGAAGCGGAGAGATCGTGGCTGGCTTGAGGTTCCGTTTTTTGCGGGCGCATGGTTTTTTGGAATGCGCGCATGAGGACGGGCTTCGGACCAGCCGCAAGTCCAACATCCAGACTGGAATCCTTCCGTGGTTCTTTCTATACAGCCTAACCCATCGGTTTCGTGAGCAACTGAAGCTCAGGAGTGTGGACACATGGATAAAGACAGAGTGAAGGGTACCGTTGATGAAATAGTTGGAAGCACAAAGCGTCATATCGGGAACATGACCGGCAACACCGGAACCCAGGTCGAAGGCGCGGCGCAGCAATTGAAGGGCAAAGTGGAGAACGCCGTTGGGAAACTGAAGGATGCGGGCCGCAATGCTCAGGCCAACTTCAAAGCGTCGCAGGAATCGAACGACAGCAGCGTGGTTGTGCATCGCGAAGTCGTGGTTTCGGACGACCCGATCCTACCGTAGCCCGCGCAGAAATTGGACCCAACGCGGAACGCTACCCGCCGGAAGGCTTGGCCGTTGCATGGGTTGGAAACTGTTTGCATCGTTCCGCCTTCCGGTAAAAGATCGATGAATACCTGCGCTTTCCGTTTGCGTCTTATCGAAATCGAATGGAATCCGCACGCGCATCCGGGTATACTGACCGCAAGGCGGTGCGCCGCGAGTTGCGCCACCCCCAAGTGAGGTGCGTCTTCCGCAGGGACTCCGGTTCACTGACGTTCGACGTTACCCCATCGGGAACAACCCGGTGGCGCGCGGTGGTTCGCGTGCTCCGAAGTCCCATGGACGCTTTGGGTTGCGCCCTCCTTCCTTCCTCCTGTGTTCTCTGCGGCTCCCCTCTGCCGCAGCTTTCTTCCGTGCCAATTTGCGATGTTTGCTGGACAGAATTTCCGGTCCAGAGCGGCCCTGCGTGCGCGCGCTGCGGCGACACACTGGCGATGCCGGGCTCCAATCCGCAAGGTCAGGGACTTTGCCGCGCCTGCCGCATGACACCGCCGCCGTTTGTGCGCGCGGTGGCCTACGGACTGTACGAACACCGTATGAAAGCGGCCATTCANNGAGGCCCCCGCGGAGATGCTGGTGGTGCCCGTCCCTCTGCACCGGACCAAGTACGCCGAGCGCGGATTCAACCAGGCGCGATCGCTGGCTGTGCATGCACTTGAATCACTGCGCAAGACGCACCCTGAGTGGCGGCTCACGCTGGCTGCAAGCACGTTGATGCGACTGCGCGCCACCGGGAGCCAGGCCGGCCTCAGTTCAACCCAAAGGCGCCTGAATGTGCGTGGCGCGTTTTCCGTTTCCGATCCGGCTACGGTCGCGGACAAAGACATCTTGGTAATCGACGACATTTTTACGACTGGAGCAACGGCGCGTTCCGCGGCACAGGCTCTGGTGCGCGCGGGAGCGCGCTCGGTGTTTGTGGCGACGCTGGCAAGAGCGCGAATGGTTCATACGGCAAGCTTTCATTTTTCAGGCTCCGATGTTTTGGACGCGGAGAATTTCACTGACCAGACCGGCGGGGACAAGACCGGCGGGAACGCAGCCGCAACCGTGCGGCAAGCAGGCATTTATTCATCGCAAGACCAACCATCTTTTTGACGAGGGGAAGAGATGTCGCTGGGAAAAGCCATGATTCATGCGCGTAAGCAGAAGTCCATCGTGAAGGCCGCGGCATACGCCGGGGACTACGCCCAGGTGCAGCCTATTCACATGTTGCAGATGCCTGTGCTGGTGCTCAATGCGTCGTATGAGCCGATCAACATCTGCGGAGCGCGGCGGGCGCTGGTGCTGGTGCTGAAGGGCATTGCACGCACCGAAGAAGAACACGGGCTGATGCTTCACGCGCAGAGAACGCGCGTCCCCATGCCGTCTGTGATTCGCCTGCTCGAATACCGGCGCATTCCGCACCAGACGCGCGCCCTCTCGCGCAAAAACATTCTGCTGCGCGACCGCAACACCTGCCAGTATTGCGGAGTCGTGCTCTCTTCAAGCGAGCTGACGCTGGACCACGTGATTCCGCGCTCACGCGGCGGCAACTCGACATGGGAAAATCTCGTCGCCTGCTGCCATAGCTGCAACAGGCGCAAGGGCAACCGCATGCTGAACGAGATCGACGACATGATGCTGATGCGCGATCCGCGGCCATTCTCATTGCACACCAGCCGGCAGATCATGCGCATGCTGGGGCGGGGGGACGATCGGTGGCGGAAGTATCTGTTCTACTAGACGGTTGTAAGTTGTCAGTTGTCAGT
>PLPU01000400.1:0-535 GCA_003159975.1 Acidobacteriaceae bacterium
CGCCGAATGCGCGCCGGATAGGACTCTATGCGCAGAACACCGTCCACCACATCCATCAGGAGCGTATCGCCGGGCGCAACACCCAGCTCCTCGCGAATCGCGGCGGGGATCACAATGCGCCCGTTCTGGTTGATTTTGGCCTTCGCGCCGGTCGATTTGGTGACAGTTGATGCCATTTTCACACTCCTGCTTGATTATGTCACATCATCAATGAAATGACATTCTCACATTTTGTGACATTTATCTGTCCTATGTCATAGGGTGCATTCAAACGGTCTAAATGGTTCGTTTACCCCTCAAGTGAAATAATGTCTCCCATGCGCACTGAACTGTCTTTTGCCCTTCCCGCTGGAATTGAGACGGAACTGCTGGCCGTAATAGCCGTCGACACCCAAACCTCAAAAGCCCCCGGCGCCAAGCCCGAACCTGTTCTTTTGACCACGGACGAAGCGATCCTATCCGCCGCTGGTGCAGTGCTGGCAAGTGGAGAGTACAAGGCAGGCGCAAACGAGACGCTGCTGCTGCACGCCCCGGC
>PLPU01000400.1:555-911 GCA_003159975.1 Acidobacteriaceae bacterium
TTTGTGGGCGACTTTGACCCGGACACCTATCGCAGTGACCGCAAAGACCTGAGCATTCAGTCGATCACTGTTCTGGCTTCCGGCAACTCCGATCAGGATGCGCTGAAGGCTGCGTTTGCCGAGGGCGTGATTGTGGGCCAGAGCCAGAACTTTACACGTTCGCTGGTGAACGAGCCGGGCAACAAGCTGACGCCGACGATTCTGGGTGAGCGCGCCGCGGCGATGGCCGCGGAGGTCGGCCTGCCGTGCGAGGTCTTTTCGACCGAGAAGCTCCACGAACTGAAGATGGGTGCGTTCTGGAGCGTGTCTCAAGGTTCAGAGGAGCCGCCGGCGCTGATTGTGATTCGGTATGAGCC
>PLPU01000400.1:919-9911 GCA_003159975.1 Acidobacteriaceae bacterium
CGGGCCATTGCGCTGCTGAAGCCGAAGGTGCGGGTAATTGCAATTGTGTGCGCGGCGGAGAATATGCCCGACGGCAAGGCACAGAAGCCGGGCGACGTGCAGACCGCGATGTCGGGCAAGACCATCGAAGTGATCAACACCGACGCCGAGGGGCGTATGGTGCTGGCGGATGGACTGAGCTACGCGAGGCAGTTGGGCGCGACCCATCTGATTGACGCGGCCACGCTGACCGGCGCATGCGTAGTGGCGCTGGGAACGGTGAATGGCGGCGGCTTCTCGAACGACGATGAGACCTGGGCGAAGTTCAACGCGGCGCTGGCGACGTCGGGCGAGAAGTTCTGGCGGTTGCCCCTGGGCGACGAGTACGCTGAGCAGATCAAGAGCGACATCGGGGACATCAAGAACACCGGCGGGCGGCATGGCGGAGCGATTACAGCGGCGGAGTTCCTTAAGGTGTTTGCGGAAGATACGCCGTGGATTCACCTGGACATCGCCGGCCTGGCGTGGATTGAGGACTCAAAGCCGTACATCGCCAAAGGACCGAGCGGCGCTGCGGTGCGGTCGATCCTTGAGTGGGTGCGGAGCTACTGAAGGACAGCTTTCAGCTATCAGCTTTTGACGGACCGCCGCGAGGCTTTCTACAACCGCAAAGTTACACGCCGGTGATGTTGCCATCGGCGTCTACGTCGACGGAAAGTGCGCGCGGGGCTTTTGGCAGGCCGGGCATCAGCATCATGTTGCCGGCCACGGCGACCAGGAAGCCCGCGCCGGCGGAGAGCTGGATGTCGGTCACGTTGAGCGTCCAGCCGGTCGGTGCGCCCATGCGCTTGGGATCGTCGGTGAGCGAGTATTGCGTCTTGGCGATGCAGACCGGCAGGCGGGCAAAGCCCCATTCAGCATAGAGTTTTAGTTTCGCTTGAGCCTGATCGCTGAGCACCACATCGCTGGCTCCATAGACCTGTGTGGCAACCTTGCGGATTTTCTCTTCGGTTGAATCGTCAAGTGCATAGGCCGGCTGAATATTGGGTGCTGGATTGGCGTCAATGGCGGCGACAACTCTTGTCGCGAGATCGACAGCGCCAAGACCGCCTTTGGTGAATGCTTCGACGACAGCGGAGTCAATTCCCTGCTGGGCGCATTCGGCTCCGATGGCGCTCAGTTCGTCTTCAGTATCCGCGGGAAAGCAATTGATCGCGACGACGACCGGAACTCCAAAGCCGCGCAGAGTCTTGATGTGGTGCGCGAGATTTGCGAAACCGGAATCAAGCGAGCCTTCGCCTTGCGCGCGCAGGCTCTGCACGGTGGTGACGAGAACAGCAACGGCGGGCTCGATGCCGGAAGAGCGCATGGCGATGTCGAAGTACTTTTCCGCACCCAGGTCAGCGGCGAATCCGGCTTCATTGACCACGTAATCGGCGACACGAATTCCGATCTGCTGCGAGAGAACGGAGCTGGTGCCATGGGCGATGTTGGCGAATGGGCCGGTATGGACCAGCGCGGGCGTTCCTTCCGTGGTCTGGACGAGATTAGGAAGAAGGGCTTCGCTGAGCAGGGCCATCATCGCGCCGGTTGCGCCCAAATCGGCCGCGGTTACTGGGCGTCCCGCTCGGTTGACGCCGACCACGATCGAGTCGAGACGACGGCGCAGATCGGCGCGGCTATTGGCCAATCCGAGGATGGCCATGATCTCAGAGGCGGCGGTGATGACGAAGCCGGTTTCGCGGTGGGCGCCGTCTTTTTTCGAGTCGAGGGCGACGGCGATGCGGCGGAGGGCGCGGTCGTTCATGTCGAGGGCGCGCGGCCACGCTACCTGGGCTGGATCGAGATCGAGAGGATTGCCGTGGAAGAGGTGCGAATCGACCATGGCGGCCAGCAGGTTGTGCGCGGCGGTGATGGCATGGAAGTCGCCGTGAAAGTGGAGATTGATTTTCTGGCTGGGCTCAACCTGCGAGAGGCCGCCGCCGGCCGCGCCGCCCTTGAGGCCGAAGACGGGGCCGAGCGAGGGCTCGCGCGAGGTGACGATTGCCGTGCGGCCAATGCGTTCAAGACCCTGCGCCAGGCCGATGGAGGTAACGGTCTTGCCTTCACCGGAGACGGTGGGGGTGGTGGCTGTGACCAGTATGAACTTGCCACGAATAGGGAAGGCCGGATCGGTGAGCAGATTGAGCGAGAGCTTGGCGCCGTACGGGCCGATGGTTTCATAATGTACCGGCGAGAGCGCCAGCTTGCTTGCGATTTCCTGAATGGGCAGCATGAAAGACTCCGTTGAACGCAGTGAACTATACACCCCGTTGGATGGGGGCTGGATGTGACGGATGCACCTGTTGTTTGTGGAGCATAGGCGGCCCTTACATGGCCTCGGGGCTCTCGATGCCGAGCCAGCTCAGGACGACAATTAGCTCACGGAGTGCCACCGCGGCCGTGGCCAGTAAGAAGGTCTTGCGCGCGGGGTCTTCTTCGGTGAGGATGTGGTGTTTGTGGTAGAAGTTGTTGAACTCCTGGGCTAGCTGGAAGGCGTGTTTGGCCAGGTACGCGGGCTCGGAGGTCGCGATGCACTGCTCGAGCACCAGCGAGCGGCGGCCGGCGCGAAGCCAGAGGGACCAGATGTCGGTCGCGGCTTCGCCCTCGAGGTAAATGGCTGGGTTGATGGCGGCGAAGCCGGACAGGATGGCTTCGGGCGTGACTCCCGCCTTGCGGAAGATGTTGCGCGCGCGAACCACGGCGTATTGAATGTAGGGACCGGTCTCGCCTTCAAAGCTGAGTGCGTCTTTGAAATCGAAAGCGATGACGGAGTTCCGCGTGAACTTCAGCATGAAGTAGCGCAGCGCGCCGATGGCGATTTGTTTGGCGATCTTCTGACGTTCTGCCTCATCGCGACCGGTCTGGCGCGCGTCCACCTCGGCGCGGGTGGCGGCGATGAGTTTGTCGATTAAATCATCTGCTTTAACGCCGAAGCCCTTGCGGCCGCTTACTTCGATGTAGGGACGAGCGAGGTCTTCCGCGGAAACGTCGTAACCGAGATCGACGGCGCAGCGCGGGGTGAGCGCCACCATCTCATAACTGAAGTGCGTGTAGTGGTCGGCCTGCTCAGTGTGGCCCATGCCGCGCAAGGCCTGAATGACGTTGGCCTGGGGATCGGACTGGCGGGCGTCAATCACGTTGTAGATGGCCTGCGCGCCGCCAAAATGCGGGTGCGGTTCGTCGCCATGGACAGCCGAAATCCAGCACTCATGGTCTGGATAAGTGAAGAACGGTTTGTAACCGAAGTCCTTGCCCAGCAGGCCAAACTTCCAGAGGTGGTAGGCGATGTCTTTGCCGACGTAGGTGACTGTTCCGTCGGAGCGGACAATCACCTTCGCGTCTTCATTCGTTTCGCCTTCAGTGACGTCCGCGCCGGGGCGGGTCATGACCCAGCAGCCATTATTTTTGCCTTCGGTCTCGAAGTAGAGGACGCCGGTTTGTTTGAGCTGCTCGAAGGCCGCGTCCCAGAACTTAAGGTGCAGGATTTCGCTTTCGCGGGGAAGGAAATCATATTCAATGTCGAGGCGCAGCATGGTTTCAAGATGGCGGCGGAGGACGGCTGTCGAGATCAACTCGGCGATCTCGGCGGTCTCGTTGCCGCCCTCCTCGATCTCATGCAGCGTGGAGTAGCGGAGTTTTTTGCGCGCGGCATTTTCGTCGGCGGTGCCCTGCTCGTACCACTGCGAGGTTTTCGCGTAGAGGTCCCAGCAGTAGTAGTCAATGCGCTGGCCCGTGGACTTGAGCTCATCGAGGAGGGCGCGGACCTGGGCAACGGATTTGCCTTCAAGATGGAGAAAGCCCACAACGACGTCGGCAACCTGAACGCCGGTGTTGTCGATGTAGTTTTGCACGTCGACTTTTTGACCTGCGGCGCGGAGCAAACGGACGAACGTGTCGCCGAGGATGGCGTTGCGCAGGTGGCCGATGTGGGCAGCCTTGTTGGGATTGATGCTGGTGTGTTCGACGAGCGAGTGAATGCCGGATGCGATAGGAGCGGCTGCGGCCTGGACTGTGAGCCAGGCGCTGGCGGCACGGTCTAATTTTGCATTGATGTAGCCGGCGCCTGCAACTTCAAAAGAGGTAAAGCCGTCAAGATTACCGAGTGCTGCGACGATTTCCTGGGCAATGATCTTCGGGGCTTTGCGGAGCTTGCGGGCTAGCTCAAAGGATATGGGCGTCGACAGCTCGCCGAATTGAAGATCGGGCGGAATCTCGAGCGGAATGTTCTCAAGCTCGAGGCCGTACTTATCCTTCAATACCGTGCGGAGATGATCGGCGAGCCGTTTCTGCAATTCTAAATACACGTCGAGATGCCTCAAAATGCTTGATTTTCAAGGACTATTTTAACAGGCCTGCACCTCGGACGAAGTTTGACGCTCCCTGCGCGGACCCCTAAGATGGAAGGTACATTGCGTCGAGATTCCGCGCGCGGTAAAGCCGGAATTCGAGCCAGACCCCGCCCATGCCGACCAAAGATTCCAGCCCGAGCCGCTATTACCTGACCACGCCGATCTACTACGTGAATGCGCGGCCGCACCTGGGGCACGCCTACTCGACCATCGTGTGCGATGCGATTGCGCGGCGGAAACGGGCGCTGGGGATCGATACCTGGTTTCTGACGGGGACTGACGAGCACGGGCAGAAGATTGAGCGGTCGGCGGAGTTGGCGGGGCGCACACCGAGCGAGTTTGCGACCGCGATTTCCGCCGAGTTTCGCGGGCTGTGGGACAGGCTGGGGCTGACCTACGACGACTTTATTCGTACCACAGAAGAGCGGCACAAGCGCGGCGTGCAGAAGCTGTTTGCAACGCTAATGGAACGCAGCTTCATTTACAAGGGGTCGTACACGGGGCAATACTGCGTCTCCGACGAGGCCTATGTGGATGGGCCTCCGGGCACGTATTGCCCCGATTGCGGGCGGCTGACGGAAACGGTCAGCGAGGAGAACTACTTCTTCAAGCTGTCGGCGCTTGAGCGTAAGCTGCTGGAGTTTTACGAGGCCAATCCAGGGTTCATGACGCCGGAGTCGACGCGGCGCGAGGTGGTCTCGTTTGTGCGCGGCGGGCTGAAAGACCTGTCGGTGAGCCGAACAAGTTTTTCGTGGGGCATTCCGGTTCCGGGCGATGAGAANNGCCCTCGGCTATGGGTCGGACGATCCGGCAGACCAGGCGCGATTTGCGAAGTTCTGGCCGGCGGACATGCACCTGATCGGCAAGGAAATCAGCCGGTTCCACTGCGTCTATTGGCCGGCGTTTCTGATGGCGGCGGGGATTGAGCCGCCGCGGAGCGTGAAGGCCAACGGCTGGCTGCTCTTCGACCAGGGTAAGATGTCGAAGTCGCGGGGGAACATTGTGCGCGCCGATACGGTGCAGGCGGTTCTGGGGGCCGATGCGCTGCGCTATTTCCTGCTGCGGGAGATTCCGTTTGGGCAGGACGGCAGCTTTTCCTTCGATGCGTTAGTCCAGCGGTATAACGGCGACCTGGCCAACGGCTACGGGAACCTGGTGAGCCGCGTAGTGAACATGGTGCACAAGTATTTTGGCGGGGTTTTGCCGGAGGCCGGACCGGAGAAAGCACACGAGGGCATTCTGCGTGTTTTAGCTGGTCGCGCTATCGCCGACTTTGCACCACGCTTTGATGACCTGAATTTCGCCGACTCTCTAAAGGAAATTTGGACGCTCGTTGCTGAAACGGACGCCTACTTAACAAACAACGCGCCTTGGAAGAAGCCGCCGGAGCGAACCGATGAAGAGCATTTGAAGCATCAGGCTCGGGTGCTGGCAACGGCGGCGGAGGCTATTCGCATCATTACGGCGCTGGTGTATCCCATTCTGCCGGAGTCGGCTGCCAAGGTGTGGCGCCAACTTGGGCAGGGTGAGATTGCCGACGCGGCAAAGAAATCGTTTCTGACAGAAATCGCGTGGGGCGGATTGAAGGCCGGAACTCGTTTTGGCGAGCCCGCGCCGCTGTTTCCCCGCGCGGAAAAGGATGCAGTGGAACGTATGCAGAATCTTGAAAACGAGAACAATCGCAGCGCCGTTGAGGCGGCTAGTGGGCAGGAAAACGTCGCACCATCGGCTCCGGAGGCGCCGCCGACGGCGCTTGGCGTTTCCCCGGTGCCCGCGCCGCCAACGCCAACAGTAGCTCCGGCGCCGGCGGAGCCGTCGGCTGTTCCACCAACGTTGCTTGCGGCAGAGACTCCGGCCGCAGCTCCGGTGGCTGTTGCAGCGACGCCAGCTGCTCCGGTGGCTGAGGACCAGGCAGCTGCCGGACCGGGTGTGGCGGAACACATTTCGATTGACGATTTCACCAAGGTGGAACTGCGAGTGGCGCAGATTCTGGTAGCGGAGCGGATTCCGAAGGCGGACAAGCTGCTGCGCCTCGAAGTCGACCTGGGCTATGAGAAGCGGCAGATTCTCGCCGGCATTGCGCAGTACTACGAGCCGGAAAAGCTGGTTGGAAGGAAGATTGTCATCGTGGCGAATTTGGCTCCGCGCAAGATGAGGGGCCTGGAGTCGAACGGGATGCTGCTGGCGGCTTCGCTGCCGGATGGCGCGCCAGTGCTGGCTGGATTTTTGGAAGAGGTTCCGCTGGGGGCGCGGCTGAAATAAACCCTTCTGTTTTTTGCTCTGAAAGAACTGTCATTATCGGGAGCCTTCCCCAGGCAATTCCGTGAGGTTCCATTGCTGATTGATTCTCATGCCCATCTGGATAACGATCGCTACGCGGAGGACCGCGCGGCGATGCTGGGCCGCGCGTATGAGGCGGGTGTCGGCACGGTGCTGGCGATCGGCATTGGCGAACAGGCGGCGGGCATGGATGGGGCGCTTGCGATCTGCCGCGAATTCAACGGGCAACCGAACCTGCCGCGGCTTTACGCGAGCGCGGGGGTTTATCCGCACAACACGCACGAGATCGACGCCGCGGTGCTGACCAAGCTGGATGGCCTGCTGGCCGAGCCGGAGGTGATTGCCTGCGGTGAGATTGGTCTGGACTACTACCACGAGGGCGCGCCGCACGATGCGCAGCGGGCCGGGCTGATCAAGCAACTTGAGATTGCCGCGGCGCGGAAGCGGCCGATCCTGATTCACTGCCGGCCGACCGGCGATGGAGCCAACGGCACGATGGACGCATGGGACGATCTTTTCGCCGTATTGGAAGAGCATTGGATGCACACGGGCCTGGGCGGCGTGATGCACTGCTTTGGGGCTGGGTGGGAGCAGGCGCGTCGGTCGCTGGACATGGGATTTCTGATATCGTTTGCGGGAAACCTCACTTATCCCAAAGCGCAACCGCTCCGGGATGTGGCGGCGCGGCTGCCGCTCGACTCTGTTCTGGTGGAGACGGACGCGCCGTGGCTGGCGCCTGCGCCCGACCGCGGCAAGCGGAATGAGCCGGCGTGGGTGATTCGGACCGCCCAAACGCTGGCCGCAACCCTGGGCGTCGAGGAGCAGGAAGTGGCACAGCGTACCACGAAAAACTTCCAACGGCTGTTTCGCATTGGGGCTGACGTGGGAAACTGATACAGTTGCACCGACGCGATCCGCAGGTGAGCGGGGTGGTTTGCCTCTGCGCCGCGAATGAACATGAAGGACAAGAAAGCTATGGCACAAGAGAATTCGTTCGATATTGTCAGCAAGGTGGACATCCAGGAGGTCCGCAACGCCATCGACCAGGCGCTCAAGGAGATTCGGCAGCGGTTTGATCTGAAGGACTCGCACTCCGATGTGAAGCTCGCGGAGGGCGACAAGGAGATTCAACTGTCCTCGGCGAACGAGTACAAGCTGGAGGCGGTCAAGGAGATTCTGGGGCAAAAACTGGTGAAACGCGGCGTCTCGCTGAAGAATCTAACTTACGAAAAGGTGGAGCAGGCGTCGGGCCAGAGCGTTCGGCAGAAGATCAATCTGCAACAGGGCCTGCCCATTGAAAAGGCCAAGGAGATTGTGCGGCTGGTGAAAGACTCGAAAAAGAAGGCCCAGGCGACCATTCAGGGAGATACAGTCAGGATTTCAAGCAAGGACCGCGACGAGTTGCAGGCGATCATCGCATTGCTGCGGGGCAAAGACCTGGGCGTGGATTTGCAGTTCACGAACTACCGCACGAATTAACCACCACCTGCGGTGGGGCACACGGCACCTGCGGTGCGGCAGATGCTCGCGGGAGGCTCGCTCAGCTTTGTCCCGCTCCTGTCGCGGGTGAAACGGGCTTCCCAGGAGTCGACGAGCCAGCCACAGCAGATGCACTGTAGGATAAAGCACAGGAACCGGAGAGCTTTGAGCACACTGGCGATAGCGACGGCGAGGGAAGTGTTCGATCTGCTGAGGGACGACCTCGTGGCGATCGAGCAGGAGCTGGGCCGCGACGCCGCCTCAAGCGTAAGCACGATCACGGAGATCGCCGAATATTTGCGCGAGGGCGGCGGCAAGCGCATACGGCCTTCGCTGCTGCTGCTTTCCGCGCACACTCTGGGATACCAGGGAAACGGCGCCATCCGGCTGGGCTCGGTGGTGGAGATGGTGCACACCGCAACGCTGGTGCACGACGACATTATCGACGGCGCGGACACGCGGCGCGGACGGCCATCGGCCAACACGACCTGGGGAAACGAGAAGTGCGTGCTGGCGGGCGACTGGCTTTACATGCAGGCCTTCAAGGTGGCGATTGAAGAGAAGAGCCTGCGTGTGCTGGACCTGCTGATCGGGCTGACCCAGCAGATGGTCGAGGGCGAGCTGCTGCAGATTCAAAAGCTGGGCAAGGCCGTCTCCGAGGCCGAGTACTACGACCTTATCTTCAGAAAGACCGCTTGCCTGTTTAGCGTTTCGATGCGGTTGGGCGCGGTGCTGGCGGGAGCCACCGAGGCCCAGGAGACAACCCTGGCCACCTATGGACGGACCGTCGGCCTGGCATTCCAGATTGTTGATGACGTGCTGGATTTGACCGCGACGGAAGAGGTTCTGGGCAAGCCGGTGGC
>PLPU01000267.1:0-1157 GCA_003159975.1 Acidobacteriaceae bacterium
AAGGATGAGCGGCTTGCCTAAAGTAAGGGCCGATGTTCCTTCGAGCACGATTTGACGCACCACCGGATCTTGCGGACCGAGGCCGGACTTCTCTTCAGCAAGACTGGATTGGGCGACTTTGGAGTTCAGGCTCAAGCCGTCGACACGCCCTTCTACTGTGAACTCGATGTTCAGTCCCACATCCAGATATTGAAACTGGGTGTTCGCCTTGGAATTGTCGCTGTCGTACGATCCAGTTGCGATGGGGACCTTGCTGCCCTGCTTGAAGGTTGTCTTGTCACCGGTGGCTGCAACAAGGGCGATGGTTTGCGTGCCGGTTCGGTTGCCGTTGTCGGTCTCGGTGATGGTGTAGGTGATGCGGTAAATCTTTCTCGGACGGTCCAACTCCGCGATGAGCTTCCGCGCGCGCTCAATGTCCTCAGGTGAACCGTGGATGGTGATGGCGTTCTGCGATGCGACGGCATAGATCCTGGAACGGCCGATGAGCATATTGCGCAGACCGGTTTGTATATCGTTGACGTCGTTCTGCTGCGTCGCATTGGTAAGGAAAATGGTCTGGTCGATCCCTGTGTCAGGTCTCGTATCGGCTGGTTTTGCATCCGCGGGTTTTGCATCGGCTGCCGGGGCTTGCGCATGCGCGACGGGCACAGCGAGCACCAGCGCCAGCGTGAAGGCAGTCAGCATTTTGACAGAGCAATCCACACGTCTTGCGGTCGCGGCCTCATTCAATTTCATCTTTCGCCTCTCAAAATTGGTTTGTGATGAGAACACCTGGGTGCGCTGCGCAGCATTGCAGGGTATCTTCTATTCGACAGACGCTCAGGGTCAGTTTCCGCTCAATGTTTTTTGAGGAGAGCGGATCGAGTGGGTCTGTCGAGAGCGTGAATGACTCGTGATGTGGCAGCCGGATGGAGGCCTGGAACGGGTTGGGTAGGTGTGATTTGCCTGTCCCCGGAACGGTGCGGGGTGATATGCTGCGTGCGCCGGGAAAGCGATTTAGCAAGGGAGAGAACGGATATGTGGTTCCTTGGAATGGATGTGGGCACGGGCGGGACGCGGGCGGTGGTGGTGGATGCGGCGGGCAGGCTGATTGCCGGGGCATCGAGCGAGCATGAGGCGTTCAAGACGGCGCATCCGGGCTGGGCGGAGCAGGATCC
>PLPU01000267.1:1184-24580 GCA_003159975.1 Acidobacteriaceae bacterium
GACACGCGCACGCAACCGCAGTGCGACTGGCTGACGGAAAAGATCGGTTATGAGCGGCTGATCGAGCTTACCTGCAATCCTGCGCTGCCTAACTTTACTGTGACCAAGGTGCTGTGGGTGAAGCAGCATCAGCCGGAGATCTTCGCGAAGATTCGCCACATTATGTGTCCCAAGGATTATGTGCGCTACCGGCTGACGGGTGAGTATGCGATCGACGTGCAGGAGGCTTCAGGAACGCTGTTGCTGGATGTGACGCATCGGCGCTGGTCGCGCGAAGTGGCGGAGGCGGCGGGAATTGCGGAGAGCTGGCTGCCGAAAGTCTATGAGTCGCCCGAGGTGTGCGCGCGGATCAGCGATGTGGCGGCGGGGCTGACGGGATTGGCGGCGGGAACGCCGGTGGTGGCGGGCGCGGGAGACCAGGGAGCGGGCGCAGTGGGCATGGGGATTCTGCAGCCGGGTTCAGTATCGGCGACGATTGGAACTTCGGGGGTGGTGTTTGCGGCGACGGCTGCGCCCACCAAGGATCCCAAGGGACGGCTGCATACGTTCTGCCACGCGGTGCCGGGGCTTTGGCACGTGATGGGCGTAACGCAGTCGGCGGGGTTGAGCTTTCGCTGGTTGAAGGAGACGTTCTTTGCGGGACAGAATTATGACGAGTTGACCGCAGCGGCGGAGAAGATTCCTGCCGGCAGCGAGGGGTTGGAGTGGGCGCCCTATCTGTTGGGCGAGCGGACGCCGCATTTGGATCCTGAGGTGCGGGCGGCGTTTGTTGGTATTTCGACGGTGCATACGGCGGCGCATTTTGTGCGCGCGGTGCTGGAAGGAGTTGCGTATTCACTGGAGGACACGTTTACGCTGTTTGCGGAGCTGGGGATTCCGGTGAGTGGGATTCGGCTGGGCGGCGGCGGGGCGCGCGGGCCGCTGTGGCGGAAGATTCAGGNNGCTTACAAGGCTGGATATGCGAAGTGGCGGAAGCTTTATCCGGCGCTGAAGAGCCTTCGATAGCCGAATCTGCTTCGGCTCACGGGACGGCAGCATTCAAGGCGCGGATTCATTCAATGCGCTCACGTCCTGAATCCAGCGCATCACTTCCGTCTCATCTTCGGATGCAGGAATGATTTGTGATTGGGTTCTCGGCAGAAAGTCGGCGAAGACAAAGCCGTCGCGATTCACGACTTCGCCGGCTTCTAAATGCAGCGGGGCGGTGAACATGGGGCCGTCGTAGACGCAGGTGTGGAACTCGCCGCGCTCGCCGCAGGGATCGACCCCGGGCGGCAGGTTTTCGATCAGGGCGGGATCGAAATCGCAGCCGGCGAAGGAGGCTGGTAGCTGCTTTGGATCGACGCAGGTCAGCTTGGCGCGCAGGCCGCCGGCGATCATGGTGTGGGCCAGTTCGTCGGTGGGAATCTCCCATAGGGGAAACAGCGGCTCGATGCCGGTTGGCTTGAGTTTGGTTTCGCGATAGGTGCGGACGTCGGGGAGAAACAGGTCGCCGAAGGCGATGGCGTCGATGCGCTCGCTGACCGCTCGCTGGCAGGCTTCGGCCATGCGTGCCTCGTAGATTTCGTTGGAGCAGGGCCAGGGCAGCGGGACGATCCACAGCGGCAGGTGGGCGGCTTCGGCTTGCGCTTCGAGCACCGAACGGCGCGTGCTGTGCATGGCGACACGGTCGAATTCACTGTTGACGGCGGTGAGCAGGCCGACGACTTCGATGTCGGGTTGCCGGCGCAGGACGTGGAGGGTCCATGCACTGTCTTTACCGCTGCTCCAGGACAAGAGGACGCGCTTCATAGTGCGATGGTACCCCTTTCTTCTAGTGATCAGTTGTCAGTGGACAGTGAGCAGTGTGCTGTAGAAGGGAAGTGAAGGAGTGAAGAAGTGAAGGAGTGAAGAGGGGCGCAGCAGTGTGCAATAGGCAGTGAACCGTGTGCAGTTGACGGTGTGCAGAGAACGGGCACCTGCGGTGCGGCGGACGCTCGCGGGAGGCTCGCACGGGCTGATGGGTTTGAGAAATTGTGCCAGAACTGCACCAGAAATGGTGCAAAAGGCGGGTTCTTCCGCAATTGGGTACCATGTAACTCCTTTGTTTTCTTGGGGCGCGAAAAATATTTTCGGCTAAGTTGTTTATCATCAACGAATCCAGAGGGGGGGGGAGGGGGGGTAGCGGCGTTTTTGAGGGGGTATAAACCGGGCCCATCCCTGAGATTTTGGCCCGGTAGCTCCTTGATCCGTCTTCATATTTCTTATTGTGCGCGTATGGGAGTTAATTATCGGCAAAGTTTGGAGCGGCGGACGAGATTAATTTTTCGATGGATCGGGGGCAGGGTTGAAGCGAGCGGGATGGTAGAGTGGACGAGCTTCATCATATGGATCATAATGATCATTATGACTGGAGAATTCGATGATCTCTGAAGTAAGCGCGGTGAAGCTTCGGCAGAACCTGGGCGAGATGTTGAACCAGGTGCAGTACCGGAAGGACAGTATTGTGATTAACAAGGACGGCAAACCGGTGGCGGCGCTGGTGGACGCTGAGCTGTTCGCGCGGATTCGGCAAAATCAGGAGCGGTTCGATGAGTTGAGCAGACGGATTGCAGCGGACTGGGCGGATGTGCCGGAGGATGAGGGCATGGCGGAGATCGATGCGGCGGTAGCACTCGAACGGCGTCGTTGATGGCCGGGCTGCGCGTGGTTCTGGATACGAATGTTCTGGTTTCCGGACTGGCCTATCCACTGGGGATTCCGGGACGCATTGTGAGCGCGTGGGAGCGGGGTGCGCTGGGCGTGGTGCTGTCCCGGTACATTCTGGATGAGATGGTGCGGGTGTTGCCGCGGCTCTCGCACAACAAGCGGAGTCCCGCGGAGATTCGCGAGCTTGCTGACCGCTTCCTGCTCAAAGCGGAGATTGTTGAGCCGAGCGGGGAAGTGGATGAAGCGCTACGCGACAAGGCGGACGGGCCGGTGCTGGGAACGCTGCTGGCTGCGAAGGCGGATTATTTGATTACCGGGGATAAGGATTTGCTGGCGCTGGCAGGGAGGTATTCGATTATTACTCCGGCGGCGTTTTGGGAGCGGCACGGAGACTAGGGCCGAGAGTCGAAGGTTCGCTGATTTCGTCGCAAGGATGGGCCACTGTTTTTAGATGGTTGGGAGTGGGATGGTTGGGAGATAGTGCACAACGACGCTCGATTGCCAGAGATCCATGATTTCAGGTGCTGTCTTAAAAGTGTGTTGCAAGGACTATTTGACCTTACCGGTGTACAGGTCATAACAAAGCGGAAACACGCTCGACTGCTTCGGGCTTCCGTTGCAATACTGGCCGGTCTTGGTATCGAGGACAAAAACGCTGGGCGATACTGCCCCTGCGGCGTCGTCATGGTAACCAGGGACAACGATGGGTACGAAGCGCTGGACGGGCCTGGAGCAGCCAACAGCACAGAACAGAACTAGGGAGAACAACAGTATCTTCATGGAATTCCTCTCTGTCTTGGGCCGCAGTTCGGCCCAGGATTACGATCTCTCATGGGAGCAAAAGCAGTATCTTAAACGAATGACCCTCCAAGTTTGCCTGATCGGACAAGACGGCTTTGTACTGGCAAGCGACAAGAACTGTAAGCGGTTTGGAGACCATGAATTCTCCTTTGCTTTCTCAACATCAAAAATCTTTGATAATGCCGAGCAGTCCGCTGCATGGTGTTCGTCTGGACACGATAGGGTAAAGCGTGTCTGTCGGGCGTTTGAGGAAGCACTCTCTAAACGGGACCAAAATAACGTTGCTTCATTCAAGGAACTCCATGAACTATTAGTGACTGCGATGACCTCGGTCAGAGACGCATTCCCTTGGGAGAACCAGAGTAGTCCGGGTGCCATTTTGCTAATTGCGTGGAGAGGGGGAAAGGGTATCGGACGACGGTACGACTTTGGGTGTGTAATCAATTCCGAGCGGCCGTCTTGGGGAATTGTAGGCTACGAGGATATTGACGGGCTCGGAATGGCTGGGACGGCCAACAATCCAGCAGTTTATTTTTGCCAGCGTTATTACTCGCAGGGCAGAGCAGTCAAAGATTTGCTGTATCTGGCCGCCCACACTGTCTTATGTGGCGGCCAGATTGATCCATTCGCAATTAAGGGAGTCGAAGCTATCGTTTGCAAGCGAGGTCAGTTAAAACGCCTATTGGATTCCGAAATAGCGGAAATTCTAGCAAACTCAAAGCGACTCGACGACTACATCGCCAAGCAATTCGGCAATGCTCCAGACGTGATTGGTTAGCCCAGCCTCCATTGCAGGGGTGACGCGAAGGCTGGAATGGACTCGGCAGAAATTGTACCAAGCCATGTATAGGGCAATGGCAGCTTTATGGTTCTCCAGTTTCTTGCTGTGGGCGTTGGTGAGCCGGGTGAACCGGCGCAGATGCATCCGCAGGCCTAGGTTCCAGCGTTCTACGTAGCTGGTAGAGATGTGATCGGGGTCAGGCATTCCATGGATGTCGCTCGGGACCTGTTTGAGGATTTTGCCGGTGCCATACCAGTCAGGGCCAGCGCCGGTGGGGTTTTGGAATACTTTGACGAGCTGGGCGTAGTCAGTGCGGGACCAAAGCAAATCTTCAATGGGCTGGCGGTAAGCGCCGTAGCCATCGGTGGTGAGTTGGAAATAACCATGAACACGATTAGCCAACTCGGAGATGAACTGGTAAGCGTCGCCAGGGCTCCGCTTTCCTGTGTGGAAGGCGACGACCAGCTTCGTGTCGGCATCCAGCGCAACCCACAGGTAGGAGTGGCCCCATTCGTCGGGATCGTCTTTGCGGGTCCGCGCCTCTTTGGTGTGACAGAATCCCCAAACCTCATCAGCCTGGACATGCTTGGCGGGGATGGATTGGACACGCGAGTCAAAGAGGGCTTGCGCTCTCTCGCCAGCGCTGACCATCAGGGACATGACGGTGTTCTTGTCGATCTCCAGCGCGCGAGAGATGGCGCGGATGCTCATTCCCTCAAGCATGAGGGCGAAGACCTTGGAAGCGCGGTCAATGTCGGTGTAGTGGCTTCCCAGCGTCTTGGCAGGGGCGTCGGCAAAGGTGGCTTTGCAGGAGTGGCAGCGGTAGCGTTGGACTTTGCGCTTGCCGTAGGTTCCAAACTTATAGGCCGTATTGTGTTTGCAGCGGATGCAGGTCATGGGCTTTTTCTCCTTGCGTTGAGCGGAGAAAAGAGCCACAATCTCTATGGGTCTAGGGCGTGGGTCACTCCGCGCTTTGGATTAGCCCCGCGACCTGTTAGAGCAGGAAGCGGGGCGTTGATTGAGGGGGCGTTATCCCGGTGGTTCGACGGTGATTTCTACCGTGTGACCAGTCTTCGTGCGGCGGATTGTGATGATGATGCGCATGATGGGTTCGTCCTTCCCCGAGCGTCCCGGTGTGTTCAAGACACCGGGCGTTCGTATTTAGAGCCAAAGTTAATCCCGTTTGGTTATGGGGCGCGGCCTGATATGCACGACAGGCTGCGTTGCCTTCGTGACGCTCTCAGCCGCATATCGAGCCAATTCCTCGGCATAGTTGGGAATACCTGCCCAGATATACCCAGTGTTGTTTTCAAGGTCTTTTTTAAGCAGGCCATCTTTGAGCAGGCGGCTGAGAATCGTCGCAACGGTGGCAATCTGCACTTGATACCCGGCCATTATGAGTCGGTCGGCCACCATCGGCGCGGTGATAAAGCCGGTAGAGGCCTTTACGACGTTCAGGATTGCGTCTGTAAGAGATTGCTCATTCCCATTCTCAAGCCCCAACATAGACCGAAGAACCAGAATCGTTTGACGCGCCTTGGCACGCTTGCGCTCCAGTTCCTCAGCTGCGGTGTCCAGCGCTGCCAACTCAGTCTGAGCCTGTTCAAGCGCCTTTTCGTAAACCTCACCCATAACGATCACCTCAACAGTTTCAAGAATACTGGAGTTAGCATATCATGTCAACAGTTTTGTTGAGTATTGTAGAAGAGAAAATAAATGGGTGGGATTCTGCACTCTTGGATGCCCAAAAACAGAAGGCTGAATTGGAAAAGAAATTGGCTCGGATGAGCGCGACAATCAAGGTCATCCAGAAAATGATTGAAGACGGCGAACCGTGGCCCGACTACTCAGCCGATGCAACACGGAATTAAGACAGTACCTGATTTCAGGTGTGCGGAGATTTCCGGAACCATGGAACTGCGGGGCGCGTAATGAAACTTCACAGTTGCGGCGATGGTGGGCACTGGAGGTGACAGATGCACGATCCGTGGTGGATGCATGCTTTTCTGGCGGTTCACGTCACTGCCGGTGGCGGAGCTTTTGCGCTGGCTCCGCTGGCGCTGGTCACGGCAAAGGGTGGCAAGGCGCATCGCATGTGGGGCAGGATCTACTTCTGGTGCATGACCGTCGTTGCCTTTACCGCACTGGTCATGGCATCTTACCGGCCGATTCTCTTCCTCGCGCTGGTGGCCGTCTTCAGCTTCTATGCGGCATTCTCGGCTTACCGGGTGCTTGGTCAGAAGGCCGCCTGGAAAGGCGCATCGGTGGCACGCCCACTTGATTGGGCGGCCGCCATCTTCTGCTTCGCAGCCAGCCTGACGCTGGTGATGCTGGGAGCGATTCGGCCGGAACTTGTGCAGAACCTGCGTATCCCGGCGATTGTATTCGGACTCGTAGGGATGCGGATTTCAGGACGATCGATGTGGCGCTTCACGCATCCGCCGGCGGAGAAGATGTTCTGGTGGTACGCACATCTGCAGGGGATGATCGGCAGCTACATTGCTGCCTGGACGGCTTTTTCGCTGGTCACGATCGGGCCGCTGGTGCACGGAGCCTGGTGGTTGTGGGTGGTTCCCATATCGATTGGCATACCTGCCATCGTCGCCACGACGGCTTACTATCAGCGGAAATTTGCGCCTCGGCCCAGACCGCACTTCGAGAAGCAGCCATCGGAGCAAGGGTGATTCGTTCCGCCACCCTACGCAACGTTCTACATTGTCAGAATTTGGGCGCTTATCAGGCACTTCTTGTGGTCTTTTGAGGTGCCTGCCGGCTGGATTCCATGGCGTGCCGGAGCAGCAGGTTGGCTTTGGTCTGGTAGCCGCGGCCATAACTTTTCAGCCATTCAATCACATCGTGGTCGAGCCGGATGGTGACTGGGCGCTTGGTTGGCCTATAGAAGCGGCCAATCTCCGCGCCGGTCCAATCGACCACTTCCGGCATGTCGGAGAAGTCAATCGTAGCGTCGGTCTTGGCGGCGATGGTGGCGATTTCCTGCTTGCGCGCGGCTTCGAGCTTCTTCATAGAACCTCCGTTCCTGGGCAGATGCGGCTCGTGCGGAAATCAGGCGAAGGGTCTCGACCTCATCCTGGTTCCGAACTGTGAATACGACAAACAAGACCGTGCCCGCCGCGATCTCTCCAAGTGCGTTGTATCGTTCTTCGGCCTGGTCGTGTGACAGATCTTTGCGAGAAATAATCCAAGGGTCTTCGAATACGAGTTTGGCAGTCTCAAAGCGAACGCCATGTTTGCGAAGGTTCTCGCGGTTCTTGACCGGATCCCAATCGAACTGGCACCTCTTGCTTACCGATTTCCATTATCCAGTTTGTATGTACAATTGTCAATACTCTGCGCTTGTTCCGTGGAAACGAACGGCCTGTCGATTGAGGTCGGCAGGCCGTTTGTTGCACTGCAATGCGCGGGTTAGTTGATGGTCAGATCCGCGTGGAGTGGGGTGCTTTCGCTGGAGTCGCCTACGCGGATTACGAACTTGCCGGGGTCGATGGTCCACTTGTGCGCCGTTTCATCCCAATAGCTGAAGGCGCGGGCGTCGAGGTTGAGCGTGACGTGCCTGGTTTCGCCGGGAGCTAGACGGACTTTTTCGAAGCCCTTTAGTTCGCGGTCGGGGCGGGTAGCTTTGGCGGATGGGTCGGAGATGTAGAGCTGGGCTACTTCAGCGCCGGCTACGCTGCCGGTGTTGGTTACGTCGAAGGTGACGGGAATCGTTGAGCCGGAGGCCGCGGTTGCGGGGGCTTGCAGGTTGGAGAAACTGAACGTTGTGTAGCTAAGACCGTATCCAAAGGCATAGAGCGGGTGCTTGCCGGTGGTGGTCCAATAGCGATAGCCGACCATGAGCTTGTCACCGTATTGCACGTGGGGGATGACGTAATCGACNNTTGTGTTTGCCGGTGAGAATATCGGCGACGGCGGTGCCGCCTTCCTGGCCGGGATAGTAGATCTGGAGCAGCGCGGGCACCTTCGCGAGCCAGCGGTGGGTGTCAGAGCCGACGCCGCCGGTGAGGGTTACGATGGTGTGCGGATTGGCTGCGGCAACAGCTTCGATGAGGGCGTCCTGACCCCAGGGCAGCGTGAAGGTGCGATCGAAGCCTTCGCTCTCGGTTGAGCCGGTGAAGCCGGCGGCGACCACGGCCACATCGGCGATGGCGGCGATCTTCTTCGCTTCTTCAGAGACCAGGGCGGGCTCGTAGGCGATGCCGAGGCCGAAGTGCGGGCTGGCAACGGGGTGATAATCGGCGACGACGTGGATGGTCTGTCCGGCGGCGAGCGAGAGAGTGAAGGATTGCGGCGCCTGGCCCTCGGCGTGGGGCGGAATGGGAAGCGGCTTGCCGTCTACTGAAACCGTGAACTGAGCGCTGTTCCAGCCGCCGGTGGCTGCGAGGATCAGGTAGGGTCCGGCCTTGTCCGCCTTGAAGGCTGCGGTGTAGCGAATGCTGCGCGGCTGCTTGCCCCTGGGTTCATCGCCATCGTAGTCCCAGCGGGAAAGGCTCGGTGCCGTTCTGATTTCGGGTGTGCCGGTGAAGTCCGCGCTGGGGTAGGTGGCAACCTGGATGGGGCCATCCCAGTGGGTGCGCCGAAGAACTTCATTCATGTCTGGCAGGCCATTGGCATAGAGGACATGGACATTGGGGCCGAGCAGGTTGGCGATGGCGGTGAGGGTGCTGACGGGCTCAAAGGCTTGCGCGGTAGAAGAGCCGCCGCCGCCGGTGACCGCCGGCCACGCGTTGGGGCCGATGATGGCGATGGTCTTGATTTTGGCTGCGTCGAGCGGGAGCAGGGCACCGTCGTTCTTGAGCAGCGTGATGCTTTCAAGCGCGCCGTCGAGGGCGATGGCGCGGTCGGCAACGGAGTAGGTGGAGTCGGCTGGATCGAATTGAGGATGGTCGAGGAAACCGTAGCGGAGCGCGGTGCGGAAGAGGCGGAGGACTTTGTCGTCGATGGTGGACTCTTTGACCGTTCCAGCATTGACGGCGGCTACGAGGCCCGCCGCGTTCATGAAGCGGGGGCTGGGCATTTCGAGGTCGAGGCCGTTGTTGGCGGCGCCGACGGAGTCGTAGGTGGCGTCCCAGTCGGACATGAGGATGCTTTGAAATCCCCACTCGCCCTTGAGCACTTTGAGGTTCAGGTATTCGTTCTGCGTGGCGTGAACGCCGTTGATGAGGTTGTAGGAGTTCATGACCGCGTCGACGTGGCCGCGGGTGACGGCGGCTTCGAAGGCGGGCAGGTAGATTTCGCGCAGGGTGCGCTCGTCGAGGTCGGAGCTCACGTTGTGGCGGTTGTATTCCTGGTTGTTGACGGCGTAGTGCTTGACGGTGGCGATGACGCCCTGGGACTGGACGCCCTGAATGAAAGGCACGACAAGGCCGGCGTTGAGGAAGGGATCTTCGGAGAGATATTCAAAGTTGCGGCCGGCGATGGGGGAGCGGGCAATGTTGACGCCGGGGCCAAGCAGGAAGTTGACGCTGCGGGCGCGGGCGTCCTTGCCCAGGCCCTCGCCGATGCGGCGCGCCAGTTCGGGATCCCAGGAGGCAGCGAGGCCGACGCCGCCGGCATAGGCGGTGGTTGGTCCCCAGGTGCGCACGCCGACCGAGGCGTCGGACATTTTGAAGCGGGGCAGGCCGATGGCGGGGATGGCGTGGGTATACATTTCGTCAACGCCTCCGATCAGCTCGATTTTCTGTTCGAGGCTGAGTTTGCCCAGCATGTCGTGGGCCTTGGCTTCAATGGCGGGCGAGTCCGGCACCGGAGCCTGTGCCTGTACGAGAACGGCGGAGGCCATGACAAAAGTGAACAGGAGAGTGGCGAGGCGTGCGGAGCCAGGCAGAGCAATCGATTGCGTAGCGGATTTCTTTGAGGTTTTCATGACGGGAAGAAGGCTAACTCATTTGGCTGACGGGTGTATAGCGGGCGTGTATAGGGACGGGGGTGCATCGGGGACACAGAGCCGGCCGAAGATTTTGGTGGCTGAGCCCGATCGCCGAACCAGCGTTTTTGGTCGTTGAAACAAAGACATGTGACCCGAGTCACAGCGCGGGGTGAATGGTGTCACTGATTGATATGCAATGGGAGCGCAGACTCTGATTCCAACGGGCGGATTTTGAGTGAGGCGCCGCGGGACGCCGGGAGGCTTCAATGAGTTTTGCAGCGAACATGAAGACGATCGTCGTTGCCACGGATCTCGAAGGCCAGGCCGAGGCGGCGCTGGAGTATGCGCGCAAGCTGGCAGGCGGCTACGGCGCGCGGATTGTGCTTGCTCACGGAATCGATCCAACCGACTACGCCGCAGTGGATACGGTCCCGGGCCGTGTTCTGAAGGGTTTGACCGAGNNATGCTTGTGGATGTGGCGCGGCAATACCAGGCCGGGCTGATCGTGATCGGCACAAAAGGGGGAGAGGGCGCGGGGCCGGTGGTTGTGGGCGCCGTGGCGGAGCAATTGGTTCGGCTGGCGCCGTGTCCGGTGCTGGCTGTGGCGGCGGACTGGAATGCGGGCGAGTTTCGTCCCACTCCGGGCGGGCCGGTGCTGCTGGCGATGGAGCTAAACGAGGCGACGGCGTCCGCGGTGTCGACAGCGTGTTCCCTGGCAGAGACATTTCATCGCACGCTGCTGGTGTTGCATGCGCGCGGGCCAGCCGAGGCATCGGCATTTCTGAACCCGGCAGCGACTACGCTGGCGCAGTTCGGGATCGAGCCGAGCGGGCGTTTTCCGGTGCGATGCATTGTGAAGGACGGCAACCCGGCAGACGCAATCGTAGAAGCAATTGGCAAATACGGACCAAGCGTCCTGGTGGCCGGAGTGAAGCGCACCAGCGAGACGCCAGGACCGCACGGGACCGTCTTCCTGCTGCTGGCCCGGTCTCGAGTACCTGTGCTGTGCGTTCCGCCGGAGGCAAAGGCCGCCGAAGAGGAGCTGGAGGCATCAACTCCAGCGTTAGCCAAATAGCAAAGGAAACGCGTGGCGGTTGACTGTTCGATTTTTTGACTCGGGGCGGTTTGGTGGAAAGTTAGATTCCACCGCACCTTCCTATTGTTTCATTTCTCTGGACTTGTTCCATTTTGAGCGAATTGCCGCTTATGGTGTGTGGTTCAATGCTAAGCCGCCTAGCCGAAGACGCTCGCCAGGGACCGGCTTGCAAGCAGGTTGGACGCGCCAAGCTGCACGGGACCGGAGATGGGGCAGGGACAAAGGAAGAAGGAGTCATGCAAGCACAGGCAGGATTCGGGCAAAGGGATGCGATGGCGCCACGCCCGCTGGCAGAGTTGTTGCAGTGCCCTCCGGTTACCGGGAGTTTGCTGAACTGTTCGGCACAGTGCGTCGATTACGATTCCGGGGTAATTGTCTTTCGCCAGTCCGAAGTGTGCCTGGGGCTGTATGTGTTGGTTGCAGGACAGTTTCTGCGCAGGACGGAACGGCTTGAGACACGGCTGACGCTGGGGATATCGCGCGCGGGAGAACTGGTGGAACTGGCGGCGGTGCTGGGGGACGGGCGCCACACCTACACTCTGAGCGCGCAAACTTCCGGCTCGGTGCTGTTGCTGCCCATGGAGTCTCTGGTCGAGGCGTTCAGTGAATATCCGCCGCTGCGTATGCAGTTGCTGGAGGAGTTGGCGCGCGAGGTATCCAGGGGCTATATGGCCAGCAGCCAGAGCCGGATACTTCGGACCCGGCAGCGTAGTTCGGGGGCTAATTTGTCCGAGGCGTAGAGTGTTGACTCCGCAGGATTGCGAATCGCCGCTCTCGTGGACTCGGGCGGAGATTGAAGCAAAATCCCTGTGTTGAACGGTTACGGACCTTACGCGGGGGGGGGAATGCGGTATACTTCGATAGAACAGCAGAAAAAGTATGGCTACGTTCCATCCTCATCACCCCCCGGAAGATTGCATCAATTGTGAGCATCGCCATCTGCGGATGTTCTGCAATCTCACAGCCGAAGCGTTGCGGGACTACGACGGTATCGGCATTATGATGAGCCACGCACGGGGCGCAAAGCTGTTTACCGAGGGGGACCCGGCACGCAACGTTTTTGTGATCTGTTTCGGGCAGGTGAAGATTTCGTCCACTTCGCGCGACGGCAAGACCATGATTCTAAAGATTGCCGGTCCCGGTGACGTGATGGGCTTGAGCGCGGTTCTGGCCAATGTCCCGCACGAAGTAACGGCGGAGGCGATTGAGCCCTGCCAGGTTAAGACGGTGCGCAAGCAGGAGTTTGTCGATTTTCTCGGCCGCCATGGAATCGCCAGCATGCATGCGGCGCAATCGCTCTCGGGCGAATACCTGACGGTGTTTCATGACGCCAAGCGGCTGGCGCTGTCAGGGTCTGCCGCGGGCAGGCTGGCACGATTGCTGCTGGACTGGGGCCGGTCGTCGGCTAACGGCAAGCCTGAGATCCGGTTCACCATGGCGCTGACGCATGAGGAGATTGCCAATATGGCAGGGACCTCGCGCGAGACCGTGACGCGGCTTCTGAACCAGTTCCGGCGCGACCAATGGATCACCATCAAGGGGTCCAGCATGACCATCGTCAAGCCGGATCAACTGGAACGGCTTACAGCTTAGATTTGTCTTTTTCGTGTGACCGAAGAGGCCGCGGAGAAAGTTGGCTTTTGTCCATCGCGGCCCAAGCGTGCCCTTCAGTGGCTAAGGCTCACGCTGATCCGAACTAAAACGTCATCCTATTACACGGCGCATTAACGGCTCCCAGATTGCCTTTTGCACCTTCTGGCCTGGTTCACATAGACAATTGCGACAATCCGAGGTTTTGGCTTGAAGATGCATGATGGAAATGCAGGACTAGCCATCTAAAATCCCTTTGGGAGGTGTTAGGAATGGAAACCTCGAACACGGGTCAATCCGATGCCGCGGCGAAGCCAAAATGCCCTCTGTGCGGCAGCGGCGACACGCTCTTCGAAACAAAAATCGGCATAGATCTGATCGTTCAATCGTATTGGAAGGAACAGAGGGAGTTGGTGAAACACGATCTCAAGGGAACACCTTGGATTGAGGTTTACCGCTGCCGGAGATGCAGCCTCGTCTTCTTTGATCCGGAACTGCCAGGGTCCCCGGAGTTCTACGCGGGTTTCCAGTCGTTCGATTGGTATTACCTGGAAGACAAAGCCGAATACGAAATGGCGATAAAATGGATGCCGCCAGGCGCGCGCGTACTCGAAGTTGGCTGCGGTGTGGGATGGTTCGGGAAAAAACTCACCTCCGCTCAATATACGGGCCTTGAGTATTCTCATACTGCGGCAGAGAAAGCTCGAGCGAGCGGACTTGATGTTCGCACCGAATCTATAGAAGGGCATGCTCAGGCTTGTCCGGCTGCTTACCAGGTTGTCTGTTCATTCCAGGTTTTGGAGCACGTCTCCGGGCCAGGCGCCTTTATCGCCAGTTGCATCGAATGTCTCGAGCCGGGTGGGCTGTTGATTTTTGCCGTCCCGAGCGAGGACTCCTACCTGAAGTTTGTCCAAAATGGCTTTCTTAATCTGCCGCCGCACCATCTCACCCATTGGCCGGACAAAACGCTGGAAGCCATTGCCGGGATTTTTCCGGTCAGCCTCGTAGCGATCGAGCATGAAGTCGTGGCTGACTGCCACTTGCAGGCCTACGTTAGCACTATGATAAGCAGAAGGCTCAATGCAATATTGGGCCGCCCGAAAACTGTAATCGATCACTCAATCACAGCTAAGCTTCTCAATAAGTTTGCTTCGGTCACCGGTGGGTGGATGTCGAAGATGTTTGACGACGCGGTGTTTCTCCCGAGAGGGCACACTGTTCTTGCAACGTACCGGAAAGATGGCGCGCTGGATCGAGAGTGAGAGCGGAGAGGCGAGGCACGGCGCGCCTGCTGTTCAAGAATGCATGGAACTCAATTGTTCCTTGAGCGGGACAGATGCGGCGAATGGTTCGCGGAGGGTGAGGACGGGACAGCGGGCGTGGGCCAGGACCCGGTAGATGGTGCGGTCGCGGGTAAGATTCTGGAAGATTGAGCGTTCAGTGGCGGCCAGAACGATGAGGCTTGCGTGGCATTCAGCGGCTGCGGCCAGAATCTCGATGGACGGGTTTCCATGCACAACCTGGGGCACAATGGCCGAGCAGCATCCGGCGCCGGTTTTCGCCACAAACAGACTGAGCTCATGGAGTGCCGCGGCGTCGAGGCTGGCTGGTTGCCCGCTGCGGCCTGTTTTGCCGGTGAAAGACTGAAACACGCCTGGCTCTTCAGCGGGAGGGAGCACATGGAGCAGGACCAGCTTCGCTCTCTGATTTGCCGCGATTCGACATGCAAGTGCTGCGCTCGGAATGGAGGTCTCTCTGAGTGTGGTGGCGTGCAAGACGACGCGCGGCTGTGCGTCCACCGGGAGATGAGCCTCGGGTCCCACGGTAATGACCGGGAGGTTAACCGAGCGCAGCACTTGTTCCGCCACGGACCCGAGCAGCAGCTTCCCTAATTTGCTGCGGCTTCGAGTGCCGAGGAGAACGCGATCCGCCTGGAATTGGCGAAGAACTTCCGCAACCTGGTTAGCGACACGGCCTTCGCGGATCAGGGCATCGCACTCGATGCCTTTGCGGCGTGCCAGTTCGCACCAGGGATTCAGGGCTTTGGTAGCCGCTTCAAGAGCTGCGGCGGGATCGTAGCAGGGCATGCCGACAATATCCACCGCCATGCCCGTACCCGCGGTCAGCACATGGAGAAGAAAGAGGCGCGCCCTGGTTTCCAGGGCCTGTTCGAGCGCAAAAGGCATCAGCCGGTCGAGGTCGGTTAGATCGGTGGCGACGAGGATGGCTGCCGGATTGTACCAAGCGTTCCCGGCGGCATTTGGGGAAGAATCCAGCATGGGATTCACCTCGTACTGGACAGGGTGGCACCGTGGCCAGCCCAGAGATGTGTCAGCGCGCACTCTGCGGAGTGATTTAGCTCACCGACTGATTCGGTCCACAATGAGTGTGAGCCTTCCCACCCTTGCGCCAGGAAAAAGCGCAAGAAGAGGCACCCGCCTTCAGCGATTATGGGCCGTATCAATAAAAATGGCGATTTAGATGCTTAATTTGACGGGATGTTTGTTTTGGGTTGCGGCTTTGTTGAGAGGTTTCTTCATTGAATCTTTATGGGACATCAAAGTAGTGTTGGATATGGAAGCACATCCGCAAACATACCATCCTTGTAGACACCCCAAGAAAAAATAGGACTTAGCACGCTCATGCGCGCCCGCGCATCCGCAGTTGTTTTTCACGTTTCCGGGCGCATGACAGCACAACTCTACCTGCATCCCCTGGAGGATAGGCCTAATGAAATATCGAATGACTCGAAGTGGATTGACTGCGTGGCTGCTGGCACTCGCGGCGCTGATGGCACTACCGGGCTTTTCACAAACGTTCCGTGGCGGCATCAACGGCACGGTAACCGATCAATCGGGCGCCGTGGTGCCGGGGGCGACAGTTGAAGCAACAGAGACGGCGACCAACACCTCGCATAAGACGATCAGCTCGAGTGCGGGCGAGTACAGCTTTCAGGATTTGCCGCTGGGCAGCTATACCATTGCGGTGAACGCCAACGGTTTCAAGTCGTCCACGGTGGTCAACGTTCCTGTTACGGCAGGCGTCATCTACACGCTTGCGGTGAAGCTGAATGTGGCTGCCGCGGGAGAGACGGTGGAAGTTTCCGCATCCGGTCTTGCGCTGGATACAACCACGACGACCCAGACCACGGATATTCCCGAAATCACCGTACAGGATATTCCGCTCAACGGCCGAGATTTTACCCAGCTGATCGGGCTGGCGCCTGGGTTTGCCGGCTACTCGCTGGGCGGCTTTGGTTCGGTAAACGGAACCCGCGGTAACCAGGTCAACTGGCAGATTGACGGCGCAGATAACAATGACTGGTGGCACAATATTCCGGCGGTCAATCAGGGCGGTGTCGAGAACATTGCGGGCGTTACTCTGCCGATCGATTCCATCGCCGAGTTCAGCCTGCAGACGCAATCGTCAGCGGAGGTGGGCCGGAATCCTGGGGGAAGCGTGAACCTGGTGACGAAATCGGGAACCAACCAGCTTCACGGCTCCATCTACTACTACGAGCGCAACCAGGCATTGGCGGCGCAGAACCCTTTCAATACGCTGGGTGAGCTGCCGCTGGAGAACGTGCAGTGGGGCGCGTCGCTGGGCGGGCCGCTCTGGAAGGACCACACGTTCTGGTTTACCAATTTTGAGAAACAGAAGTTCAACATTGCGACCGGCGACACGGGATACGAGCCGAACCAGTACTACCAGGCCGCGGCGACGGCGCTGCTGAAGGCAGCCAACGTGCCACTGAATAGCGCAACCTCGCAGTTGATTGCAATTCTCTGGCCGGCAAACCTTCTGACAGGCACGTCTGCGGGCGGAATTCAGAATGCGGCTCCGGAGTTCGGCTACAGCTACAACGGCGTGATGAAGGTGGACCACACCTTCAACGACAAACAAAGCATCTACGGGCGCGCGTTCCTTGGACAAGGCAACCAGACCGCCCCGGTGGGCACGACGGACATCAACCCCTACTTCTTCGAGATCGGCCCCATCCATGTCTACAACTACTCGGCGGGCTACAACTGGTCCATCCGGCCTTCGCTCAGCAACACGTTGACCGCAGGCGTGAACTATTTTCACCAGACATTCTCCGACGCCAAGACCGACTTCAGCGACGTTGCGACGGCGGGATTCGTGACTGGTTCTCCGTTTGTCAACGCGCCGAATATCAACATCGGGTATGACTTTGAACCAACCGGGAACACGCCGCCCGAGGGGCGCCAGGACGTGACGGGCGTGCTTGACGACGCGCTCAACTGGACCATCGGCCGCCATCAGCTTCGCATGGGTGGCGAGTTCCGTCGCGCGCAGGTGGACGAGTTCTACCATCGCCACGCTATCGGCAGCTACAACTTCATGGGCGGGCAGGGGCCGAAGGGGGACGGCTCGGTGCCGTGGAATACGACGGACCCGGATGTGGCGGATCTGGCGGACTTCCTGGCGGGATATCTGACCAAAGGCTCCATTGCGGTCGGCAATCCCGAACGCCTGGTGTTTTCGCATGGATTCGATCTTTTCGCGCAGGACAGCTACCAGATCACCACATCGTTCAACGTTAACTTCGGAATCCGCTACGACTACATGCAGCCGATGCAGGACTCGAAGAAGGATCTCTCGGTGTTTCGTCCGGGGCTGACTCCGACGGGCATCGCTTTCCATGGACAGGACATCAGCCAGATCTACGGCAGCGACTGGAACAGCATCAGCCCGCGCCTCGGATTCAGTTATCAACCAAAGAGCCTGAAGGGGATGGTGGTTCGCGGCGGAGGCGGCCTGTTCTTTGACACGCCCAATGCGAACCCATTCCTCGACAACCGTCCCGGCAACAGCGCACCGAACGGCCTTGAAGGCAATCCCGGCGGATCGAGCCCGGTGTTTACACTTACGACGGGCGCCACCACGATTGTCCCCGGCGTCGAGATCATTCCCACCTCAACGCTCGGTTGCCCCGCGGCCAACCCATGCGGCGTGTTCAGCGTGGCTCCTAACTTCCGGTCGCCTTACAACTTCAATTTCAACCTCCAGATCGAGCAATCGCTGGGCAACAAGGCATTCATGCAGATTGGCTATGTGGGCAGCCAGGGGCGCAAGCTGCTGAGCCTTCTCAACATCAACCAGCCCTACCTGGGGGGCACGCCGGGAGCATACAGCGGCCTGCCTTCGCCTTCCACCCCCGGCGCCCCATGCACGTTTGGCGGCTACTGCTACTCCGACATCAACCAGGTGGAGAGCATCGGCACGTCAAACTACAACTCGCTTCAGGCAATTTTCCGCACGACAAACTGGCACAATCTGACTTCGCAGGCAGCCTACACGTGGGGTCACAACCTGGATGAAGTGACGGCCTATCGCGGCGCATTGCCGCAGGACAGCTATGACTTCAAGAACAACCTGTCGGGAGATCCGGGTGACTACGGCAACTCGGACTTCGATACCCGCAACTCTTTTGTGGGCTATCTGAACTATGACGTTCCGACCTTTGGCGGACCGAAGCTCCTGACCGGAGGTTGGTCATTGAACTCGGCATTTGCGTTCAAGGGCGGCCAGCCGATCACGATCTACGATAGCAACGACACCAGCGGAACGAACGAATTCACGCAGCGGGTCAACCAGGTGGGCAATCCATTTGCTGGAGTTAGCCATGCCATCCTGACCAACTCGAACGGCGGAAAGTATGTGCAGGTGCTCAACCCGGCGGCATTCGCCGATCCGGCAAGCAACACCTGGGGTTCGATCGCGCGCAACAGCATCTACGGTCCGGGTTATGAAGATTTCGATCTGTCGGTGTTCAAAAACACCAAGTTCGACATTCATGACTTCCCGGTGAACGTTCAGTTCCGCGCCGAGATGTATAACCTGTTCAACCGCATCAACCTGGCCAGCCCGGCCTGCACGCAACTGTGCAATGACTATTGGTCGACCAACAAAGAAACGGGTGGGGGATTCGGTACCAGCGGATCTACGATCGGCTCCGGCAACTACTCCCCAGGCATCGGGCCAGGCGAACCCTTCAACGTTCAGCTCGCGCTGAAGATTCTGTTTTAAGAACAGTTGTCAGTTGTAAGTTTTCAGTTGTCAGTAAACGATCGGATGTTTACTGACACATGAAGAATAGGCCGAATCACAATTCCGAGCACAATAAAAACCCCCGTCATTTGACGGGGGTTTTTATTTCTGTGGTAACTCAAGGGTTGAGACGATCAAACGGGCATTTAACTTACAACTGAGAACTTACAACTGACGACTGCTCTTACGACAGGTGGGTGAAGGGCCTATCGGCGAGGCGGCCGGGGCGGGGCATGGGCGTGAGGCCGGAGGTTTTGCTGGCCATGACGTCGGAGAATGCGCTGCGGAAGGCGGCCATTTCATCGGCGGTGCCTACGGTGATGCGCACCTGGGTGGGCCACGCCGGCCAGATGCGGCCGATGTAGATTTCCTTGGCGGCCATCGCCGCGAGCACTTCCTTGCCGGGGCGGCGCACGTCGAGCATAAAGCAATTGCTCTCCGACGGCGTGCAGGCATATCCTTGCGACTTCAGCCAGGCCAGGTTCTCCATGCGGATATCGCCAATGATCTTGCGGCGCGACGGCACCAGGTCCGGATCGGTGAGGCTCGCCTTCGCCGCTGCCAGCGCGGTAATCGGCAGCGCGTTCTGCCCGAACTGCTGGTACTTGGCAATAAGGTCCGGCCGGCCAATCGCAAAGCCCATGCGGATCCCAGCCATCCCATAGAGCTTGGAGAAGGTGCGCAGAACAATCACGTCCTTGCCTTGCTTCACAAAGTCCAGCGAGCGCGGCTCATCGCACAGGTGAATGTACGCCTCGTCAATCAGGAGGATCGAACCCTTCGGCTGGTTCGCCACCGCGTATTCAAGGTCCGCGCGCGGCGTGCAGGTGCCAGTGGGGTTGTTGGGGTTGCAAATGTAGATGACGCCGGGCGTGGATGCGGCGGAAATCATTTTCTTGATGTTGTGCGTGGCGGCGCCCTTGGGATCGGCCAGCGGCACCTTGATGATCGGCGCCCCGGAAACCTGCGCGGCCCACATGGGCGCTTCATAGCCTGGGTCGGCGATCACGAGCGGCTTGCTCTTGTCGGTAAAGGCCAGCACGGTGTAGTGGAGCGGGTCGCTGGAGCCGGCAAAGGGAAGGACCGATTCTGGATTGAGGCCTTCGATTTTGGCGAAGGTCTCTGCGAGGTCCATTTCCATACTGAATTCGTATCGGCCGCCTTTGGGGATGATGTCGGCGATGGCCTGGCGCGCAGCTTGAGAGGGCCCGAGCGGGTTTTCGTTGGCGTCGATATGAATGCCTTTGTTGGGGTCGGCAAAGTGGGGGCGCGCGGCGTAGGCGAGGCGGGACTCAGTCAGGATGGGAATACTAGCTATGGCGGAGACGCCGGCAGCGAAGCGGAAGAAGGTGCGGCGTGAGAAGCCGCTACAACCAATTGGATCAACAGGCGAGCGCATGGTTAAGACTCCTTAGGGCGAGGGTGAGATGACAAGTGCGCCGAGGACGCAAAAAAGCTGCGAGCGGTGAGAGCGTAGTTGAATTGAGAGAGGGGAAAGACGGTCCCATGTCTCAAAATACCCCTGTGGACCCAGGGAAGACAAGAAAGAAATGATGGGGGTGGAGGAAGGGGCTGCGAATATGGTAGACTTCGTCGAGTAAACGTTTGCTACACCCTGGATACATCCTGATTTCCAGCACATTGCGATTTCGAACGGGGCGGGGTGGGCTCCTGTCCAGTATTATTTGGGCGGGGCAGTTTCTCGCTTGACAAGACTTGGAGTAAACCCATTTACTTAGGGGCGAACGTCCGGCAACCTCTAGGGCGTCACACCCTGTTCAGGTGACAAGAATGTTCGGTCTCGTCCCACGCGCCATCTCCGCCGCCGGTTCTCCTTCAGCTGCCGCATTGTTTGCCGGGCTCGGAGCGCCCTCTCTCGCGCACCTGCGCCCTCTCGACATCGCCGTGATCGCGATTTACTTCGTGATGGTGATCTGGATTGGTTTCTACCTCAAGAGCAAGGCCAACACCAGCGAAGAGTTCTTCATGGCCGGGCGTGAAATGACGGCGTGGATTGCTGGGTTGAGCTTCGTCTCCGCCAACCTGGGATCGCTTGAACTGATGGGCTGGGCGGGTTCGGCCTACCAGTATGGCATTCTGGCNNTACGTGTGCAAGACGCACTCGGTGCCGGGATATTTGAAGCTTCGCTACGGCCAGGGCTCAAGCACCGTGGCGGCAGTTTCCTTCGCATTCATGACCGTGCTCATGAGCGGCGTGAATATGTTCGCAATGGCTGAAGTGATGAAGATCGTTCTTGGCTGGGATCTGAACTTTTCTATCATCGTCAGTTCGCTCGCCGTTGCCGCCTATGTCGCCCTCGGCGGCCTGCGCTCCGCCATTTTCAATGAAGTCCTCCAGTTCGTACTCATCTGGGGTGGCGCACTCCTCGTCCCCATCCTTGGACTCGTTGAAACCGGCGGCTGGACCGGCTTCAAAGCCCGCCTGGCACAAAACATCGCCAACGGCGTCACGCCCGCCGGAGACTACACCCATATGTGGCGCAGCATGGGTCACTTTGCCGACAACCCCATGGGCATTCACTGGACCGGCATTGTGTTTGGACTCGGATTTGCCATCAGCTTCGGGTATTGGACCACCGATTTTCTTGTAGTCCAGCGGGTGCTTGCGGCCAACTCGCTGCGTTCCGCGCGCTTGGCTCCAGTGATCGGTTCGTTCTTCAAGATGGCCGTGCCCTTCATCGTGATTCTTCCTGGCCTGCTCGGACTGGTAGTGCTCCAGAACTCCGATGGCAGCCTGATGCACCTGGTCGGCGAAAACGTGGTTGCCGCGCATCCTGGCGCAGGCCTGCATAGCTATAACGAAGTGCTGCCCCTGATGATGGTTCGCTACCTGGGACCGGGCTTGCTTGGCCTGGGCATCACCGCACTCATCGCCGGATTCATGAGCGGGATGGCCGGCAATGTGAGCGCCTTCACCGCCATCTTCACCTACGACATCTATCAGCCGCACATCGTCAAGCATGCTCGCGACGAACACTATGTCCTTGTCGGCCGCATCGTTACCATCGTCGGCGTGATCATCTCCATCGGTGCGGCCTACCTGGTCATGAATGCCGCGGGCATCATGGATTATGTTCAGGCGCTCTTCAGCTTCTTCATCTCGCCGCTGCTCGGCGTGGTGCTGCTGGGCATGTTCTGGAAGCGCGCCACCAGGCAGGGCGGATTCTGGGGCCTGCTGATAGGAACTCTCACCTCCATCGGCCTCTGGGCCTGGGTCAAGGCAGATCCCTCCGCGCTCCGCTACGTGGCCATCTCGCCCGATGCCAAGGACATGGCGGAGAACATGTATCGCGCGCTCTGGTCGGTCAGCACATCGGTCGGCGTCAATGTAATTGTCAGCCTGTTTACNNNNCATGCACTCGACTGATATCCCTATCTGGTTCTTCATCGGTGTTCTGCTCATCGCTTACGGCGCGCTGATTCTCGGCTACGGGCTGTACGAACTCGGCACTGGAACCATGGCGGTCCAAAACTACCACGCGTCCATCTGGTGGGGTGGATTATTGCTGGCGCTCGGCCTGTTCTACGGAGTGCGCTTTCGCCCGAGCCGCAACGGTTGATGAAAATGCGGCAACAAGGAGCTAGTGAAAGATGACAACAAAACGGAAGATGACATTTGGAATCGTGGTAGGCAATCGCGGATTCTTTCCTGGCCATTTGGCCAACAGCGGCCGTGAGGAGATGATTGCGGCGGTTGAGTCGGCAGGCGACAAAGCGATTGTGCTGAGTGCGGAGGATACGACTTACGGCGCGGTGGAGACCTTTTCCGATGCAATACGCTGCTCCGATTTGTTCAAAAAACATGCGGTGGAGATCGACGGAATCATCGTCACACTTCCCAATTTTGGCGACGAGCGCGGTGTGGCCGATACTTTGAGGCATTCCGGGCTCAACGTGCCAGTGCTGATCCAGGCTACACCGGATCGCAGTGACGCGATGACCATCGCGACCCGGCGGGATAGTTTCTGCGGCAAGATGAGCGCGTGCAACAACCTGATGCAGTATGGCATTCCGTATTCGCTGACCACGCTGCACACGGAGAGCCCGGCGTCGGCTGAATTCAAGGCCGATCTGGAGTGGTTTTCGGCGGTCTGCCGCATCGTGAAGGGACTGAAGAATCTGCGCATCGGGTCCATCGGGGCGCGGCCCGCCGCCTTCAATACGGTTCGCTACTCCGAGCGGATCATGGAGACGAACGGTATCTCCATCGAGCCGATTGATTTGTCTGAGATATTCGGCCGCATCAACCGGCTCGCAGATGCAGACGACGCTGCGCAGGCCAAGCTGGCGGCCATCAAGAAATATGTGACGACCTCCGGTATTCCCGACGCGGCGCTGCTGAAGATGGCCAAGCTGGGCGCGGTGGTCGACGGCTGGATGAAGGAGAAGGCAGTAACCATCAGCGCGGTGCAGTGCTGGACCTCGTTCGAGGAGTACTTCGGCGTGGTGCCCTGCACCATCAT